>JAPSKD010000074.1 GCA_031177865.1 Bacillus sp. (in: firmicutes) | reverse complement strand
CCTAATAATAGTTCGATAATCTCTGAAACAATTCTTGATAGTAAAAGTATTGTTACTATTCATTCTCCAGAAGGTGAGAATAAGTATTCTATTTTTTTGTATGAATATAAAGATAATTGGATTATAAATGGTTTTTTAAGATTAGAGGCAATAGAAAAAGAGTCTTTTACCAATAAAGAAGGTTTAGACTTACCAATGGACAAATTTAATGCCAATAAAATGACCCTTAAAGAGAATGAAGAGGTTTGGGCGTTTGTTGATAAAAAAAATATTGTTACAATTGCCAGATTTGATAGATTTCCCTTTAATGAAAATCCTGGAACTAGAAAGATTTCTCTTCAAAATGGAATTGAAGCAAATATTTCTAACGATAGTATGAAAAATAGCTATTTATACTATTTCGATTCTCAAAAAATAATTGTAGTTTCCGGTAACGTAAGTGAAGAAGAAATTATCAATATTGCAAATTCATTACCTTCATCTGTTTCTCCGGATTTCCCTAGTACTAAAAGATAAAATGGAGAACGAGTTTAAGAAATCTCAGGCGCTTTACTAGGTAAAATATACAAACTAATAAAAGCCGATTCTTCCTTAGATTAGGGAAAATCGGCTTTTTCCATGTCTAAATTACTTAACGTATGTTTTCTGTGTTATGTTGGTGGGGACCCTAATAGAGAAATTGGGTTTTTTTATTCCAGAAAATGTATTAGAGTGGGTTTTTTGTAAAAATGTTGGCGATACCCCTATTAAAGATCGTTTATGACTCGATGAATGTGGGATTCACCTACAATTTTATGTCCCTTCATTAGTATTGATCTTAAAGTATTTGTCATATATGAGTGCAAGTTGACCAGTAGCCTAAATTACCTATTCGTTCTACATTTGCAATCAAAGTATTTTTCCTATATGAGTGCAAGGCAACGATGATTGTTTCGATAATAAATCCTGCTATCGTTGCAATTATGGATAAAAAGTACAAGATTATGGGTATTGCGAAGTGATAAAGTCCTCAAACCCTTGAAATATAAGGACTTTGAGTGATTTGCTAACAAAATGCTAACATAATGTAATTTAAAAGAGGTTTTCTCATTAGTTGCCCAAACTTTTGAGAATCCTCTTTTTTTACTTTTTGTGTACCGTGGAGATAGAGCATTCTTTGTGATCTGATCATCTAAATGGCCGGGTCAGTCCATAATTTGTTCGAGATCTGCACTAGCCTCTGGATAGGTTACCTCCTTGGTCAGCGACCCCAATTCAACCTCAGTTTTATTGATAAAAAAGTTTATGCATTACCTTTTGAACTAAATTGAGTGATCTTTTTTACTATATTTCGTGACTATCAGGCTGTTAATTGCTAGATGGTGAAAGACTAACCCGAGTAAGTGCGGTAGTCAAGTTAGTGAGACGATTGAATTTCTTAAATAACATGCAAGCTGAATTTTTAAAATGTCTTCTGGATTCGAAAAGGAAATTTGAAGCTTTTCTTCGATCCTTTTTAGCCTTTGATATAAAGTATTAACATGGATATGCAAAAGTTTGGCTGTTTGTGTTGCTTGACGGTCGCTTTCCATATAGGCAAGCAGGGTTTGTTCCAAATCCAAAGTACCATCTTTATCAGATGTGAGGGGATTAAAAACTTCATTAACAAACGAGTTCAGGTCATCCATGGGTTGATGAATAAAAAGATGATTAATGCCAATATCCTGATAATTTACAATACTTTTAAGTTGCCTCGAGATTAGAAAGGAAAGGGCTTTATCCGCTTCGGAGTAACTTTTTGCTATATTATCCATACTTGGATAGCAAGTACCAATCCCTATTTTTAGCGATTCTTCATGAACATTTATCCAGTTGGAATGAATAAGCTCTAGTTTCTTTTTTACATAATCCTGATCTGCATAGTGATTAAATTGGCATACCAACGTCACTTTATTTCCATAACCAAAAATGATTGAAACATATATTCCTAAAAGTTTTTTAATTTGGGCAATTAGTTTATGCATTTGCATATTAAGAAAGTGAAAGTCAGCGTAAGGATGGATATGAATTGTGACTGCCATATAATAGGGATGATCGTCCATTCTAAGCTCAATGGCCTTCTTTCGTATCAGGTTATATTCTCGGCACTGAATGAAGTCATTAAATAGATCATTTGTTTTTTGATAATAAGAATCCACTAATGTTTGTTTTCTGATAATCTCTAATGCAATCACGGAACTTGCCTGTTCCATTATCATTTTATTTAAAGGAAAAAAATCATCTTCCTCCATTTCTACCGCGATTATTCCAATCGGAACGTCAATTGCAATAATAGGGTGAATATACAATGACTGACTATTAAGAGACTCGGTAAAAAAAGATTGAGTGTTTAATGTTGTATTTATCTCTGAAGGCAGTTCTCTTTTCCATTGGGTTGGACTGGAGTATTGTTGATGATCTGTTAAGTCTACGATCATTAATGGATGATTTATCATCTTTTTTATTTCATTTGCGATTTTTTGTAAACCCTTACTTTGAAGCGACAGTTTTATTAAGGTATTGTGTATGGTATCTCGTTGAATTAAAAGATCATTTTGTTTTTTGAGATTTTGGTAGAGTTTCGAATTTCTTAATACAATCGAGACCTGATCAGAAAAGCTTTCTAACAGTTGTTGATCATCTTTCGTTAAAAGGGGATAAGGACCATTTTGGTAGACAATCAATACACATAAAGTACTCTCCTCAACCTTTATTGGAACTGAAATAATAGATTTCATATCGTCCAATTGGACAGAATTATACAGATGAAAAAGATTATCAGATGAAATATTAGATGATTCTGAGAGAATATCCTCTATATTGGTAAGAATAAAAGACTTATTATCTTTAAATGTTTTCCCAATAATTCCTTCGCCAACCTTCATCCGCATTTTTTTGATTTCTTCATTAGGACCCCCCGTCCAAGCTTTAGGAAATAGCACATCTAAGCTTGGTTCGTACATCCATAGAACTCCCATATCTGCTGCAGGAATAACAGATAAGGCATTTTCCAATATTTTTTTTAACAGGTTATCTAAATCTTCGAGGACGGAGATATCACGGATACTTTCCATCATTTTGTTCCTGATATATTTTTCTCGATCTAGCATTACTTGCAAGTAATATAAATCGATGATTGATTTAAGTTCTTGCTCATTGTTTAGTACGGAGGATTTACTGATTCTAATGACAATGGTTGTATGATTGGAATAATGGTAGTAAAGATCGGTGAAAGTTTCATCGGTACGTATATTTTCATTGAAAAATCTTTCTGGTGTGGGAGTTTCTTTGTCAAAATGATGGGATAATACAAGTGAAAAATCTAATCCCTTTATACTTTGCCACACCTGAAAATGTGAAAGGCAACTGTTATCTATTAAAAATTGTTTGAATTTCATCAATGTCTCCACTTTTACAATCCCTCCCTAGGGCTATGTAGAACTCAACATAATTTATGTCCCAATTATATAGGACCGAACATTGTTTGAATAGTTCAAATTTTTTATAATTAAATAGAATTCAACAATTTAGCTAGGAGGTTTTATATGGTATCCAAATTATCGCAGAACTGGAAGTATGTCATTATCATCTTGCTATTTTTAGGGTGGTCAATTGGAAACTTTGATCGATTTTTCATGAATTATGCGATTTTAGGTATTACAAAGGATCTCCAATTAAGTGCCTCTCAGACAGGAATTGTTTTAAGCAGCTTTTTTGCAGGTTATGCCTTAATGCAAATTCCCGGTGGGTGGCTCGCAGATCGTTTTGGTTTCCGAAAAATCATTATCATCGCTGTTTTTGCTTGGTCCGTTTTCACGATTTTGTCAGGAATGGCATGGTCTTTCATGTCCTTAATCCTCATTCGATTTCTTTTTGGGCTTGGGGAAGGCAGCTTTTTTCCATCCGCCTCAAAAGGTATTGCTAGTTGGTTTCCGCAAAATGAACGGAGCCGTGCCATGTCCTTCATGCTCACTTCCGGTACGATAATGGGAGTAATCACTCCAATCATTGGTACCCAATCCATGCAAAGTGTCGGTTGGAGAATGATCTTTTATATTGCGGGTGCCATTGGAATTATATTTGTCTTGCTCTATGTCTTTTTCTTAAAAGAGCGGAAAGGTTCAACTGTAGGAATTACTGAAAACCCTTCCAAAAGGAAAGCGCCTTTACGAGAGGTTTTGAAAACCCCGATTATATGGAATTTGTTTATTGCCTATTTTGCGATTTATGCCGTGCAATGGGGATTAATGGCATGGATGCCAACTTATTTAGTAGAGGCACGTAATCTTGACTTAACATCCGTTGGGTATATTTCAGCTATTCCAGCGTTTGCAGGAATTATCGCGATGCTTGGAAGTGGCTATATTTTAGATAAATTACCTGAAGGGAAAGATAAGGTAATTGCAGCGATATTTGCAGTATTAACGGCGGTTTTTCTTTATTTAATGGCTTTTGCGCCAAACATAGCTATGTTTGCTGTCTATCAAAGTGTGGTTACTGTATTCATGTCGTTTAATATTATTCTCATTATCTCTGCTCCATTAAAAATGTTATCAGAAGAGGTAGTAGGAACGGCAAATGGTTTTATTAATACAGGTGCACAATTCGCTGGTGTACTTACTCCAATGCTAATAGGATTTTTAGTCGATGCTTTTGACGGTTCTTATACAGTTGCTTTTATTATGCTGATTATGTTTGCTCTATTGTGTGCTGGAACTTTATTTTTAATAGGCTATAAGAAAGAGGTTCCTTCTTTCAATGAAAATATAAGTTAGGAGATGGAAACATGACGGTTATATCAAAGCGAATTACCAGTTTAATAGATGATAAACGCGCCTTGTATACACAGATAAGTGAACAAATATGGGAGTTTGCTGAAACCAGATTTGAGGAATTCCGTTCAGCTGAGTTGCTTTGTGAAGCAATGGAAGAGGAAGGGTTTGAAGTAAAAAAGGGAATAGCTGGTCTTGAAACAGGCTTTATCGCCTCCTATGGATCTGGGCATCCGGTCATTGCGATTCTCGGTGAATACGATGCTTTGGCAGGACTAAGTCAACAAGCAAGCAGCAATAAGTTTCAGCCCATTATGAAAAATGGAAATGGCCATGGCTGCGGACATAATTTGCTGGGAGTAGGTTCGTTAGCGGCAGCTATTGCGGTTAAGGATTATATGAAGGAACATAAGCTTGCTGGAACCGTACAATATTTCGGCTGTCCGGCCGAAGAAAGTGGATACGGGAAAACATTTATGGCAAGAGACGGTTTTTTCAAAGATGTGGATGCTGCCTTCTCATGGCATCCTGCCACTATGAATGCTGTCATGAACTCCACTGCTAATGCGGTCATCCATGCGCACTTTAAATTTAAAGGGAGAAGTGCCCATGCCGGTGCAGCCCCACATTTAGGAAGAAGCGCTTTAGATGCGGTCGAACTGATGAACGTTGGAGTCAATTATATGAGAGAACACACGATTGATGAAGCTCGGATTCATTATGCTGTAACCAATACAGGGGGATTAGCTCCAAACGTCGTTCAGGCTGAAGCGGAAGTGACGTATTTAATCCGTGCACCGAAACCATATCAAGTAAAAGAGCTTTATGACAGGGTAGTAGACTGTGCCCGCGGTGCGGCACTTATGACGCAAACGAAGGTAGATTACGAAATTCAAGGCTCCTGCCATAATTTAATTCCTAACCTGACCCTTGAAAAGGTAATGCACCAATATATGCAGGAAATAGGAGCTCCTCTTGCTACTGAACAGGATATAAACTATGCAAAAACCATCTATGAAACTTTGACGGACGAGGAGAAGCGTGCGGCAGCTTTACAAGTTGGGAAACAGGGAGCTTCTCAATTAGCCGAACGACCGATTGCCGACTTTATCGCCCCGTTTTCTGAAAAAGAAACATTTATGGGAGGTTCTACGGATGTTGCCGATGTTAGCTGGAATGTACCAACAGCGCAATGTGTTACTTCCACCTGGGCGTTTGGTACACCGTTTCATACTTGGCAGGCTGTGGCACAAGGTAAAGAAAGCTATGCCCATGATGCCATGTTATTAGCCGGAAAAGCAATCGCATGTACCGCTATCTCGGCTATTGAAAACCCAGAATTACTTGAAAAGGCAAAGAAGGAATTAGTAGAAAGGCTTGAAGGAGAAACCTATGAATCGCTAATCCCAAAAGGGCTTACACCTCCGAAAAATAAACAAAAGGTGTATCAAACAATATAAAATTCATGAAACAAAGGGACGGTTCTTATGGCTTTTAGGCATAAGGACCGTTTTCTTTAAAGGGAGTGAGCATATGTCTTTTACGAGTTTAAGAAAATTAATGGAACTTGCTGAAAACGAGAAAACAACCATTGCGGATGTAATGATCACTACAGAGGTACAACAGAAAGGTGATCCTAGAGAAACGATACTCGAAAAAATGGCTGAGCAATTTGCAGTGATGGAGGAGGCCGTCCGTAAAGGAACGATGAATCCCGTTATGTCACGGACCGGTTTGACAGGCGGGGACGGGCACCGCCTTCAACAATATGCTGAAAATGGGAATTCCTTTGTCAATCCTATGACATTAAATGCTGCAGCGAATGCGCTTGCGGTTTCAGAGGTAAATGCAGCGATGGGGAGGATTGTGGCAACACCAACAGCAGGCTCCGCAGGAATCTTGCCGGCTGTACTGGTTCATGCCCTTGACAGCGGAAAATTTACCCGTAAGCAAATTGTCCAGTCCATGTTTACTGCCTCCGCGCTTGGCTTAGTTATTGCAAATAAAGCGTCAATCTCAGGGGCTGCCGGCGGGTGCCAGGCCGAAGTCGGATCTGCCACAGCCATGGCAGCCGGCACCCTTGTGGAGCTGGCCGGCGGTACACCGACGCAGGTTGGAAATGCTGTTGGAATCGCCTTGAAAAATTCACTAGGGCTGGTTTGTGACCCAGTGGCCGGCCTGGTGGAAATCCCGTGTATCATTCGCAACGGTTTACATGCGATTACCGCACAAGCCGCGGCAGATATGGCGTTAGCAGGTGTAGTCAGCACCATCCCTCCGGATGAGGTAGTCCATGTGATGCATGAGGTAGGACAGCAAATGCCGGAATCGTTGAGAGAAACGGGAATAGGCGGTCTTGCCGGAACTCCAACAGGAAAGAAATTAAAAGAACAGATTTTCAGCGAAAAAACTAGTGGCTGTGTTCCGGCAAAATACCAAAGTGCCTATGAAATTATCGGCCCTGTAATGGTTGGCCCTTCAAGTTCGCATACGGCAGGGGCTGTTCGAATTGCGAATATTGCCTACCAGCTGTTGAATGAAAAACCATTATATGTAAGGTTTTCATTAATGGGCTCCTTCGCTGAAACCTATCAAGGACACGGAACAGACTTAGCGCTGTTGGCAGGTGTTATGGGATTATCGACTCTAGATGATGGCATTCCAAATGCAAAGGCAATTGCCGAAGAACAGGGCTTACAATATGAATTTACAAAAAGGGTGCTTGGAAGTTATCACCCTAACACCGTTCTTGTAGAATTATCAGGGGCTTCACGTACTATAAAGGTGTTGGCCAGTTCTTTGGGTGGCGGCAAGGTGGAGGTTCAGGAAATGGATGATTATCCTTTAAAATTCTCCGGCGAACGGCCGACACTTGTAATCCGTCATACCGACCGAAAAGGGGTTATCTCAGAGTTATCGGGGATTCTTTATCAAAAAGGGTTTAACATTGCCCGCATGGCTAATGAACGTTCAAAAATTAATGGTGCTGCGATAACGGTTTGCGAAATTGACAATAAAATCGAAGAAACTGTCTTAGCTTTATTAAAAAAGGAGATTCCAATTATTGACGAAATTGTCATGGTTCAAACTAAGTAGTTGTCTAGTAAGTGCTTTAACCTCCTAAAAATATTGGTACTTTTATAAGACCTAACCCTAATAAATTGTTGAATTGGTAGTTTGATAAAGGAAAAATAAAAAAACTCATTTAGATGCATTTCGGTGAACCGTTTTTAATAACTAAGGTAATAAAAATTAAGTGATCTTTTTTAGGTAAACAAAAAGTACTTTAGCATAGTGCTAACATTTTGCTAACGCAATCAAGTAGAAAACGATAAAACTTCGTTAAAAATGTTACTGTACCGATAACTTAGAATCTTGATATACCGCAATTTTTGCACTTATCGTGTACAATATTACACACTCTCAACTTACGGGCGGCATGATGTAATAGCTGTCAACCCCTTGATAGACAAGAACTTTAAGCAATTTGTAAACAAAATCTATCATAGTTTTAAATAAAAAGAGGCTTCTCATTAGTTGGAAAACTTTTGAGAAGCTTCTTTTTTCACTTCATACTGACATGGGGTACAGATTTTTGTTGTGAACTGAAGTTATCAGCCGTCCGTTATTGTTCTAATTCTTTGGTTATCACTCTCATTTTTTTAAATAGATGAAAATTCCTTGCCTGTACTGCAACTAAGAGGTGGGTTCTTAAATTAGCTGACTTCTTTTTTGCTTTAAGGCCAAGTTGAAGATATTTCACTCTCTCATCTCAGGGGCGGCATGATGTAATAAGGGATTGAAAACCTTTTTATACACTTCACTTGTATTCCAATCGAACCTTCAAAGTTCTGTATCCTTCCTTTTATGAAATGATGACTGAGTTCGTTTTTCAAAAGGGTTTGCGGTGGTTTTCCCTGGAATGTAGCACTTGGATAGCTATTGAAGGATAAAAGGTTTGTCGAAGATTGATATGTTAATAGATTGGTGAAATCTACTCTCAGGAAGAACCGAATTGATTTCTTAAAAATGGGCTCTTTGATTATGATAAAATGAACATACAAGATTCCGAATAATTATGTGTCCTTTCAATGGAAATAGTGTAGCAAACACGTGAGGAGAATATGATGAGCCAAAAGGATAACAACCTATTAAATCAAATCAAAGATATAGATGGAATCACCATTATCGATACAAAAGGTACAATCTTATTTACAGTGAAATTTAACCCGCGGTTTTACTCAGAAATTCACGAACAAGACGAAATTGTCGGGGAGAATTTATTTTCTGCTTTTCCGGTGTTAGATCAAAAAGGTAGTACATTGATTAATGTGATGAGAACAGGCAGCCCGATTTTTAAAGAAAGGCAGGAAATTATCGACTTTAAGGGCCGGAAGATTGCCACGACAAATGTCTCGCTCCCTATTAAGGCACACGGAAAAGTAATTGGTGCCATTGAGCTGTCAAAAGACATTAGTGAACGGGATCAAGAACCCAATCATGTGATCGAACTTAATCCTGAAATGTTCAAAAATAGTAAACAGCTGTTCCAAAATATTCAACCAGAGCACGCCTATTACAGACTAAAGGATATTATTACCAATAATGAAAAGATGGAAAAATTGAAACGATCCGCTGAAAAAATCGCACAGGGAATTTCATCGGTTTTCATCTACGGAGAAACGGGAACAGGAAAGGAATTATTTGCTCAAGCCTTACATAATGCCAGTGAACGAGCAGGAAAGCCTTTCATTACACAAAATTGTGCAGCGATTCCAGAGACTTTAATTGAAAGTATCTTATTCGGTACAAAAAAAGGCAGTTTTACTGGGGCGGAAGATAATCCAGGGCTGTTTGAATTAGCCGAAGGGGGAACGGTTTTTCTTGATGAAATGAACTCCATGCCCGTTCACTTGCAATCTAAATTATTACGAGTCTTGCAGGATGGCTACATTAGAAGGTTAGGAGATAAAAAGATTCGAAAGGTGGATGTACGAGTTATTGCAGCCTCCAATAAGCACCCAAAAGATAGTGTGAAGGATGGAAGCCTAAGACTCGATATCTACTATAGATTATGTGCCATGCTGCTCCATATTCCGCCACTCCGAGAAAGAAAAGATGATATTAAGCTATTACTAGAATTTTTTATTACGAAATATAACGGACTGTTAGGTAAGAATGTGAGAAATGTATCAAAGGAAGTATATACGTTTTTTGTTGAGTATAACTGGCCTGGAAATGTAAGAGAGCTTGAGCACCTTGTTGAATTTGCCATCAATCAAATGGATGATTGGGAAGATACAATGGAAATGCAGCATTTGGAAGAGCGCTTGAAGCATTTAATCGAGCATGAGGAAGAGGAAGTACAGATCGAACCGATGAAAGCAGCGATTACCAGGATAGAAAAGAAAATGATCACAAAAGCTATTCAACAAACAAGAGGGAACGTATCACAGGCGGCAAAATTATTAGATATTCCAAGACAGACATTACAAAATAAACTTAAATCTTATGGGATAGTGCCCAAAATGTAACAACTAAATAGTAAAAAATATAGTTAAGGTGCCCAAAAAATAACATATTGTGCCTGAAATATAACAAATTACTGATTTTTTAATAGAGACTGACTCCATTATAAAGGCAAAGTGCCATTATTTTTTGTTAGATTGCCCTTTCGTGACGGCATTTCTTGGCACAATTCTTGCATTAAATACCGATGAATCAAAAGGTCAAGGAGGAAAAGAAATTGATTATCGGTACATTTAAAGAACGGAAATCAGGTGAGTCTCGAGTTGTATTAACACCCGTTGAAGTTGCTGAGTTAATAGAAGATGGACATATTGTATTGATTGAGAAAAATACTGGCTTGCAGGCCGGTTTTTCCGACGAAGCTTATGTTCAAGCGGGAGCTGCAATTAGAGGGAGCATGGAAGAGATCTATGATGAAGCTGCTCTGATTGTAAAAGTAAAAGAAATTTTACCAGAGGAATACGAGCTACTGCGAGAAAACCAAGTTATTTTTGCTTGTCTCCACCCAGCAGCAAATCAGGAAGAAGTCGATGCGTTATTGGAAAAAAGGGTTATTTCTTTTACAGCCGAGGACACGCATCGGTATGGTTCACCGAATGGAGAAGTTGCCGGGAAGCTCGGTGCATTAATGGGTTCGTATCATCTCTTAAGCATTAATGGCGGAATCGGCAAATTGGTAGGCGGTATTGGCGGTGCGCCTGGTATTCGTGCACTCGTTATCGGTGCAGGGATTGTAGGGAAAAGCGCCGTCGATGTTTTATCCTCTCTCGGTGCTCAAGTGACATTAATGGACATTAATATTGGGGCTTTACGAGAAGCACAGTATTTATTCCCTAAGAATGTGTCGACTGCTTTTTCAAACTCGAAAAATATTGAAAAGATGCTGCCTGAAACGGATTTAGTGCTTAATTGTGTAAAATGGCCGAAGCACCGTAAAGATCATCTAATTACGAGAGAGATGCTAAAACGGATGCAAAAGGGCTCTGTTATTGTAGACATTAGTGCAGATGTAGGCGGTGCAATTGAAAGCTATCGTCCGACAACTCATGACAATCCTACCTATGTAGAAGAAGGCGTCATTCATTTTGGTGTTGATAACATTCCTGGTGCGGCACCGCATACTGCTTCCGTTGCTTATGCGGCATCGGTCTTACAACATATTCGAAACATCGCCTCTTTTGGAGCGGAAGAAGCAGCCCGCCGCGACCCTTATTTGAGAAGAAGCTTAACTACCTACAAAGGGATTCTCACCCATGAAGAAACAAGTGAAATTCAAAACAGAGAACGAGCTTTGCCTGAAACAGTATTGGGGCTTTGATGAACTTCTTAAAAATTTAAAAAGCTTGATTATAAAAGGAATCATTCATTTCAGAGAAAAATTTGCAAAGGAGGAAGTAACATGGAAGAGGCTGCGAACCTAGGAATTATATCCCTCGCACCAGCTGCGATTGCCATTATTTTAGCATTTGTAACTAGAAATACCGTTTTTTCATTGGCTGTTGCTTGTTTTATTGGGATCCTTTTATCCGGAGAAGGATTAATGGGATTTCCCACTCTTCTTAAAGAATCACTTGGTACAACAAGCTTTTCATGGATTTTCTTACTTGAATTGTTTATTGGCGTCTTAATCGCCTTCTTTCAACGATCAGGGGCTATTCAAAATTTTACTAGAGTCATAGACAAGAGGAATTTTAGTCGAGTCAAAGTACAGGTTGTCTCCTGGTTTATGGGGATGTTTGTTTTTTTTAGCGATTATTTTAGCCCTTTGTTTGTAGGTTCAACGATGAGAGGTCTGTCAGATAAGAACAAAATTTCAAGAGAAAAATTAGCTTACATCGCCGATTCTACATCCGCGCCTGTCAGTGTATTAGTACCTATTACCGGCTGGGCTGTATTTATTTCTGGATTATTAATTGGGATCGGGCCTGTAACAGATGAAACGGAAGCCATGAAAGTATTTATCCAAGCTATTCCCTTTAATCTTTACGCCATTCTTTCCGTTATCTTTGTTGGGTTACTAGCTTTACGCATTGTACCTGAATTCGGACCGATGAAAAAAGCAGAAAAAAGAGCGCTCGAAGAAGGAAAAGTGCTTCGTGACGGTGCAGATCCTTTAATGGGTGAGGAACTGACAGAGACACCACCATATAAGGGTGTTAAAACAAATGTTTTTCTCAATTTTATTTTGCCAGTACTCATTGTCATTACCATTGCAGTTGGAACCTTTATCACCTTAAAATCAGCAAAAACGATGGAAGCTTTCCTCGCAGCATCTGTTATCCTTGGAATTATTATGCGTATTCAAGGCATCCCATTCAATGACATTATGAAAACGGCAATAGCAGGAATGAAAGGTGTCATGCCGGCTATCATTATTCTAGCTTTTGCCTATGCATTAAACCAATTGAGTAAAGATATGGGAACTGCAGATTACATCATTTCTGTAACAGAAGGCTGGTTAACGCCAAGTTTATTGCCATTCTTTATCTTTGTCATTGCAGCTATTATTTCCTTTTCAACAGGATCATCATGGGGAACATTCTCGATTATGATGCCGCTGGCTGCGCCGCTGGCCTTTAGTTTTTCTGATGGAAGTGTAACAACACTCGTACTTGCTTCAATAGCAGCCGTCGCAGGTGGAGGCGTATTCGGAGATCATTGCTCACCTTTATCTGATACAACCGTACTTGCATCAACGGGGGCAGCTTCTGACCATATCGATCATGTAAAAACACAGATACCTTATGCATTAACCGTTGCTGGAATCTCTGCTTTGTTTTATTTGGCTATTGGCCTGTTGTTTATTTAATTTAGGGGGAAGACGGAGAGTTCATTTTACATCCGTTTCATATCGTATGGTTCCAGAAAACGATTGTAACCCAATAAATTTAGCTATCACAATTAACCATCCAAGGTTATGGAGCTCTTTTCCAAAATAATACTAATTAGAATCAACTATAATGTATAGGAGACTAGTAACATTAAAGAGAAAAAGTGTAAAAGGAAGCAGTTTGGCTATTCCTTTGCTATACTGTAACCTCTGAGCAGACGGACACTCCAAAACATGAAGGGTATGAACAACAGTATAGAATATCCACTTGATGCTAACATTTTGCTAACGAAATAAAGTGAAAAACGGTAAATTCCCGTTAAAGATGTTACAGACAGAATTTAGCAAGAGATTGATTTAACGCACTTTTTACCAACATCATTAAAGATATTACACACTCTCATCTTACGGGCAGCATGACTAAGATGCTGTACCTATAATGATTGAAAAATTAGGCGGTAAAACAGGAATTAAACCTGGTGGTCATCCAACACCACCAATAATTAGTTTAAAATGATTCGCACCCTATTTTCAGGGTGTTTTTTATTTGGATAATATTTTGTTTCAGTGTTTTTTTATTATCTCCTTTTATTACCCTTGATGAAATAATATAATTTTAAACTTAATAAACTATTTACTTTTCCAGTGGATAAATAGTAACATTTAATTATAAATCTTTTTTATTTTTTTATTTTATTGCAATCCATCTTTGGATTAGCGGGCAACTATTAAACTAGCGACCTTTGGGTTGATGAACTTTTTACCAATATTTTTGGTGAATTGTATTTATCACTCTAAGGTCGTTTTTTTGTTGTCAATTTTTCTAACAAACTTATGAAAGGGTGGTAAATATGTTAACAAATTTATTTTTGGCACTTGGAATCGGTTCGTTTATGGGGCTTTTGAGTCATGTTAAACGGAATAAAACGATTAAAAAACCACGTAACACGAAAAGAACATTTGACCCGGGGTTCTTAACAGATGTTGCTTATGGGGCTGTAGCTGCTATTGCAGTGGTGATTGTAGCAGACCCCAATGGTTTAGAGAGAATTATTTTAACATCAATATTGGGTGGATATGCTGGAGAAGGGGCTATAGCTCGACTTGAAGCGAATAACCAACTTAAAAATGCAGAAGCATTTAAGCAGGTACAAGCGGAAGAGTTCTCCAAGTTATCACCACCAGAGAATAGTCCTGAACAGAAATAATGATTTCTGTTCAAGGATACATATTAATTGTGGAAGAAGATAGTATTAATTAATTGTGGAAGTATATGGTATAATTAATTTACAAAAGTCGGAGTAATTACGTAGAAAACATAAGAGGAAGGAGCTTAATTCTTATGCGGATAAAGGACATTCTTACAGCAGAAGAGGATAATAAAGTTCAAGAATTAAAATTGGAACTGTTGGAAGCTCATAACGAGAAGGAACGCAGCTTGATCATGGCTGAAATTGAACAGATTTTTGATTCAGCAAAGAAAAGGTATTATTCCATGTTAAATGGGACTAATGAACAAGCAGCAACGAATGAATCATATTTAGCCTTCAGAGGATATAATCACGTAATGCAATAATAAAAGCTGTATTCCCCATACTAGTTTAGGGAATACAGCTTTTTCTTGTTATTACATTTATTTAGTACTTTTCATTGTTTAAGGCTAAAGATATTGATATAATTTAGGTATACTATTTTCTTTATTTTTTGATTTTCTAGCAATTTTTTATTGCGAAACTAACAAACTATGCAGTCTTTGGGCTGATTTTACTGACACCATATTTGTGTCTAAAATCAGATTTTCCAAAGGCTGCTTTTTTTGTGTCTTCGAAGGAGTGTAGTAACTAAGCATTACCATCAAATACTTAAAAATAGGGGGAAACCAACCATGTTGAACAATGAAGGATTAAAGGTATTTAGACAACAAAACTCTGAGGAAGCTAGTAATTTAGAGAATTTCGTATCAACGATTAAGGAGCAACTTTATCAAGGAAAGAATTGTACCATTTGGATTGAAAATGACACCATCTTAGATGTGTTCAATCAACTAACTGAGTATAAAGCTTTCCGAGAAAATGAGTTAGTCTCTTTGGGAGATATACTTTGTGACATTCTCGACGTGTACGTTAGCATGATGGGAGTAAAAAATATCATTGTCGATTCTAATTTTGAGCGCTCTAATAATTGGGTTTATGCCAACTGCGAAGTCTGGATCATGACCGCAAATTACTTTTTTACTACTCTTTTTCTAGCCGTTCAATCACGATATACCTCGACAAAACAACTTGAAGCTTTTGCTAAAGCAAATGGGTTTTCATTTGATGTCCAAGAAGTTGGTGGAAAAGAGAATGCTTAAATATAGCGAATTAAATCCTGCAGCAAAGCAAGTGGCTGTCGATGGGTTTATGGAAAAAGCAAAACAGTATTTTGGCAATGGAGTAGAAAAATCTTTAGTATATGAATTTCTATCTAATAGTAAAGTTCATCATTTTGACCAAACAGGAATTATTGTGGGCAAAATGTATAAAAAAAATGGCGTTTACCATTTAAAATCAAATGGTTTGTATTAGGGGTAAATTAGAAAATTTTAAGAAGCGATTGCTGCTTAGGGCTGATTTTAAATATATATCAATGACAAGAGGCAAAGAAACAAATAGGTTTCTTTGCCTTTTCTATTGTAGGAGGGACAATCTTGTTTAATCGAACAACCAAAAAACCTTACGAGTTGTTATCGACAGTTGGTGGTTATTACGAAGTAACCATCCTCGATGATGTAGATGCAATAAGTGGTGAGATAAAGAGCAGTACCATACGAGGTGAACTCAGAGGTTGGGATTTTGACGAAGACCGTGGAATCGCTTATGCAATAATCTTTGAAAATGGAGCGACCCGGGCAGAAGAGTATTTCACAGGAGATATCCTTGCGGTAAAACCGATGGAAAAAGCTATAGCAAATGAGAATATGTTTTTTACTCCGTTTAAAGAGAGAACAACCGAGATTGGTTTGAACGTTGATGTGTATCGTAATCTTCATACGAATAATGGGTACAGTATCCGTTGCGCCAAAACCAAATTGGTGCTAACACATTGTAGCACCGTTCATTTAATTAATGCTCGGTTCCATGTATCGGAGAGCGGAAGACAAAAAACAGTGAGAGAAAAGCGTAAGCGGGTCCATGCTTTTGTTCGGGGAGAATTGGTTGCTTATAATGTTCTGGTTCCAAATGACTTTGTAAAGGTACTTTATAATCCGTACCACACTCCATTGTTTATGGAGTCTGAAACCAATACACCGATCATGGAAGCAGAGGAAGTTATTTGCTGCGGTAAATATGCTTATGCAAAAAAGAAAACAAAGGAAATCGACCTATTCGATATAAAAGGTGAAAACCATGAATAAAAAGGACTTTCCAAAATGGATTTTCAAAACAAAAAACGGACAAACCTATGCATTTAGGAATGTGAATTGTAAAGAGGATTTTAAAGTTGCGGTACGTGTAGGAATGGATGGAGTGCTGGTCTTTGGAAAGAACAGTAGTTGTCCAAATCTTTACTATATGAATTCCCAAGAATATGCCTCTTTAGAAGATTTTAAAGGGAGCAATGGAAATGGGTTTAAAGGTTTTGAGGTAGGCTGCGTTCGAAGTGATGGTAGTTATTGGTTCTCGGATTGTTTCTTTGAGCCTGGTCTAATAGCTGAGGATTTTAACGATGTCAAAAAACTCCTATTAGCTTTTTATGACAACTATAAAGCGCGTTATGCACCGACTAAAAAGCAACTTGACCGTATTCAAAAAATGATGGAATTAAGGGGAGAAAAGTTTGTAAAAGCTTACTTTTACCAACAGTTTCCTTTTGGGGATTTCAATAATTTATGTCGGGATTCTGCTCAAAAGATCATTACCGGTCTGCAGTGGATTGAACAGAGAAAACCATTATCAAATGTTTATGTAAATCCAAATTGGATTACCTAAGAAGGGGTTGGATATAATATGCGCCAATTAACGTTGTTGGACTTTGGGGTAAAGATTGAAAATAAAATAGAGGAAACAAAGAGTGTCAATCTTCTTCCTTTAGAGGATTACGATCACATTATTATCTCTGCCAGCGCTGGTAAAGATTCTATGGCTTGTTTATTTTATTTGTTGGATTTAGGAATACCAACAGAAAAAATTGAACTATGGCATCAATCGGTTGATGGCGGTGGAGAGGACTTTACGGAACTGATGGACTGGCCGGTGACCGAGTCTTATCTCGAGGCAGTTGGTGAGCATTTTGGCATTAAGACCGCTTATCAATGGAGAGAAAAAGGAATTTATGGTGAATTGCTACGAAAGGATTCATTAACAGGAGATGTCTATTATTGTGAGGATGGGAAGACGATCCATCTTCCTACAAAAAACGGTAAGAAGTCGACTCGATTAAAATGGCCAGCAATGAGTCCAGATTTAAGGGTTCGTTGGTGTTCACCTTATGTGAAAATCGATGTATTCAGGAGGGTTTTAAATAATCATCCTAGATTTCAAGGAACGGCAGAAAAGCCAAAGAAGATTCTTGTTTTAACTGGAGAGCGAAGAGAAGAATCTCCAAATAGAGCAAAGTATTTGGAATGTGAAATGCATCCTTGCAGCACTTCTAAGAGAATCGTTCATTCTTGGAGAACTGTCATCGATTATAGTGAACAGCAAATTTGGGATATGTATGAAAAAAGACGTTTTCTTCCTCATCCTGCTTATCTTTTGGGTTGGAATCGTACCAGCTGTTTCGGCTGCATCTTTTCAACAGCTGACTTATGGGCCATGATGCGTGAGATTGCTCCAGAGCGATTCTTTAGATTGGTAGAATTGGAAAAAGAGTTAAACCATACTATTGATACGAATCGTTTAACATTAGTACAAAAAGCTAACTTAG
>JAPSKD010000073.1 GCA_031177865.1 Bacillus sp. (in: firmicutes) | reverse complement strand
ACCATAAAAATAAGTATTTACAGGAATAATTCGGAAATTATTATGATGGCATTTTATAATGCTACCATATGTGACATTTTCAAGTCAACTATTTTACCGCTTTAATGATAAAATAACCTTTTGACTTATCCATAGTCTCGACCGTGGTAAATAATTGATTTAATTTTTCAATTGCCGAAGGCGCTCCTTGCTTCTTTTGAATAACAACCCAAAGCTCGCCGCGGGTGACTAAATGTTCATGACTTTGTTCAAAGATATCATGAACTGTCTTTTTTCCCGCCCTTATTGGAGGATTCGTTAAGATAGCAGCAAAATTGAATTCCTTTACATTGATTAAAGTATCACTTTCGTAAATATCAACATTGAGTACCGTATTTTGCCCAGCATTAGCCTTAGCCAGTTCAATTGCCCGTTCGTTTACATCAATCATATGTACTATGCGATCCGGATAGTTTTTTGCAATTGAAAGACCAATGGGACCATAACCGCAGCCTACATCTAGAACAGGTCCTTCTACACTTGGTAATTCAAATGCTTCTATTAATAAGCGCGAACCAAAATCTACTTCCTTCTTTGAAAATACTCCATTATCCGTTTTAAAACGAAATAACTGATTCCTTAAGGTAAAGTCCCAAAATTTTGGGTCACTTTCGACCTTTTGGGAGCGAGAATAGTAATGTTCAGACAATAAGCTCACCTCCTGAGGAGTGTTTATTAATGAGGTTACCCGAGGAAGAAATCTATCGAAAAAAAGCCCGCTTATACAGCGAGCTTTTCTATCAGGTTATTACTTAACTTCAACGTTAGCTCCAACTTCAGCAAGTTTAGCTTTAAGTTCTTCAGCTTCTTCTTTAGATACGCCTTCTTTAACAGGCTTTGGAGTGTTGTCAACAAGATCTTTCGCTTCTTTAAGACCAAGACCTGTGATTTCACGAACAACTTTGATAACCTTGATTTTTTGATCTCCAGCGCTAGCAAGGATTACATCAAATTCAGTTTGCTCTTCAACAGCAGCAGCACCAGCGCCGCCAACCATTGCTACAGGAGCAGCAGCAGTTACGCCGAATTCTTCTTCGATTGCTTTTACTAGATCGTTAAGTTCTAAAACAGTCATAGATTTAACTGCTTCAATGATTTGTTCTTTAGTCATTTTAATTTTCCTCCTTAGTTTTCATTCCGTTATTTGTTACGCGATAAGGTTTAACTTACGCGCCTTGTTCTTCTTTTTGTTCTGCAACTGCTTTTGTAGCAAGAGCAAGGTTGCGGATTGGAGCTTGTAGTACGCTGAGTAGCATAGAAAGCAAGCCTTCGCGTGAAGGTAGTTCTGCAAGTGCTTTAACCTCTTCAACTGTTGCTACGTTGCCTTCGATTACACCAGCTTTAATTTCAAGTGCATCATGCTTTTTAGCAAAGTCGTTAAGAATTTTTGCAGGTGCTACTACATCTTCTGTGCTGAACGCAATAGCGTTCGGACCAGTTAATGCTGCGTTTAACCCTGAAAGTTCAGCTGCATCAGCCGCACGACGTGCCATAGAGTTTTTGTAAACTTTGAAGTCGATACCAGCTTCACGAAGTTGCTTACGAAGTTCAGTTACTTCAGCAACAGTTAGCCCACGGTAGTCAACTACGATTGTTGAAACACTAGCTTTTAACTTAGCAGTGATTTCATCAACGATTTGAACCTTTTGTTCGATTGCGCTGCTCATCTTTACACCTCCTGTAGATTCTCTACATTTATACCAGGCAAAGTAAAACCTCCACATCAAGAGTCAGACATGGAGGTGCATACAATAGCCGAAGATTTCAGCCAATTCTATCGCATTACCTCGGCAGGAAATTAAGCGTAAACGCACCTGCTGTCTTCAGTACAAATGTTTTTATTTAAACAACAAAATAGATTATATAAAATGTATCTATAATTGTCAATTGGTAAAAAATTACTTCGCTGCTACAGATGAAGGATCAACCTTCACGCCAGGTCCCATAGTTGAAGTAACAGTTACGTTCTTCATATAAGTACCTTTTGCAGCTGCAGGCTTAACTTTTAACATTGTTTCGAATACAGTTTTGAAGTTCTCAACAAGTTTTTCGTTTTCGAAAGATGATTTACCGATTGGAACGTGGATGTTTCCAGCTTTATCAACACGGTACTCAACTTTACCTGCTTTAATTTCATTAATAGCTCTAGTTACATCAAATGTAACAGTACCAGTTTTAGGGTTTGGCATTAAACCTTTTGGTCCTAATGTACGACCAAGTTTACCAACTTCACCCATCATGTCTGGAGTTGCTACGATTACATCAAAATCAAACCAACCTTGTTGGATTTTGTTGATGTATTCTGTATCGCCAACATAATCTGCACCAGCAGCTTCTGCTTCTTTCACTTTTTCACCCTTAGCGAATACTAATACGCGTTGAGTCTTACCAGTTCCATTCGGAAGTACTACTGCACCACGAATTTGTTGGTCAGCTTTCTTAGGGTCTACACCTAAACGGAATGCTACTTCAAGAGTTGCATCAAATTTAGCGTAGTTAGTTTGCTTTGCTAGTTCAATTGCTTCAGCAACTGGATAAGCTTTTGTGTTATCAACAAGCTTAGCAGCTTCTAAATACTTCTTACCTTTTTTAGCCATTTTTATTTCCTCCTAGATTGTGGTTTTAACGTTTAATAACTCCCACTTATTAAAGCGGAGGCGCCTTATCCAGCCCAGACAGGCATAAGACGAGCCGGCTAGAAGGTTGTTTTTTAACCTTCTGGACGGATTGACTCATGACCCCGATGGGCTAGGCGCCGCAGCTAGCCACGAATAAAGGTTGCGCAATTACGCAACCCCCTTCATTACAAAAAAACAGTTTGCATGGATTAGTCTTCGATAACGATTCCCATGCTGCGTGCAGTACCTTCAACCATGCGCATTGCTGCTTCAACGCTTGCAGCGTTTAGGTCAGGCATTTTCTGTTCCGCAATCTCGCGTACTGTATTACGCTTAACTGTTGCTACCTTATTACGGTTTGGTTCACCTGAACCAGACTGGATTCCAGCTGCTACTTTCAAAAGAACTGCAGCAGGAGGAGTTTTCGTAATAAATGTAAATGAACGGTCTTCAAAAACCGTGATTTCAACAGGAATGATTAATCCAGCTTGATCTGCTGTACGAGCGTTAAATTCTTTACAGAATCCCATAATATTAACACCGGCTTGACCTAATGCAGGTCCAACTGGTGGTGCAGGATTCGCTTTCCCAGCAGGGATTTGTAATTTAACAACTTTAATTACTTTTTTAGCCACGAGACACACCTCCTTAAAGTCCGTGATGTGGTAATAGGGTTTTTGCCCTCCCACTCAGGTATCTGTCTTTATATAAAGATAAAGATCTTATCAAAAGTCTAGTCTCACCAGAGACATACTGACCTATGAAATATTACCACTTTTTCAAAATGATTTCAAGTTTTTTTAAAATTACTATTTATATTTCTTCAAAACTAAAGCTTTTCAATCTGTGTGAATTCTAGTTCTACCGGGGTGTCACGACCAAACATATTAACAAGAACTTTAAGTTTGGATTTGTCTTTATCCATCTCTTCAACTGTTCCTGTGAAGTTAGTAAATGGACCCTCTTTCACTCGAACGGTTTCACCAATTTCATAGTTAACATCGATGCGTTTCTCATCAACACCCATGCGTTTTAGTATGCCGACAACTTCTTCAGGAAGAAGTGGAGTGGGTTTCGATCCTGCTCCAGCGGAACCAACAAATCCAGTTACACCTGGAGTATTCCGTACTACGTACCAGGAATCATCTGTCATAACGATTTCAACTAGGACATAGCCAGGGAATACTTTTCGTTTTACTACTTTCTTTTTGCCGTTTTTTAGCTCTGTTTCTTCTTCTTCTGGTACAACAACTCTAAAAATCTTATCTGTCATACCCATTGATTCAACACGTTTTTCTAAATTTGCTTTTACTTTATTTTCATAACCTGAGTAAGTATGTAATACATACCAATTCTTTTCCATTCAAGAGGACTAAACGTCCATCCCTCCCCATACACTATTATAAGAATAGACATTTTAAGACAAATGAAAAAACCCGTTAACCGGGCTTTACATAAAATTTCCTGTATTATTCACCATTATACCATGAAATACCTTTTATTATTCAAGAATAACTCGAATCAATTCCGAAATCCCTAAATCTATTACTCCAAAAAATATAGCAAAAAAAGCAACAGTGGATAAAACTGTAATGGTATAGCGCGTTAGTTCCTTACGTTTTGGCCAACTAACTTTTCTCATTTCACGGAAAACATCACTGAAGAATTTTTTTAAGCGTTGCATATCTGTAACCCTCCAACTATCGGAATAACATTGCTAGTATGAATAAAAATTATTTTGTTTCTTTGTGGATTGTATGGGAGGCGCATGTTTTGCAATATTTTTTTAATTCCAAACGTTCTGATTGCAACTGATTTGCATGGGTCGAGTAATTACGTGAACCACATTCAGCACATGCCAGAATAATCTTTTTACTCATCATTAAACACCTTCATCATCCATTATATCTTTAAAAATGTAACATGACCCCTAATTATTGTCAACAACATATGTGAGCGGATTCATACAAATGTCATCGTTTCTAAAATTAAAGACTAAATTCCCTAATTTCTAAATAACGCTCTAATTTCCTTTTCACGCGCTGAAGGGCATTATCAATGGATTTTACATGACGGTTCAGCTCTTCTGATATTTCTTGGTACGATTGTCCATCGAGATAAAGTGCCAAAACCTTCCGTTCTAGGTCGCTTAATAATTCAGTCATTTTTACTTCGATGTGATCAAATTCTTCTTGATTAATAATCAATTCTTCTGGATCAAGAACCTTTGCTCCTGATAGGACGTCCATAAGGGTCCGGTCCGATTCTTCATCGTATATAGGCTTGTCCAATGATACGTAGGAATTTAGCGGTATATGCTTTTGCCTCGTTGCAGTTTTAATAGCGGTAATGATTTGTCTTGTGATACACAACTCCGCAAACGCTTTAAAAGATGTGAGTTTGTCCTCACGGAAATCACGAATTGCCTTATATAGCCCAATCATTCCCTCTTGGACTATATCTTCCTTATCTGCTCCGATTAGGAAGTAGGATCTTGCCTTTGCACGTACAAAATTACGATATTTGTGAATTAAATAATCAAGTGCCTCACTATTACCTTGGTGCACTAGATCAACAATTTCCTCGTCTTCCAATGAAAAAAATAGCTCGTTGCTTTTTTCCCCGAAGTCTGTACCCAATTAAGATCCCCCTCCACCGAACAAGCATAGATAGTATTATTATACTGTCGAGAACTTTTGAACGTCAACGCTTACTTCTGACCTCTGCGCCACTTTTCAAAAATTTCTGCCACTTCGCTGCTAATCGGTATTTTTGAGACTGGTCTTTTTTCTTGAATTTTTTTTACCTTTTTTTCGATTCCTTTTTCTATTGAGGACATCTCTATAAGCAATTCCCGTGCAGATTTTCTTAGAGCACCTTGTCCAAAAATAGCCCATTGCTCTGTATAATCGGAAGTAGCCACATGGATTTGCGTCCTCCGGTTGTTTAAAGAAATCGCCAATTTTTCAATTCGCTCATCTGCAGTCTCATTTTCTTTTGTAAAAATAACCTCTACTTTATGATTTTTATATTTCTTCTCCGTCCCTTGGACATAGTAGGCATCAAAAACAACAATGACGCGATAGCCTGAGAAGGCTTGGTATTCTGCCATCCTTTCTACCAACTGGTCCCGAGCCGCCGGCAAATCACGGTCCCTTAATGCCCTTAGTTCCGGCCAAGCCCCGATTATGTTATATCCATCGACAAGCAAAATATCCATACTTATCCCTCTAGAGGGTGCCGCCTGCGGTATACCTCATACATTAATAACGCTGCTGCAACAGAAGCATTTAATGATGTTACCTTTCCAGCCATCGGCAGGTTGATAAGGAAGTCACATTTATCTCTAACAAGACGCCCCATCCCTTTTCCTTCGCTTCCAATCACAAGACCAATTGGCAGCGTTCCATCAAATTGGCGATAATCTTGCTTTCCACTCGCATCCGTACCAGCTATCCAAATACCGCGCTCCTTTAATTCATCTATCGTACGCGCCATATTGGTAATACGTACAACCGGGATATGCTCAATTGCACCTGTTGAGGCCTTTGCAACGGTTGCTGTTAATCCAACTGCTCTTCTTTTTGGAATAATGATTCCATGGGCTCCCACTGCATCAGCCGTTCTCATGATAGAACCCAGATTATGAGGATCCTCAATTTCATCCAATAACAAAAAGAAAGGAGGTTCGTTTTTCTTTTCTGCAGCTGCAAATAGATCGTCCATTTCTGCGTATTGATACGCAGCTACATAGGCAAGAACTCCTTGATGATTTTCATCAGATATCTGGTCGATTTTCTTCTTTGGCACAAATTGAACAATTACATTGGCCTCTTTTGCTAATTGAATTAACTGCTGCATTTGACCACGCTGCGAGGACTCTGCAATTAAAATCTTATTGATATCCCTTTCTGCCCTAAGTGCCTCCATTACAGGATTTTTCCCAATGATGTAATCCTTATTTTCGCTCATTCGCTTTTTCCTCCTTTCTTTTCTTCAACAAACTCAAAGGACTTTATGATAAGTTCTTCTAATCGTTCTGTTTTCTCTGTTAAGTATAAAAAACCCATTAATGCTTCAAATGCGGTGCTATAATGATAGGTTTGGACATCTGTATTTTTAGGTACAGTGCCTGATTTGGCATTTCGCCCCCGCTTGACTACCGCCAGCTCCTCCCCTGTCAGGAGGTTTTCATCCATCATCCGAAATAGTACCTGGCATTGTGCCTTTGCGGAAACATATGTTGTTCCCTCGCGGTGTAGATGATTGGGCTTTACCTTCCCGCTTTGCAGGAGGTGACGTCTGACATATGTCTCATAGACAGCGTCACCCATATAAGCTAAGGCAAGACTATTCAATTGATTGGCATTTACTTTTTCTTGGTAATCAAGCATGAATTAGCCTCTTTTCCATCTCGTACCTTGTGGCGTATCTTCTAAAATAATATTCATTTCCTTTAATTGATCTCTTATTTGATCAGATAGCTGGAAATTACGGTCTTTTCGTGCCTGAATTCTTTTTTCAATTAACGCATCTATTTCTTCATCTAGCAATTCTGTGGTTTCAAGCGTCAGACCTAAGACATTGAATAACTCGTTAAATTGTGTGGTGAATTTATCAATTACTTCTACCGCTGTGTTTTTTTCTAATAGGTAGTAATTAGCCAGCTTAGATAGATCAAATAAAACGGAAATCGCTTTTGCTGTGTTGAAATCATCGTCCATCGCTTTTATAAACTCACCCTGTAATGCCTCTATCTTCTCTAGCCATTCCTGATTATTGTTTGTTAAATTTGCACTTGATTCCCTGCGATGCTGTAAATTTTGGTAAGAGGTCGTTAGGCGTTCAAAGGCGGCCTTTGTGCTTTCTAACAACTCTTCACTATAATTAATTGGATTCCTGTAATGAACAGATAGCATAAAAAATCGCAAAACATGCGGTTTATGCTTTTTGATAATGTCATGTACTAGAACAAAGTTGCCGAGCGATTTAGACATTTTTTCATTATCAATATTAATATATCCATTGTGCATCCAATAACGGGCAAAGATTTTTCCAGTAAGTGCCTCTGATTGAGCTATTTCGTTTTCATGGTGAGGGAACGTTAAATCTTGGCCCCCCGCATGAATATCGATTGTCTCCCCTAGGTATTTTTTTGCCATTGCCGAGCACTCAATATGCCAGCCTGGGCGTCCAATACCCCAAGGACTTTCCCAATAGATTTCCCCTTCTTTTGCCGCTTTCCATAAAGCAAAGTCCATATCATCTTGTTTCTTCTCACCAACTTCAATTCGGGCACCAACCTGCAGGTCATCAATTGATTGATGGGAGAGTTTTCCATAATCATCAAACTTCCTAGTCCGGAAGTAAACATCTCCTTCAGATTCATAGGCGTAACCCTTTTTAATGAGCTGATCAATAAATTCAATGATAATATCTATATTTTCCATTACTCGTGGATGAATATCCGCCTTTTTGCAGCCTAATGCCGTTACATCTTCAAAATAGGCTTGAATGAAACGGTCAGCGATGGCTGGAACATCTTCACCAAGCTGATTAGCAGCACGGATTAATTTATCGTCTACATCTGTAAAGTTTGATACATATTGTATGTCATAGCCCCGGTATTCAAAATATCGGCGAACGGTATCAAATACAATAGCCGGACGAGCATTACCGATATGAATATAATTATAGACAGTCGGACCACAAACATACATTTTTACCTTTCCTTCTTCGAGTGGGACAAATGCTTCTTTCTTACGGGTTAGCGTATTATACAGTTGTATGGTCATTCACTTTATTCCTTTCTTTCTTTAATTCAATTAACTCTTGTCTCAGTTCAGTTAGTTCGACTTGCAAATCTTTAATTCGATCCGCTATAGGGTCAGGAAGGTTACAATGGTCTAAATCCTTGCCAATTCGTTTTCCATCTTGAATCACTACCCTTCCTGGAACCCCAACAACCGTGGAATTCGGCGGCACTTCTTTTAAAACTACCGATCCTGCACCAATTTTAGAATTTTCGCCAATGGTGATAGATCCCAGCACCTTTGCACCTGTTGCAATTAAAGCATTATCCTTTATGGTAGGATGACGTTTCCCTTTCTCTTTCCCAGTTCCCCCAAGGGTGACACCCTGAAATACCGTTACATTATCACCAATTTCACAGGTCTCTCCAATGACAACCCCCATGCCGTGGTCAATAAATAATCTCCTGCCTATTTTTGCACCTGGATGGATTTCAATACCTGTGAAAAAACGACTTATTTGAGAAATGACCCGTGCAAGAAAATAAAACTTTCTCTTGAAAAATGCATGTGCAATTCGGTGTGCCCAAATGGCATGTAAGCCTGAATACGTTAGGATAACTTCTAAGTAACTTCTTGCTGCAGGATCTTGTTCAAAAACAACCTCAATATCCTCCCTCATCCTTTTGAACATTTTCTCATTTCCCCCTTAAATGTAATGATGCTTCATGTGTAAAATAATCCCCATGTCTTTTCTAATAAAATAAAAAACGCCCCTGTCATAAAGACAGAGACGCGTTCGGCGTGGTTCCACTCTGATTAGACCGATAAGCTTTTACATATAATGCTTACATTGGCCTCACTCTACCTGTTAACGGAAAGGTTCCGCCCATCTCTACACAGATTTTCATCTTTTCGAAATGGGACTCAGAGGTGCATTTTCAAACATGAGAGGCTTAGACCACTTTCAGCCGGTGATGGTCTTCTCTTTAAAGCGTCATACTTTACTTTTCCTCATCTACACTTTTTCATATAGAAAGTTTATTTCTTTTACTATATTACATTTTGGCTCCGATGTTAACCAATAATTTTTTGAATTCTATTTAAAACTTTTTCTTTTCCTAAAAGCTCAATCGTTTGAGGTAAATCTGGACCATGGGTTTGACCTGAAACAGCGGCACGAATTGGCATAAACAGATTTTTCCCCTTTTGGCCCGTGGATTTTTGAACGGCCTTCATCGCCGCCTTAATTTCGTCCGCTTTAAAGTTTTCCATCTTGTCAAGCTCCTCAGAAAATGCCTTGAGTACTTCAGGAACTGTCTCCCCTGATAATACTTCCTTGGCGTCCTCTTCGTATTCAGCTTCATCTTTAAAGAACATTTCGGAAAGTGCGACAATCTCTGCACCATAGCTCATTTTTTCCTGTAAAAGCGTAACTAAACTTTCCACCCATTGTTGTTCTTCTTCAGTCAAGTTCTCATCTAGACGTCCAGCTTTAACTAGATGCGGTATGGATATCTCTAGAACTCGATCAACCTCAATCTTTTTCATATATTGGTTGTTCATCCATGTTAGTTTATTGGTATCGAATAAAGCCGGTGATTTCGATAAGCGGTTAGCATCAAAGATTTCAATAAATTCATCTTTAGAGTAAAGTTCCTCTTCACCCGCAGGAGACCAGCCTAGTAACGTAATAAAGTTAAACAAAGCCTCTGGCAGATAGCCTAATTCTTCATATTGTTCGATAAATTGAATAATTGATTCATCTCGTTTGCTTAATTTCTTTCTACTTTCGTTCACAATTAGTGTCATGTGACCAAAAATCGGCGGTTCCCAGCCTAATGCTTCATAAACCATTAGCTGCTTTGGCGTGTTGGAAATGTGGTCATCGCCGCGAAGTACATGTGAAATTTTCATTAGATAATCATCAACGGTTACAGCAAAATTATAAGTTGGTGTTCCATCCTTTTTAATGATAACCCAATCGCCCATTCCTTCAGATTCAAAGGATACAGTTCCTTTTACCATGTCATCAAAAGTGTATGTTTTTCCTTCCGGTACAACGATTCTAATGCTGGGCTCGCGTCCTTCACTTTCTAATTTCGTACGTTCTTCGGCTGTTAAATGGCGGCACTTCCCTGAATAATGAGGAGTTTCTCCTCTCTCTGTCTGCTCTTCCCGCTCTGCTTCAATTTCAGCCTCGGTACAGTAGCATTTATAGGCATGTCCATTTTCTAGTAATTGATTGTAGTAGATTTGATAAATATCATTTCTTTCCGACTGACGGTATGGTCCATATTCGCCGCCGACATCCACACTTTCGTCCCAATCGATACCCAACCATTTAAGGTATTTTAATTGACTTTCTTCCCCGCCAGCAATATTACGCTTCTTATCTGTATCCTCAATACGAATAATAAATTTGCCTTGCTTGCTGCGGGCAAACAAATAATTAAATAATGCTGTACGGGCATTTCCAATATGTAAATGTCCTGTTGGACTTGGAGCATACCTTACACGAACTTCATTTGACATTATTATGCCTCCTATTAGAAAAGCGGAAGCGCCTTGCCCAGGGGGCGTGAGTCTAGACGAGCCGGCTAGAAGGTTGTTCTTTAACCTTCTTGACGGATTGGCTTAGACCTGAGGGCCCCTAGGCTGCTTGCGCTAGACAATTCTCTAAGTTTAAAATTATATCTGATTTATTTTACCATTGTAGATTTCAGCAATAAAGACTATATGTTAACCTTTTTTAACAAAACGACAGCTTGTGAGGCAATTCCTTCACCGCGGCCTGTAAAGCCTAACTTCTCTGTTGTTGTTGCCTTTACATTGATTTGTTCGGGGGAAGCATTTAATAATTCTGCAATTCTCTCCTTCATTGGCTGTATATAAGGTGCCATTTTTGGCTTTTGGGCAATAATCGTACAATCTGCATTAACCAGTTCATACCCTTTATCTTTTACAAGCTGCCATACATGCTCCATAAGCTTAGCAGAATCTGCGTCCTTAAAATTTGGGTCTGTATCCGGAAAATGCTTACCAATATCCCCTTCACCAATTGCCCCAAGACAAGCATCCGAAACAGTATGTAATAATACATCTGCATCGGAATGGCCTAGTAGTCCTTTTTCATAGGGGATGGTGATCCCGCCTATGATAAGTGGCCTGCCCTCGGTTAATTGGTGCACATCAAAGCCTTGTCCAATACGAAACATTTTTAAAAACTCCCTTGTCTTTTCTGTAGTATTGCTTGTGCAAAAAATAAATCCTCCATGGTGGTAAGCTTGATATTATCATAATCTCCTTCCACTATTGTGACTGGATGAGAAATTCGTTCTACCAAGCTAGAATCATCTGTACCAATAAAGGTTTCCTTCTCTGCCTGTTCATAGGCCTTATACAAGACGGAAAAACGAAAAGCTTGTGGGGTTTGAACAGCCCACAAGCTGGATCTTTCAACAGTTGCATTTACAACATGACCACGAACTGTTTTCATGGTATCTTTTGCTGGCACTCCAATGATTGCTGCACCTGTTTCTTGTGCTGTATCTAGTAATCGGTGAATATGTTCTTTAAGAATAAAAGGACGAGCCGCATCATGAACAAGAATAATTCCATCGTTCTTCACGGTTTTCAATGCATTATAAATGCTATCCTGACGTTCTTGTCCACCTGGAACTAAATCTAGCACCTTCTTCACCTTATACTTATTTAACAAGGATTTAAATTCCTTAGTATCTAGTGGGTTAACAGCTAAAATAATTCCTTCACATAACTCATCTTCATCGAAGACCTTTAAGGTATGGATTAATACAGGTATATTATTTAGTTCTAACAAAAGCTTGTTTTTCCCTGCCCCCATCCTCTTCCCTTGACCAGCGGCCGGAATAATGACTTGATAAGCCATAATAAAACTCCATTCTATTCTTTCTGTCTATTGGTGAGCTTCCTAAAGTGCTTTTTCCAATAATTTTGGTTTTGCAAAAATCATTCTTCCAGCTGAGGTTTGAAGAACACTCGTTACGAGAACATCAATTCTTTTTCCGATATATTCTCTTCCCTCTTCAACGACAATCATCGTTCCATCATCAAGATATGCTACACCTTGGTGATATTCTTTACCATCCTTGATTACCTGTACAGATAACTCTTCCCCAGGCAGTACCACTGGTTTTACGGCATTAGCTAAATCATTAATATTTAATACAGAAACGTTCTGTAATTCACATACTTTATTGAGATTAAAATCATTCGTAACAAGCATACCATTTGTAATCTTCGCTAGTTTCACAAGCTTGCTGTCCACTTCTTGAATTTCATCAAAATCACCTTCATAAATCTCAACTTTTATCGCTAGTTCCTTTTGTATGCGATTTAGAATATCCAAGCCCCGTCTTCCACGGTTTCGCTTTAACACATCAGAAGAATCGGCAATATGCTGTAGTTCCTCAAGTACAAAGCGAGGAATTACAATTGTTCCTTCTAGAAATCCCGTTTGACAAATATCAGCAACACGGCCGTCAATAATTACGCTGGTATCTAGGATCTTTAATGATTGTCCCTCTGACTTTTCAGCGTCCTCTTCTCCGGATTTCTTCTTTCCACGGCTTCCAAAAAGATTTAGTAGCTCATCTCTTTTCTTAAATCCAACCTGAAAGCCAAGGTATCCAAATAGTAATGTCAGTAAAATAGGAGCAACAGCATTAAGAATAGGTACTTGAACCGCATTTAGAGCAAAACCGATTAAAAAGGCTACTAATAAGCCAAAGATTAATCCTAAACTGCCAAAAATCACGTCTGTTACCGGGATTTTCACCAGTGAGTCTTCCGCCCATTTAATAAACTCTAGTACATAATCTACTGCCCAAAAAGTTATAAGATAAAAAATAATTGCACCTATAATAGCCGTGGCATATGAGTTACTGATTATTGGAATGTCATCAAAATTAATTACCTTTAACAATTGTGGGATTAACAATATTCCAAGCGTACCTCCGGTTATTAGAAAGCATACTTGAACAATACGTTTTAACATTCCTTCACCTCCTCTACTCATTATAAACATATTCCCAAAAATGAAACCTTCGTTTAATGATTATTTTAGTCAAAGTGTGAATTTTAAAACATGAAAGTTAACTTTATATAGTAAAATATATTTTTTACTTCATAGGGTAGCACTGGAAAAAAACTCTGTCAAACAAACGTAAATTTGCCGCTTTATTCCTAAAAGAGGTCTATAAATGCCGCTCTGTATATAATCTCTCTTTAATTAATCTTAAGCCTTCCTTGATTTTTTTTGCACGGATTTCACCAATTCCCTCAACATCATCTAGTTCTTCAACAGTGGCTGCTATAATGTTTGAAAACTCACCAAAGCTAGTAATAATGTTTTCGATTATTACAATTGGAAGACGGGGAATTTTATTTAGAATCCGATATCCACGAGGATGTTTGGCTTCATCAAGAGGAGTATATCCTTGATACCCCATTAGTTTCAGTATTGCGATATCATCTAATGTCCCATTGCTAGTTAACACCTGCATTCGTTTGAGAACATCCCTCGACTTAATCTCTTTATTAATGGCATAGTCCTTAATAATCAGTGCAGTCTCTTCTTCTAAATCTGTTAATATTTCATTCATTTGCAAGCGAATGAGCCTGCCTTCGGTTCCCAATTCGTTTAAGTAAGTAATCAGTTCATTTTTAATTTTTAGTACCATTTCAAATCGGTGGAGAACGAGCAAGAAATCGTTATATGTAACTGATTCTTCGAACTCTAAAATACTTAACCCGGCAATACTTCGTTCAAGGACGACTTTATACTTTTCCAGCATTTGAATCGCCTGATTCGCCTTGGTTAATATGACAGAAATATCTTTAAGGGCGTAACGGAAGTTCCCTTGATATAAGGTTATGACATTTCTCCTTTGAGATATAGCAATGACAAGTGCCTTCGTTTGCCTTGCCACTCGTTCAGCTGTACGGTGTCGCATGCCCGTTTCCGAAGCAGATATTTCAGAATCAGGAACAAGCTGGGCATTCGCAATAAGAATGGTATTCCCTAATTCATTTAGGATAATTGCACCATCCATTTTGGCTAGCTCATAAAGATAACTTGGTGAAAAAGGACAATTAATTTGAAAACCGCCATCTACGATACTTTTAACTTTATCATTGTAACCAACAACAATAAGCCCGCCAGTATTTGCTCTTAATACATTATCAATACCTTCACGAAAAGGTGTACCTGGGGCAATAAACTGTAAAACTTCACTAACAGTTTGTTCACCCAGCTTTTTATTTTCCATGTTCTACACCCCTAACACTGCTTTTAAAGCTTCTGCCACAGTCGAAACGCCGATTAGCTCTACACCTTTCGGACCTTGCCAGCCGCTCAAATTATTGGCAGGTAAAATAACCCGTTCGAAGCCTAACTTTGCGGCTTCCTGAACACGCTGTTCAATTCTGGAGACCCTTCGCACTTCTCCTGTCAACCCAACCTCGCCTATAATACAATCCGTTGCCCGCGTAGGTCTATCACGGAAGCTTGAGGCAATACTTACAACAATCGCTAAATCGATGGCTGGTTCATCTAACTTTACGCCCCCAGCGACCTTTAAATACGCATCTTGATTCTGAAGCAGCATTCCCATCCGCTTCTCTAAAACAGCCATTAATAATGGAACTCGGTTATGGTCAATACCTGTTGCCATTCTTCTCGGGTTTCCAAAGCTTGTCGGAGAAATTAATGCCTGGATTTCGACAAGTACAGGACGTGTCCCTTCCATCGAAGCAACCACAGTGGAGCCTGCCGCGCCTTGTGACCGTTCTTCAAGGAAAATTTCCGATGGATTTGCAACCTCATCTAGTCCGAATTCTTTCATTTCGAAAATACCCATTTCATTGGTTGATCCAAAACGGTTTTTTACTGCACGTAAAATACGATACGTATGGTGCCTTTCCCCTTCAAAGTAAAGAACAGTATCTACCATGTGCTCGAGCAGCCTTGGTCCAGCTATGGACCCTTCTTTTGTCACATGACCAACAATAAAGATAGCAATACCCTTCGTTTTTCCAATCCTCATTAATTCAGATGTACATTCACGAACTTGTGAAACGCTCCCTGGTGCAGACGTTACTTCCGGATGAAAAACAGTTTGAATGGAATCGATAATGACAAAACTTGGGCTTGTATTTTCAATGGTCCGATTTATTTCGTCTAAATTGGTCTCAGCATAGACAAGGAGATTTTCAGATTTAATTCCTAGTCTTTCAGCTCGAAGCTTCGTTTGCCTCAGCGATTCCTCGCCGGATATGTATAAGACCTGATTCCCTTTATTTGCAAGTTGAGAGGATACCTGTAAAAGGAGAGTCGATTTACCGATACCAGGGTCACCACCGATTAAAACCAGTGATCCCTTAACCACTCCGCCGCCTAAAACTCGATTAAGCTCATTTAGATCCGTAAGAATTCTCGGCTCTGACAATGATTCAATTGCGGTAATAGGTGTTGGTTTAGCTGCTAGTGTTGAAACTCCCTGAGAATGAGCAAAGGCGCCCCTTCTATTTCCACCCGTTACCTCAACTTCCTCCACCATTTTGTTCCATTCTCCGCAGCCAGGGCATTTTCCTAACCATTTAGGAGATTCATACCCACACTCCTGACACATGAACTTCGTTTTTCGTTTGACCATATCTATCTACTCCTGACTCTAAATAGAAAAAGGGATACACGGTCGAGACTTATAACGTGTACCCCTTTTAGTTGTTCCAAAAAGTAACGAATCTGGTTATTTAGTTAGAGTCGTTTTTTCTGCCGTTCTAACTAAGAACTCACCATTATCAACATCAATTATAACATGCTGCCCTGTTAATACTGTACCTCTTAGCAGTTCCTCAGAGAGGCGGTCTTCAATATGCTTTTGAATAGCTCTGCGTAATGGACGGGCACCATATTCTGGGTCGTAACCCTCGATAGATATTTTATCCTTTGCTGCTTCGGTTAACTCTAAAGAAATATGCTGCTCTTTTAATCGTTTTACAAGCTGATCAGATAATAGAGTAACAATTTCTCCAAGATGCTTTTTCTCTAGTGCATGGAAGACAATGATTTCATCAATACGGTTTAAGAATTCAGGACGGAAGGCCTTTTTCAATTCTTCCATAACTTTCCCCTTCATATCCTTATAATCCTGTTCTCCATCTTGAATATTAAAGCCAACATATTTGTTGCGTTTTAGCGCTTCTGCACCAACGTTTGAAGTCATAATTAGAACCGTATTACGGAAGTCAACCGTTCTACCTTTAGAATCCGTTAAGCGACCATCCTCAAGGACTTGAAGTAAGATATTGAACACATCTGGATGTGCCTTTTCAATTTCATCAAGCAGGATAACGGAATATGGCTTTCTACGAACTTTTTCCGTTAATTGACCGCCTTCTTCATAACCCACATATCCTGGAGGAGATCCAACCAAACGAGAAGTAGAATGCTTCTCCATGTATTCTGACATATCGATTCGAATCATGGCGTCTTCATCACCGAACATTGCTTCAGCAAGCGCCCTGGCCAATTCGGTTTTTCCTACACCAGTAGGTCCAAGGAACACAAAAGAGCCAATAGGACGTTTTGGATCCTTTAGGCCTGCTCTTGCACGGCGGACAGCTTTTGAAACAGCCTTAACAGCTTCTTCCTGACCAATTACGCGTGAATGTAGGAGTTCCTCTAGGTTTAGCAACTTAGCTGTTTCTGTCTGCGCAAGCTTGGAGACAGGAATTCCCGTCCAGCTTGAAACCACACTCGCAATATCCTCAACAGTAACCTCACTGTTTTCTTTACCTTGCTTTTCTTTCCACGTTTTCTTAGTCTCTTCAAGCTGCTCACGAAGACGCTGTTCTGTATCTCTTAGTGATGCTGCTTTTTCAAATTCCTGGCTTTGGACAGCGGCATCCTTCTCTTTGCGAACTTCTTCAAGCTTCACTTCTAATTCTTTTAAATTTGGCGGAGTTGTATAGGAACGTAAGCGAACCTTCGAACCTGCCTCGTCAATTAGATCAATTGCCTTATCCGGAAGGAACCGATCAGAAATATAGCGGTCAGATAATTTTACGGCTGCTTCAATTGCTTCATCCGTAATCGAAACACGGTGATGGGCTTCATAACGATCACGAAGACCTTCTAGTATACGAATGGACTCTTCAGCCGTTGGTTCATCAACACGAATCGGCTGGAAGCGGCGTTCTAGTGCTGCGTCCTTTTCAATATATTTTCGGTATTCGTCCAATGTTGTTGCACCGATACATTGGAGCTCTCCACGTGCTAGAGAAGGCTTTAGGATGTTAGAAGCGTCAATCGCTCCTTCTGCCCCCCCTGCTCCAATTAACGTGTGTAATTCATCAATAAAGAGAATGATGTTACCTGCCTGGCGAATTTCATCCATTACCTTTTTCAAACGGTCCTCAAATTCTCCACGGTATTTGGTACCGGCTACTACGGTACCCATATCTAGCGTCATAACCCGCTTATCACGAAGAATTTCCGGTACTTCATTATTTACAATTTGCTGTGCAAGGCCTTCAGCGATTGCTGTTTTACCTACACCTGGTTCACCGATTAACACAGGGTTATTTTTTGTACGGCGGCTTAATACTTCAATTACCCGCTGGATCTCCTTGCTTCTTCCAATAACAGGATCCAAACTTCCTTCTCTAGCAATGGCTGTTAAAT
>JAPSKD010000436.1 GCA_031177865.1 Bacillus sp. (in: firmicutes) | reverse complement strand
AACCGTATACTTGAGCCTTTTCATCTCCACCCTCGGAGAGTTTTTCCCAATAGTGGTCCAATTCGTCTTGCGTCTCACAGTTTATGATAAAAGAGATAGCCTCTGTAAATTTGTATTGCGGACCGCCCGTTTAACCTGTCTATTTAATATACTATATAGAAAAATCATACCCTAACTTTTCCATAAAAAGACATAAAAAAGCATCCAAAAATACACTTGGATGCTTTTTTACCTACCCTGTTGGTAATTTCATTTTATCCATAATGGAAGATAAATAATTTTTGACTAATCCCGTTTTGTTACTTTGAGTGGATTCCTTTGCCAGCTGATTGACATTTTCTTCAGTAGAATCTTCGTCCATAAGTTCGTCGGAATAAATTCGCTTTCCATCCATAATGCTTCGAATGGAAAAAGCTAATTCCTCACTAGGATTGTCTTTCAGTAAATATCCCCTTACGTCAGCCTTCATTGCACGCTGATAATAGCCTGGTCTTGCAAAGGTGGTTAGAATAATCACTTTACAGTTGAAATGCTGTAATTCTTCTGCCGCCTCGAGACCTGTCTTTTCAGGCATTTCGATGTCCATAATACAAACATCTGGCTGTAAATTTTGCACCAGAGTAAGTGCCTCTTCCCCATTGCCTGCCTGACCGACGACTTCGATATCCTCTTCCAAGTTCAACAGATTCCCCATGGCCTCTAACAGCAGCGCCTGATCCTCTGCGATTACGATTCGAATCATTTTCTATCTCTCCTTATCAGGCAGCTGCTATTCATGCAGAGACTCTCCCAGCGTTAAGGAGAGTATGCCAAGATGGATATTTTTACAATTCTGGTTTCGCTTGAACGGAAATACGTTTTTTAGCTACTGCTTTCACGTCTTTAAAAGCAACAAAGTTCTTAGCATTTTCATCCCATAAGCGGAAACGAAGTGACTTTAAGCTTGTTGCAAGTGAAATCGTTGGAACGTTTTGTAATGGTTCTGTCAGATTATGAGCTTCTTCTAATTTATAATTGGGAACCCTTGGGCTTAAATGGTGAACATGGTGATATCCAATATTACCAGTTAAAAATTGCAAAAGTTTTGGAAGCTTATAAAAAGAACTTCCTTCTACCGCTGCTTTTACATATTCCCATTCTTTATCTTCTTCAAAGTAAGAATCCTCAAACGTATGCTGTACGTAAAACAGCCAAATGCCGGTTGAACCTGAAATCATGAAAATAGTTCCTTGAATAAGTAGAAATGACTGCCAGCCAATTGTCATACAAAGCAACGCAATCAGAGCAACAAGAATTACATTCGTTAAATATGTGTTCATTCGTTCTTTTTTACGTGCGTCTTTTCGGTTAAAACGATTTTTAAGGGCGAAAACATAAATTGGTCCTAAGCCAAACATAACGATTGGATTACGATATAAACGGTAAGCTAAACGAAGTCTTAGCGGTGCTGCTAAATATTCATCGACTGTTAATGTCCAAATATCTCCTGTACCACGCTTATCTAAGTTACCACTAGTTGCGTGATGAACAGAGTGTTCGTGACCCCATTGATCAAACGGGAACAATGTTAATACTCCCATTGCCGTACCAACTGCTCGATTCGCCTTTCTGTTTTTAAAAAACGAATGGTGGGTACAGTCATGAAAAATGATAAAAATTCGTACTAAAAACCCTGCTGCAGCAATCATTGGAACCAATGCTAACCAATAAGAAACAGATAAACTTTGATAGGCTAGGAACCACAATATGATAAACGGTCCAACCGTGTTAATAATCTGCCAAACACTTTGTTTCGTTGTTGATTTTTCAAAAGGAGCAACTTGTTTTCGTAAATTCTTCGTATTTTCTTGTACTGACATAATTTTAATTCCCTTCGGTTTGTGTCGTTAAATCAAGTATAGGGAAATAAAATCATTCGTGTAAGTACCAGGTGTCATATGCAGAGTATGACAAACGTCATATAGAGGTTGTCTCTTACACTAAAACAGAAAGTTATGCTATAATAAAATAGTTGTGTTTTAAACAAACTAAAGCGGTGCTGTAGGTGATAAAACAAGCCTGCCGCTTCAAAAGGGTGCTAATAAATGAAAAATGAAATTGATACAATTTATATTTTAGAAAATCCCGAAAAGAATATGATTAAATTTGCAACTGGGTATCAGCTTAAATATGAAGACACCATAAAAGATGTTTTTGGTGTGGCTTGCCTAAATGATTTAGAAATGATGATTCAATTTAACAAGCCTTTCCAAGATAGCATTTGTTCCAGTAAGAATATAACCATAAAGAATCTTACGTTAAATCAAGTTATCCGAATTGCTTCCAAAGAGGAATTTCTTCAATTAAGGGAGCAATTGTTAGAGCAGTTAGGCGAGTTGCCAATTCCACGTCCTTTCGATTCAGTCATCCAACTCCAAGAAGGAATTTTCCGCTGGGATGAACAAATTTCGTCATACATTTTAGATAAGCTTGGTGCCTAATTTATTGTTTTAAATAAGTAACCTACCTTAGGTGTGGGTTACTTTTTTCTATGAAAAATATTACTTTGGCAGGTGTTCCCTCTCATGTTCTCAAATGATAAAGAGATTTTAAAAAATGATAGCGGCTTTATTGAACTTTCCAAGAAATTGCCAAAACTTGATATCTATCAAGAGATAGAACATGCGGCTCCCCTTACGAAAACAAGCTTTTATCGGATCCCACATATTGTTTGGAGAAGATTTGATAAGATGGAATTACCAGATGGACTTTTGTTAATCGGTGATACCATCTGCAGAATTGATCCTTTCTTTGGTCAAGGAATGAGTATTGCTGTATTGGAGGCTCTTGCTTTGCAAAAACTGTTACATAAAGGTCCCCGGCAAAAGGTTCCAGCGGCATTTCATAAAAAAGCTGCAAAAATCATTTCTCCTATATGGAACATGGTCATTACAGAGGATTTCCGGTATCCTTCTACCACCGGGAAAAAGCCATTCGGTCTTTCTATACAGCAATGGTACGCGAAAAATATCTTTCTTTTATCATCTCAAAATCAAGAAGTCTACGACGCGTTTGTCAAAGTGATGAACCTTATTCGACCAATTACATTCTTGATGACGCCAAATATCATCAGAAGTGTTTTAATCCATGCATTTTCAAGAAAATCATAAATATGAGGTACCACAGGTAAAGGACAACCTTTCATAAAAATGAAGTTTGTCTTTTTTTAATAGAATATCCCTAATACACAACTCCCTCTTTATGAATAATATAGTTAAATAATCCTAGATACAAAAATTAATTTTTTATCAAAAGGACCTTTTCACCGCAAAAGTTCCGTGCGGTACTGGCCAAGACCCTGAATTTAATTCTACTGAAATTAGGAATTAAGAATGCAGAATTCTGAGCTAACGGTTATCAAACAGATAAAAAAGATGAAAGAAAACGTGCTGCAAACTAATATCTATTAGGAGTATTTACCTGTATAAACAGTGCCAGGCAC
>JAPSKD010000435.1 GCA_031177865.1 Bacillus sp. (in: firmicutes) | reverse complement strand
TATATCATGCTCCTTACAAAACAGTCAAACTTGATTTATTTATACGTTTTATCCTAGTGTATATAGTAACTATATAGTCAAGGGCAGGGATGTAAAAAATGAGTAAAAAAGATGGCAAATATTTAACGACTGGTGAATTCGCAAAGCTTTGCAAGGTTAACAAGCAGACAATCTTTTATTACGATCAAATCGGGATTTTGTCCCCGGTAAAGAAAAATGAAAAAGGCTATCGCTATTATTCCATTCACCAATTAGAGTTATTTTTTGTGATTGACTTATTAAAGGATCTTGGCATGTCGCTTAACGATATTCAGCAGTATATGCAAAATAAATCGCCCGAAAGCTTTTTATCCATCATGTACCGGAAAAAAGAAGAGATTGTGAAAAAACGGCAGGAAATCGAAATGAAGGAGAAAATGATCGAGGCCAAAATTGGATTAATGGAGGAAGCTTCTCAGCTGGATTTTAATCGAATTACGCTTCAGCCATTGCCGGAAGCAACCCTCTATCTGAGCAGGAACATCCAAAATATATCTGATGAAGAATTTGTGGAGGTCATCTCGGATTTTATTAATGAATTGCAGATCTCACAGCTTGATTCAGGGTATCCCATTGGGTCTATTACGAAGAGGGAGCAGGTGCTGAAAGGGGAATTCTCCAATTACAGCTATTTGTATATCGAGCAGCCTAACCCAAAGGAAGGACATCCGTATTTTCGGGCAGTAAAAGGGGATTTCCTTATTGGCTATCATGTTGGAAGCGAAAAAACAATCAGCCATACATATAAGCGGCTTTTCTCAGAGATGGAGAGGCTGCATTTAACCTTAGGGGAGCATGTTTTTGAAGAATACATTTATGATACAGTTGTACATAATAATAAGGAGCATTACGTCACTAAAATTATGATGCAGGTTGACAGGGGATAGGATTTCTGCCGCTCTTTATCAAAGCATGTTAGGAAAATTCGCAATAATATGATACACTTTGTTTACCATTTGATTTACTGTGTACATGTGCCCTGCTCATTCGTGAGCGGGGTTCCTTATTTTCAAGAACAAAGGGCTATGCGCTGGACCTGGAAACAGATCATTTTCCCAAAAGAATATCACATCGATATATTTTTCCTAAACATAAAAAAGCAGGCCCATAAAGAGCCTGCCCTGAGGTTTTTTAATTAAGCTTTACGCACGTTAGCTGCTTGAGCTCCACGCTGACCTTGCTCAACATCGAAAGTCACTTCTTGACCTTCTTCTAAAGATTTATAACCTTCGCCTTGGATAGCTGAGAAATGAACGAATACGTCTTCTCCACCTTCGCGTTCGATGAATCCGAAGCCTTTTTCACTGTTAAACCATTTTACTTTACCATTTTCCATTTTTGTTGCCTCCTTGTGCGTATAAACACACATTGTGTTACTATCCTTGCTCTCAGTGATCATCAAGACGTAAAGTTATACTCAAACTATCCTTTACACCGAACAAAAATAATTCTTATTTAGATTAACACTTTTCTGAATTATATGCAAGAAAACACACAAAGAAAAACATCATTTCTCCATTCGAGCATGCACAAACTCCGAAAAAAACATAAAAAAACTGCTAATTCATAGCAGTCATTGATAGTGCCTTAAGAAGTAATAGAATATCCTGATGAATGCTGTTGCGTACTTGATCATCGCTACAGTTGTATAAATCAGCCTGTAAACGTCCAAGTTCTCTAATGAATAGTAAGTTTTCTTCCTTACTAAGCATAGTGTATTCGCTCCTTTTTACATAGGAAAGACACTATGTCGTTTCAGGGTAACACTATTGCATTCTATTTACAATCAATCAACAGAGCTTTAGAATTAAGAATTTCTCCTTTCGCTTGTGAACCCTTTTTAATATCAATGTATGATAAACTGAAATTGCAGGCATAAAATGACAAAATTCATTGGGGTGCAAATTTGGAAAGTATACATTTAAAAGAAGTCCATGAAATTCAAGACCTTACTAAGGGACATGTATTATATTTTTCCAAGAATCAGGATCAATATATTTCAAATGTCATGGAATTTGTTCTTTCCGGCTTAGAACGAAATGAATACTCCATTATTATAGAAAATGACCGAATGACTCCATTGATTAAGAAAAGTCTCACAGAGAAGTTGAATAATAACTGCCTGGAAAAAGTAATGTTCGTCAATAATTATGACTTCTATTATGCCCAGGGGGACTTTAGAGTTAATTCTATTTTCGATTATCTTCCGAACTTAATTGAAGGTTATTCAGAACAGGATTTAGCTGTCCGGAGCTGGGCTCATGTCGAATGGCGTGATGAACCGGAAGTAAGTAAAAAATTATCGGTATCTGAAAAAGAAGCTGATCTAATCGTTGCCAAAACAAAACTTCTATCTGTTTGTGCCTATGATTCAGAAAGGGTTAGTCATGAATTAAAAGAAAGGCTTCTATTTTGCCATAACTTTCTTATAAATGAATGAGTGAAGCAACAAAAAATGCAGACAGGCTTTACTGTAAATAAAATTAGTCTCACCTTTAATAAGTGAGACTAATTTGGCTCCCAATGCCCCCCCTCAAAAACCTGCTCTGTTGGCAGTTCATTTTAGTTTCTCTATTTAGTAAAAACGAGGTATTTTTGCCCGATATAGTTAGTTGATGTGTAAATGCCTGCTCCTAAAAGAACCGCCATTTCTTCCGGCGAAACATTATGCCCAAAAAGAGTAAAAGTCTGTATAAACCCTGCAGCCATGCCGCTTATGGAATAAGAAAGAATATAGCACAGAAACAGAATAAGAATAAAGCGCACCGCACTGCTTTGAAGGCTGGCCCTGCTCCTGAAGGTGAACGTTCTGTTCAGAAAATAACTGACCGCTGCCCCCATACTGTTTCCCAGAAATGTAGCAGTCCAATACGGAAGCCCCGCCAAATCCAGCAGCATAAATATCATGGAAAGCCCAACAATTGTATTGACTATTCCCACAAGCAAAAATCGAATAAAGGTATTAGTTCGTTTCAGATAATGTTCCAATAGGAATGTCCGCGTGCTCATCATCATGGTCTCCGTCCGTGATCAAATGGCGGGAAATCGGCAGATTAAACGCATCTATCTCAATTGAGAATTTAGGTCTGCGTTTTGTTTCTTTATAGATCTTCCCGATATATTCCCCCACCAGGCCAATGGCTGTCAACTGAAGTCCCCCCAGCATCCAAATCGAAGTGATTAACGAGGTCCAGCCGGTTTCGGTTTCACCCAAATAACGCAATCCAAGAAAGTAGAGGCCAAATAAAAAGCTAATACAAAAAGAGCCGATGCCCAATGCCAATACCATTCGGATCGGCGTAACGGAAAAGGAAGTAATGCCTTCAAAGGAAAAGGCCAGCATCTTTTTCAGAGGATACTTTGTTTCCCCGGCAAGACGCTCTTTGCGGTCATAATAAACATTGGCCGTTTTAAAGCCCAGCAAAGGCACAATTCCGCGCAAAAAAAGATTGGTTTCCTCATAGCGCTGC
>JAPSKD010000434.1 GCA_031177865.1 Bacillus sp. (in: firmicutes) | reverse complement strand
ACCCCTTTAGCACGAGCTGTTCGGATATAATCCTGACGAATAACTTCAAGCATACTTGATCTTGTCATTCGGGCTACAATGGCCGCACCCCCCGCACCTAATGTCAGAGCAGGCAGGATAACATGAAGAATGCTATCCCATCCCGCAACAGGGAGGATTTGCAGTTTTACTGAGAAGAAATACATTAACATTAAACCTAACCAAAAGCTTGGTAATGAAATACCTAATAAAGCTACAATCATAACCGTTGTATCTTTTAGGGAATATGGCTTAATCGCAGAAATAATACCAGCAGCCATTCCTAAAACAATGGTTATAAGAATACTAAAAAAGGCAAGCTCAATAGTAATAGGTAATCTTACTAATATTTCATCTAGTACAGGTTGACTATTCTTAAGTGATACTCCAAAATCTCCACGAAAAACGCTCGTTAAGTAATCGAAATATTGTACCAATAATGGTCTATTTAAACCTAATTGCTCCCGTATGGCTTCAATGGTTTCCTTTGAAGCTCCTTCGCCAGCAAGCAATACTGCTGGATCACCTGGAACTAGCTGCATAATAAAGAATACGACAAAAGTTACCCCTATAATGACCGGAATCGTTTGCATTAACCGGCGTACTATAAACATCAACATTTAATATACCTCCTTTATTTCTTCATTCTTGGATCAAAAGCATCACGTAATCCATCTCCAAAAATATTAAAACCTAAAACTAGTATAGAAATAGCCAGCCCTGGAAATATGGCGATATAAGGTGCAGAAAATAAGAAATCCCTGCCGCTGCTTAACATCGTTCCCCACTCTGGAGATGGTGGCTGGGCACCAAGACCAAGGAATGATAAACCTGCTGCTGATAGAATGACGGTAGCTAGTCTTAGTGTTCCTTGTACAATAATAGGTGAAAGAATATTCGGTAAAATATGTTTAAAAATAATCGTTAAATCATTTGCTCCAAGTGAACGTACGGCGTCAATATACTCGAGCCGTTTCACTTCTAAGGTTGAGCCGCGGACAATCCTGGCGAATAATGGAATAGAGTATGCGCCGACAGCTATCGTTACATTGATTAAACCAGGTCCAAGTGCACTAATGATGGCTAAAGCAAGTAATATACCAGGGAATGCCAAGAGAATATCCATGATCCTCATGATGGTCGAATCAATCCATTTTCCATAGTAGCCTGCAACAAGTCCAAAAATAATTCCAAAGAAGGCACCAAAGATTACAGCGGTTATTCCAATCCCCATCGAAAGTCTGGAACCATATAGGATTCTGCTTAAAATATCCCTTCCTTTATCATCTGTACCCATCCAGTGATCTATTGAGGGAGGTATTAATTTATTGTCTAAATTTATTTCGTATGGATCATAGGGAGCAAGTAAGGGTGCGAAGAGTGCGATAACAATATAGAAAAGAATGATAATAGCACCGACCATTGCAGCTTTGTTCATGGTTAAAATAGATAAGAAATCTTTTATTTTAGATTCTTTCGGTTGATTCATTGTTTGTTTTATTACAACTGGTTGTTCTGTTTTTGCTTCTAGTGACATGTAAAACCCTCCTTAATTTATTTTGAAAGAATGATGTCGTTTCTAGCTGTTATAATCCTCCTCTGTAGAACCTATTATTTTTTTGTGATATGTACAAAATTATCAAAATTAATGGGAAAGTAAATATTTTTTAATTTTTTTGTCAAAATAGTTTAAATTCTTGTAAATATTCTGTAAATATTCTAGTGATTCATCTTCTATAATGCAGATAAGGATTTCGAAGGAACTGAGAAAATCAATTTTCCTTTTAATAGAGAATCCTATAAATATACAACAAAGGAGAGGCGAAAAATGGAGAGAAAAAAACGATCCATAAAAAATGGCATTTTATTAGTATTGGTAGGATTAATGCTTATAGTTGCTCAAGCATGTTCGACAAAATCAAATTCTTCTAATGAAGCTGCAAGCAGCAAAGAAGAAACAAAAGAGGGTGGAACATTAACTGTTGTTCGACTTTCTGATGCAACCAAGCTAGACCCACATTTTATTACAGATATTCCATCAGCAAACATTATTTACCAAAAGGTCTATCAGGGACTTGTCGTACCGGATAAGGATTTTAAAGTTCAACCGCTTTTGGCAAAAGAATGGACAGTAGTAAATGATACAACGTGGGAATTTAAATTAAGAGATGATGTAACATTCCATGATGGAACACCATTTAATGCAGAGGCAGTTAAAGCGACATTTGATCGTTTATTAGATCCAAATACAGGCTCACCGCAACGCACGAAATTTGAAATGATTACAGAAGTAAAAGTAATAGATGACTACACTATACAATTATTGCTTGCCTACCCTTATGCACCGCTTTTATCCATTTTGGCAAGTCAGGAAGGCAGCATCATCAGTCCCAAAGCTTTAGATGAAAATCCTGAAAAACTAGCTGAGCATCCAATTGGAACTGGTCCGTTCGTGTTTGGAGAGTGGAAGAGTGGTCAAGAAATTTCACTAAAGAAGAATGAAAACTACTGGGGTAAGAAACCTAATATTGATGCTGTCGTATTTAAGGTCGTTCCAGAGGATGCTACACGTCTTGCAATGATTGAAACGGGTGAAGCACATATCAACGACCAAGTACCGGTAACTGAAATTGAACGAATCGAAGCTTCCGATACAATGGGTCTCTATCGTACAGAAGGACTAGCTGTCGAATATCTTGGTTTTAACACAAAGAAAAAGCCATTTGATGATGTAAAAGTCCGTAAAGCAATCAGCCATGCGATTGAAAGAGAAGCTATTATTAAAGGTGTATATAATAATGTGGGAACACTCGCAAACGTAGCGATGAGCCCTAAAGTATTAGGATATAGCGACAAGGTTCAGCCTTATGATTATGATTTGAATGAAGCAAAACAATTGTTAAAAGAAGCCGGATATGAAAATGGTTTAGAAATTAAATTATTAACAAGTGATCGAAAAGAACGAATTAACATGGCAGAAGTAATCCAATCTCAATTAAAAGGGATCGGCGTAAATGTCGAAATTCAAGTAATGGAATACGGTGCATTTATTGAAATGATCAATAATGGTGAACATGAATTGGTAATTAACGGTTGGGGAAATGCAACTGGTGACGGAGACTATAACCAGTATAATTTATTCCACACTGCATCACAGGGTCCTGCAGGTAACCATTTTTACTATAGTAATCCAGAGGTAGATGAAAAAATTGAAGCGGCACGTCAAGAAACAGATGAAGCAAAACGTTTAAAGCTATATGAAGAAGTTATGCAAATCGAAATGGACGACGCGGTTTATATTCCAATTCGTAACTACGAGCATTTGGCTGCCCATAGCAAAAATGTCAGCGGCTTTTGGCTGAATGCAGCAAACTATCTAATGATTGATGATGTCGTTATAAAGTAAAAGAAGCAATCTGGAAAAGTACTTTTGAAAAAAAGTACTTTTCCTAATTTTTATAATAGGAGGAATAGGAATGACTACTTTTTGGCTAACAAATGCCCGTTTAGAAAAGGGTTTC
>JAPSKD010000072.1 GCA_031177865.1 Bacillus sp. (in: firmicutes) | reverse complement strand
CATTAATTGAAACGCCAGGATTAAAAGGCAGCCACCAAGATCGATATGAAATACTGCAATATGTTCAAATGGCGGATACGTTATTATTTGTATTAGACGCAAATGCCCCGTTTACGGAGGTAGAGAAAGCAGTTCTTTCACAAATTAATGAGCTTGCACCTGATATTCCTATCCATTTTCTCTTAAATAAGATGGATACGATTGTTAATGAACAGGACGCAATAAGGATTTTCGATGAAACACAGTCTAAGATTCATATCTTTTTACCTGAAGCACAGGTATTTGCTTACTCGTCCCAATACGAAAGGGGACAGCAATTAGTTGAATTAAAGGGCTTTATCCAATCCATTAAAGATACAAGGAACATAGCAGACAAGCGCTTGGCTAAGCTTTTATTCTTCATACGGACTACTATTTCCAGGCTGCTGCAAAAGAGAATTGATGTTGAGAATCAATTAATTGAGTCGGTCCGATGGAATGAAGAGGTAGTAATGAAGCTAAATGGCGCTCTTAATCAATTAAAGGATGCTGAGGCGCAAAAAATAAAAGTCATCACAAGGTCTTACCGTGCCATTAAGGAATCCATTCAAAACGAAATTTCTATCGAAGTACCGAAAATATTACAGGAATGCTCGGAGTTAATAAAAGAAGACAGCAACATTAGTACGATTCATATCGAGCTAAATGATGTAATGAACAAGAGAATTCAAGATTACCTAGAGCGAGAGGTAATGCCGAAGTATTATACAACACTTCAAGAATGGATAAACAGTAGTAAAGAGGAATTCGAGCAAGGACAGGAATTTTTAGATGAGATGGCTGAAGGCTTAAATAGCCTATATGGCGAAGAGCGAATTAAAACAGAATGTGACTTTAAAGTACTTGATGATTGGCATCGGGATACGGATAGAATGACGAGCCGATTCCAATTAGAAAAGGTAAATATCTTACTTCGCAACACTCCATCACAATTCTTATTAAAAAGTGCAGGGAAGCTCTTTGGGGCATTATCTCAAAATAAAGCAATGCTTTATAATAAATACCAAGCCTTTGTGAAAAATGATAGCTATTCTGAATCAACTGAGATTGTTATTGAACGCTTTTTCCAACAGTTTGAGCTATTTGAAAAATCGCTGGAAAGAGACATAACGTTGTTCTTTAGACAGCCATTGAAGACCCTTAATGAAGCAATTGAAGAATCACTTTCGCAAATATCGACAAATCAAGATATCTTGAAAAAAATGAATACGAACCCAGAAATGTTCCGCGATCCATTAACGCTATTTGAAGTTAGATTACGTCAATTTGAATGGGCTACAATAGCCGGCAAGGGTGTACACACAATTTATTAATAAATGAAGGGTGCCTCGAAGTGTGAGGCACCCTTTACCATTAAACAAAGGCAGCTATAATGATTCCCATAATCGTCAATGCCACCACATGATAGCCTGCACTAATGAAGAATAAAGTGTAGTTGCGACTCTCAAAAAAAGTAGGGGATAATTCTCTAAACGCAGCAATTAAACCAATCAGAAATCCAAATAAAGCTCCATCCAAAATGGTTACCGTATCTAGTAACTGAATAAAAAGGGAAAGAACAACTGCAGTGAAAATTCCTCCGAGTGTGGTTAAGCTATATCCCACATAAGCGCCTTTTGGATCTACATCCTCCATTTTCTTACCTAGAGCTTTCACCCAAATGTTAGAAAAAAGAATAGGAGAATACCAGAGTGCTCCAATCACCATATTGGCTACAACGGCTAGAATGATGGCTAATATACTTATATTTGTGAAATCCAATCCAATTACCCCTTTTTGTTTTCCTATTTTTGGTGAATTTATATCATGATATTTTTATTAAAACAAAACTCTTATAGAAATTGTGCCAAAAAGAAAGGGCTGCTATTAGAATAGTACAGCACAAGTATCTACAGACCTTTTTCCTCAAGTAATTTGAGCAATAAATCTGGCCGATTTGTCAATATACCGTCAGCACCTGCGTCAATCAGTTTTTCCATCGTTTTTGGGTCATCAATCGTCCAGTAATGAATTTCCATTCCTAGACGGTGTGCCCCGTTAATTAACTTTTGGTCTGTTAAATCAAAGCCGCTGCCCTCCACAGGGATTTCCGAAGGCATCAACTTTTGGTACATAAAGATTTCGTAAAAAGAATTTATGAGAGACAACAAAGCTTTTAACCTCTTGTCTGCCAGCTGTAATCGCGACACGGCCTTTTGCATACTTTTCAAACGTTTGAAGAATCTTTTGGTCGAATGAACCAATAAAAATTTTTTCCTCCATTTGATATTTTTCGATGAGGTCCCATAATTTCGAAGCAATTTCCTCTATTCTTTCAGGAGGGTTATTATCTTTTATTTCTATTTCTATTTTCATGTCATTGAAAGTTTGAAACATCTCTTCGACCGTTGGGGTATAGACACCCTTACCACGAAAACTATAGTTGCCTTCTAAGTCTTTAAAATGGTAACCGGCATCAAGCGCTTGAAGTTCTGCTAAAGTAAGGTCTGCCACATTTCCTTTTTCATTGGTTGTCCGATTAACATTCGGGTCGTGGATTGAAACTAATTGACCGTCCTTGGTAATATGTATATCCGTTTCAAGGACATCGACTCCCATGTTAGCAGCATTCTATAAAGGAAGCCATGGTATTAGAAGGTGCCAACAATTCACCGCCCTGGTGGGCAATGACTAATGGTCGGTTATGATTAAAAAAACTTTTCTGTTTGATTTGTTTGACTGGAAATAATAATGACTAACAGGGAAATGACCATAGCTGCCACTATCATTTTTAAAGAAAGCAGTAATGTTTTCTTTGTCCTCGTTTTCTCAACTGTGACGTGTTGCATTATAGTGCTCCTTTTGCTAATACCCTTTAGAAAAATCAACACGATTAACTGGAGGAAGGGTACCAGAAATATAGTTTCTAAGGTTAGGTATTAGGATATTCTCAATCACTCTTTGATTATAATGTTCTGTTGATCCTGCAATGTGAGGGGTAATCATTACATTTTCCAATTCCCATAATGGGTTATCAACACTTAATGGTTCCTGTTCGAACACGTCTAAACCTGCACCAGCAATGATTCCGTTCTGTAATGCAGTAATCAAGTCACCTTCCACTATAATTTCACCACGGCCAATATTGATAAAGAAAGAGGAAGGTTTCATGAGGTTGAATTTTTTAGAATCAAATAAGTGTTTGGTGTCTTTGGTTAGTGGAAGTGTGACAACTACATAATCACAGTTGGGCAGTACCATGTCTAGTTCATCTATCGTGTACATTTCATCGACATATTCCAGTTGTTTTCCAGAATGGCGAACACCGAGGACCCTCATACCAAAGGCTTTAGCAATTTTTGCTGTTTCTTTGCCGATGGTTCCAACCCCTATAATTCCAATCGTTTTTTCATGCATTTCTAGCTTTATGCCGGAATGGTGCCATTTCTTTTCTAGTTGATTTTTCACATATGTATGAATTTTTCTCGTTAGGCCTAGCATGAATGCGAAGATACTTTCGGATATAGGATAAGCATGCACACCATTTGCACTAGTTACAATAATGTTCTTGGATTCTAGGGATTCAAGCGGCAAGCTATCAACACCCGCACTCCAGGTTTGGAGCCACTTAAGCTTTGATTGGGGAGCAAGACACTCTTTTTCTATCCCCTTTTTCCAGCCTGCAATAATTTCAGCATCATGTAAATGCTCCTGCCAAATATCTCTATCCTTACCCACAATGATCGTCCAATCGGGGATGATTTCTTTTATCTGTTCAATTAGATTCTGATGTAAAGTATTCGTAATAACGATTTTTCTCTTTTGCATAAACTTCCTCCATTTTCTATCAAATTACATATATTCATGATACCTGAATTTACTGAAAAAGGATAACGATTACACTAGAAAAATAGCGAAAAAGAGATGAGCTCCTATTTTTATTTGTAGGGTTCTGTGCTATTATTTAGTAATACGAAATAAACTAAATTTTTCCTCAATCTTCTACTAGAAGATAGATAGGGGTGTTTCTTTGAAAGAACGTTTGTGGACTAAATCTTTTATTATGTTGATGGTTGGAAATCTTTTTGTATTTATGTCTTTCCAAATGCTTATTCCAACCTTGCCGCCTTACATAAAATCCATAGGAGCATCAGGCGTGGAAATTGGTCTTGTTACGGCATTGTTCTCGATTGGTGCTGTACTCATAAGACCTTTTATTGGATTCATGCTCGAATACAAACAAAGGAAGGCGCTTGTATTAATAGGAGCAGTCATTTTATTAATCATTACCGTCCTATATCCAATTTCAAGGATTGTCGTAATATTCTTGTTTATCCGTTTTATTCACGGTCTTGCGTGGGGCTGGTCAACAACGGTGAATGGAACCGCTGCAGTAGATGTCATTCCATTTTCACGATTGGGTGAAGGAATGGGCTATTTTGGCCTATCCACTACAATTGGTTTCATTATCGCTCCTAGTCTAGGAATCTTTTTATATAATGTTACCTCCTTTACCAACCTCATCATTATTTCAGGTATATTAAGTTTTATTTCTGTCGTCCTGCTTGCACTTGTACATTACAAAACACCTGAAGCGGTTTTAAAAACCAAAAAGGAAAATCTTAAATTTTCCTACCTGGGTTCACTAGTGGAGAAAACGAGCTGGTACCCATCTTTTATTACGATTATTATTTGTCTTGGTTATGGTTCAGTCTCCACCTTTATCGTCATCTATGGGGAAGAAAGAGGGATTGACCAAATTTTCTTATTCTATATTCTTAATGCAATTGTTGCCACGGCAGCTAGACCGTTTGCAGGGAAGTGGTTTGATGAAAAGGGTCCGATTGGCATGGTCTATTTCTGTATTTCGGCTACCTTTGTTGGGTTGTGGGTCCTTTCCTATGCACAAACCAATTTCATGCTTGCCTTAGCAGGTGGATTGTTTGGACTCGGTTTTGGCTGTGCCTTACCAACCCTACAATCGTGGACCTTATCCATGACACCCGAAAATCGAAGAGGTGTGGCAAATGGAATGTTCTTTTCATCCATTGATTTAGGGATCGGACTAAGCGGTATTATCTTCGGGACAATCGCTCAATTCACTGATACGGCTAATCTCTTCCGGATAAGTAGTCTATTTTTAATTATTGCCATCGTATTAACTATGCTAGAAGTTAGGAAAAAAAGAGTTACTCCGAAGGAAAGAATTGTTTCATAAATAAAAGGTCAGGACCTCTAGAGAAAGAGGGCTGACCTTTTTATTTAAATAAAAGTAGTAAATAATTTTTCGCTAAAATATTCTAAATATTCTCTACCTTTGTTACAATAAGTTGGGGTGATTTTTTTATTATAAGGAGGAAGAACATTAATGAATATCGGTAGTCTTTTATCCCAAAATGCCAGGAAGTTTCCTGAGTTGTTAGCCATTGAATGTGAAGGCCGCAGTTATACCTACCGTCAATTTAATGAGGAAGTAAATAGACTTGCTCATGGTCTACTACAAATGGGGATAACGAAAGGTGATAAAATTGCCTTGATGATGAAGAATTCGGATCATTTTGTTTTCACTTTTTTTGCAATTGCTAAAGTGGGTGCAGTAGCAGTACCCGTTAATTTTCGATTGACCCCCTCCGAAGTTCACTACATATTACAGCAGTCTGAAGCAAAGCTAGTTGTTTGTGACCTTGAATATGAAGAAATCATTACCGAGGCTAAAGAAGGCAGTGAAGTCACAATAGTAATGACCATTGGTGAACCGCGAACGTTAGGCTTTCGTTCTTTTGAAAGCGTTTTATCGTTCGATAGGAATGAACCTGAAATAGAAGTTTGTGAAGAAGATGATTTGGAAATCTTGTATACCTCAGGGACAACAGGACGACCAAAAGGCGCATTATTTGATCATAAGAGGATCTTTAATGTAGGAATATCTGTCACAATTAATATGGGATTGCGTCCACATGAGCGTATCCTTCACGTAGCACCACTCTTCCACTCTGCACAGTTAAATCTTTTCCTAATTTCAGGTGTTGCTCTAGGGGCAGCACACATCATTCATCGTGACTTTCATCCTATTAAAACACTTCAAACCATTCAAGAACATAAGATTTCTCACTTCTTTGGTGTTCCAGCCATGTTTAACTTTATTTTACAGGTTCCAAATGCAAATCAATACGATTTATCTTCCATCCGAAGATGTGGATATGGGGCAGCACCGATGGCACCTGAACTAGTGAAAAAGAGTATTCAGTTATTTAAAACGGATCAATTCTATAATCTTTGCGGCTTGACTGAAGGGGGACCTGGAGGAATTCTGCTTGATCCAGAGGGGCATAAGCTCCATCTAGGCAAGGGAGGAAAACCTATTTTTCTAACAGAGACACGTGTGGTCGACGAACAAGGAAATGACGTTAAACCAGGTGTCGTCGGTGAATTTATTATTAAAAGCCCGATGGTAATGAAGGAGTACTATAAAAAGCCAGAAGAAACGAATAGCACAATAAAAAATGGCTGGCTCTATACAGGTGATTTAGCAACGATGGATGAGGAAGGCTATATCACGCTGGTTGATCGAAAAAAGGACATGATTATCACTGGTGGAGAAAATGTATATTCGGTTGAAGTTGAAGGGGTTCTTTTCGAACATCCTGGGGTACTTGATGCCGCTATTATTGGGTTACCTGACGAAACGTGGGGTGAGGCGGTATGTGCCATTATTGTTCCAAAAGAAGGAGCTATTATAGATGTGGAGGAGTTAAAAACTTTCTGCCGTCAAAAATTAGCAGGGTATAAAGTCCCAAGACGTATCTTTATTGAACAGCAGCTGCCAAGAAATGCTTCTGGGAAAATATTAAAATATCAGCTTCGTCAAAAATTGAATCAAGTGAAAGCTTAATAATTGGTTATTAGTTAGGAGTGAGGCGTTCACAATGAAACAACATCCATATTTAACTGAAGATCATGAAATATTTCGTAAGTCATTAAGAAAGTTTTTGGAGAAAGAGGCTGTACCTCATTATGAGAAATGGGAAGAGGAGAGAATGATTCCCCGCTCTTTATGGAGAAAGATGGGGGAGCAGGGTTTCCTTTGTCCAGATTTAGATGAGAAATATGGCGGCAGTGGTGTTGATTGGGGCTTCTCTGTTGTTATAAATGAAGAGTTAGAGAGAGTAGGCTCTGGTCTAGTCGGGATCGGTCTGCATAATGATATCGTTGTCCCTTATATCAATTCGTTTGGCTCGGAGGAGCAAAAACAGCGCTGGCTTCCCCGTTGTGTAACAGGTGAATTGATTACGGCTATTGCCATGACCGAACCAGGTACTGGTTCTGACCTTGCCAATATTAAAACCACTGCAAAGCTGGATGGAGACCACTATATATTGAATGGACAAAAAACCTTTATTACAAATGGAATTCAATCAGATTTAATACTCGTGGCTTGTAAAACTGACCCTAATGCAGTACCAAAGCATAAAGGGGTGAGCTTGCTCCTTGTTGAACGGGATACTCCTGGTTTTTCACGAGGCAGAAAGTTGAATAAAGTGGGACTTCATAGTCAAGATACGGCTGAGTTGATTTTTGAAGACTGTAGAGTTCCAAAGACGAATTTACTTGGAGAAGAAGGCAAAGGGTTTTTCTATATGATGGATAAACTCCAACAGGAACGCCTTCTTGTAGCCATTGCAGCGCAAACAGCTGCAGAAGTCATGCTACAGGGGACAATTGAATACGTGAAGAGTCGTGAAGCCTTTGGTAAGCCTGTCAGTCAATTTCAAAATACACAGTTTAAAATAGCTGAAATGGCAACAGAGGTAGAGATGGGAAGGGCGTTCTTAGATCAGTTAATAGCTGAACATATGGATGGTCGAAATGTAGTAACGAAGGTTTCGATGGCGAAATGGAGGCTGACGGATACGGCAAAGAAAATTGCCGGTGAATGTCTGCAGCTTCATGGCGGCTATGGATATATGGAAGAATACGAGATTGCAAGGAGATTCCGGGATATTCAGGTTTCAAGTATTTATGCTGGTACGAACGAAATCATGAAAACGATTATTGCAAAAAACCTTGGGTTATAAATGGAGGAGATACGATGACAACCACTATCGGACAAATCTTTGATTTAACTGTAAAAAGATACCCGAACAAGCAAGCGATTTATGATGTTAGGAAAAATGTCCGCTATACCTACAAAGAGTGGAGCGAGCAGGTAAACAGACTTGCCAATGCGTTGGTGAAGGAAGGTGTCAAAAAAGGCGACCGGGTATCTACATTCATGTTTAATACCGAAGAATTAGGAACAGCATTCTTTGCCTGTGCAAAACTTGGTGCGATTTTCAATCCAATTAATTTCCGGTTAATGCCTGAGGAGGTGGCATTTATTATATCGGACGCAACGCCAAAAGTAGTTCTTTTTGAAAAGGCGTTGGAGCCTATAATTTCAGGGATTGAAAATCGTTTTGAAGGGACTTCTTTCTGGTTTATTGACGAAGAAGCACCTGCCTATGCAGCGAGTTACCAGGAAAAATTAGCTGCAGCTTCTAACGAAGAGATTCAAGCGGAAGTAAACGAAAATGACATTTATGCGTTTATTTACACAAGCGGAACCACCGGTAGACCAAAAGGCGTTATGCATAGTCATCGAAATATGGTGGACCAAAGTGTTCTGTGTATTGCCTCTCAAAAGTTAGAAGCAGAGGACGTTGGACTTGTGACTGCACCAATGTTCCACTGTGCCGAGCTGCATTGTGCCTTTTTGCCAAGGATTCATGTGGGGGCAAGAAATGTCGTCCTGCACCAATTCAACCCAAAAGTTATCCTTCAGTTAATAGCTCAAGAAAAGATAACGAAATTCTTTGCAGCACCAACGATGTGGAACATGCTGCTTCAAGAAGATTTAAGTCAATATAATACAGAAAGTCTAAAGCTTGGTTTGTATGGTGCAGCTCCAATGGCCCCATCTCTTGTTCATGCTCTCCATGACCGGTTTGGTATTGGCTTGGTTCAAGCTTACGGAATGACCGAAATGGGACCAGCGATTACCTTCCTCTCTGAGAATGACCAGTTAAGAAAGGCAGGGTCTGCAGGTCAAGCCGCGATTAACCACGATATTCGTGTGGTTCGTACGAGGGAGGATGGTCCATCTGATCCGGATGATATAGTTCCAGTTGGAGAAACAGGAGAAATTATTGTCAAAGGTCCTTGCATGATGATTGGCTACTTTAATCGAGAAGAAGCGACAGAAAACTCGATGTATAAAGGGTGGTACCATTCAGGCGACATCGGTTATCTAGACGAAGAGGGTTTCCTCTATGTCAATGACCGAGTCGATGACATGATTATCAGTGGTGGAGAAAATATTTATCCACGTGAGGTCGAAGATGTTTTACATGCACATCAAGGTGTATTGGATGTGGCGATTGTCGGGCAGCCAGATGACCGCTGGGGTGAAACAGTTACCGCTTTTGTGGTAAAAAAGGACCCTCAACTGACTGATCAGGACCTAGAAGAGTATTGTAAAAACAGTGATAGTCTTGCAAACTATAAACGCCCGCGTAAATATGTTTTCTGTGAAGCTTTGCCGCGAAATGCAAGCGGGAAAATTCAAAAGTTCGTATTACGGAAGCAGTTAGAAGAGCTGTTTACACAAGGTTGATAAAGAAAAGGTCGCTGAGTTAATCTCCGCGGCCTTTTCTTTACGTTTAGTTACAGATAGCAGAAAATGCCTACGAATAACGGAAAATATTCTTGGGCCAACAAAAAAAGAGGTATAATGATAGAAGATGAAAAAGTAGAAGGGGGAGATGTATTTGTTGTTTGAAAAAGCTCAACGATTATTAGAATCTCATTTTGGTTATGCAACCTTTCGAAATGGACAAGAGCGTGCAATACAATCCGTTTTAGCTGGAGAAAATACGATTTGTGTCATGCCAACTGGCGGAGGAAAATCGATTTGTTATCAAATTCCTGCACTTGTTTTACCAGGTACCACGATTGTAATATCCCCGTTAATCTCACTTATGAAGGATCAAGTCGATGCCCTCGTACAGGTAGGAATTCCTGCAGCTTTTATCAATAGTTCACTCAGTTACAATGAAGCCAATGAACGAATTCGGGAAGCAAAACAGGGAATGTACAAGCTCCTTTATATAGCCCCCGAGAGATTAGAATCACGTGAATTTATCGAGGATCTAAAACAGATGGATATTCCATTGGTTGCAGTCGATGAAGCTCATTGTATTTCACAATGGGGACATGATTTTCGCCCGAGCTACCGGCATATCCAGCAAATGGTCCGAAGCCTTCCACAAAAACCGAATGTAATTGCTCTAACTGCAACAGCAACACCACGGGTTCGGGAGGATATCTGTGAAACACTCCATATCGATGAAGAGAATTCAATCATAACTGGTTTCGAACGAGAGAATCTAACTTTTGCTGTGATTAAAGGTCAAGACAGGCTCCACTTTATAAGAGATTACTTAAAAAAAAATGAAAAAGAAGCTGGTATTATATATGCGGCCACACGTAAGAATGTTGACCAGCTATATGAAAAACTCAAAAAAGAAAATATCAATGTCGCCCGTTATCATGCAGGAATGGGGGACGCCGAGCGCATCCGTGAACAGGATCGATTCTTGAAAGATGAAGCCTCGGTTATGGTTGCAACATCAGCTTTTGGGATGGGAATTGATAAGTCTAACATCCGATATGTCCTCCATTTTCAACTTCCGAAAAATATGGAGAGCTATTATCAAGAGGCAGGACGTGCGGGACGAGACGGACTTGATAGTGAATGTATCCTTCTTTATTCCTCGCAGGATGTGCAGGTTCAGCGCTTCTTAATCGATCAATCCAGCGACCGATCACGTATCCATGCGGAATTGGAAAAACTGCAGCAGATGGTTGATTATTGTCATACAGAAAACTGTTTACAAGAGTTTATTTTAAAATATTTTGGTGAACTAGAAACGGAGTCATGCGGACGTTGCGGTAATTGCCTTGATTCCCGCTCTAGCATTGACGTAACGAAGGAAGCACAGATGGTCATGTCCTGTCTAATCCGGATGGGGCAGCGATTTGGTAAAACACTTACGGCCCAAGTATTAACCGGTTCAAAAAATAAAAAAGTTACCGAGCTGGGCTTTGATAAGTTAACCACTTATGGAATCATGAAGGAAAAAGGGTCGAAAGAAGTCAGTGATTTTATCGAGTTCTTAATTTCACAAGAATTAATTGCGATTGAACAAGGACAATTCCCAACTTTATATGTTTCTGCTAAAGGGAAGGATGTCTTGCTTGGTAAGACCAATGTTTATCGCAGAGAGACAGTTAAAGTCAGGGAAATTTCAAAGGATGACCCATTATTCGAAGCCTTACGCGAGGTAAGGAGAACTATAGCCGAAACGGAAAATGTGCCGCCTTTTGTGATTTTTTCTGACGCTGCGCTTAAGGACATGTGTGCCAAATTGCCCGCAACAAATGAAGAATTTCTAACGGTAAGCGGTGTTGGGGAACACAAATTAAAAAAATATGGGCTTGATTTTATACAAGCAATTCGCGCATTTTGCGAAGCAAACCCTGACCGAAAGCCAGAGAGCAATATAGCCGCTGCTGCCAAGAAGACCTCAAAAAAGGCTGTTGGCGATTCTCACTTAGAGACTTTTCAGTTGCACCAGCAAAATTTATCTATAGAGGAAATAGCAGAAAAACGCGAGTTGGCGCTAAGCACCATTGAGAACCATTTAATTCAATGTGCTCAACAAGGAATGAAAGTAGATTTCACCCGTCTTATTCCTACCGAGTACATTCCATTGCTGGATAAAGCAGTGGAAGAGATTGGCAGAGATCGTTTAAAACCGATTAAAGAACAATTACCTGAAGAAGTCAGTTATTTTATGATTAAAAGCTATCTATATTTCTTAAGTAAAAGAAAGTAGGGTTGTTTTTAGAATATTCATAATTCTTTTGTCGTCTGCCCTGTTAATTTGTTGATATTTCCCGGGAATTTGTCGATAAAGAAAAGCCGTATATGTTAATTACGGCTTTTCTTTATTCCTTATATTCAAATGTAGCTGCTAACCCAGAGTTGGGTGACTTCTAACCAAGCCATTTTCCCTCTTAGTGCTGCATAAGTATAATAAAACGTATTACCAGTAAACAAATCTCCTCTGCCGTAGGCAATTAGAATAATCGCTCAACCAAAGGTGAGAGCGGCCATCGGGTAGGCAAAAGGGGAATGTTCTAAATAAAAGTAGTTTCCAGTCTTAAATGCAACAATTACACCAAAAACGATAAACATACTTGCAAGCATAGCTCTTAAAATATACCGTAACAGGCTTTGTCTAAAGATTTTCACCTTCTTTAAAGCCAGCTTTTCGACTTCGCTTAAGAGTGGCATTTCCATTTTGTAAATCACCATCCGCAGTTAACAATTTCTATTTTTTTAGTCTCAATAATCGTACATCGAATTATGCATGTATAGAATAATAGATAATTTAGAAACATAAATTTTTTAATAAGCCATAAATTAGCCATAAACACCATATTTCAGATATAATGAAGTGGTTTTTCTATTACAGTTTTTAAGGAGTTTACTATGTCCGATTTGAAAAAAATAACCCCTGAATTTGATCCGTGGGAAGCTTATAATGATATAAAGGAATACGGAAAACCACAGCTTACCAATATTGAATTTACGACAACAACCTTATGTAATATGCGCTGTGAGCATTGTGCAGTAGGGTACACCCTTCAAACAAAAGACCCCGAAGCACTTCTGCTGGATTTGCTTTTGCATAGGTTAGATGAAATTCCAACCCTTCGGTCCCTTAGTATCACAGGCGGCGAACCGATGCTTTCCTTGTCTTCTATAAAAAATTACGTGGTGCCAATATTAAAATATGCCCATGAACACGGTGTTCGGACACAAATTAATTCGAATTTAACGCTTGATTTAGCACGCTATGAATTAATTATTCCTTATTTGGATGTTCTACATATCTCGCATAATTGGGGAACAGTAGATGATTTTGTTGAGGGTGGATTTGCTAGAATGGCAAACAAGCCTGATTACAAACAACGTGAAAAGTACTTTACTAGAATGATAGAAAACAGCAGGGAATTAGTGAAGGCTGGTGTAATGGTATCTGCGGAAACCATGCTAAACAAACGAACACTGCCGCATCTGGAGAAAATACACCGCCAAATTGTTGAAGAAATGCTCTGCCAGCGTCATGAGGTTCACCCTATGTATCCAAGTGATTTTGCTAGTAATCTAGAAACATTATCCCTGAATGAAATTAGGGAAGCCATTCATCATTTATTAGATATTCGTAATGAAAATGTATGGATGCTTTTTGGGACACTTCCTTTTTATGCATGCAGTCATAAAAAAGAGGACTTAGAGCTGTTAACGAGACTCTATAAAAGCCGAAATGTATCGGTCAGAAATGATCCTGATGGCCGTTCCCGTCTAAATGTTAACATCTTTAATGGGGATATTATTGTCACGGATTTTGGTGATACCCCGCCATTAGGGAATGTTCTAGATACCAAGCTGACCGACGCGTATGAAAACTGGCAATCCTCTGCCATTTCTAAGGAATTGAGTTGTCATTGTCCCGCTGTGTCCTGTTTGGGTCCTAATATTTTGGTTAAAAATAGTTATTATCAGGATTTGGATTTTTCGAATCTCCAAAACAATATAAGCAAATAAAAAAGCAGGGGCTCCCTGCTTTTTTCTATGCGGTATGTTTCACAAGGTTGGGATGTTTGTGCATAGAGAAAAACAATATGACCCCGCTGACGATTAATAAAGTACTCGTGCTGATAAACACAGCAGAAAATCCTAAATAACCTGAAATAAATCCGCCTATAATCGGACCAATTATATTTCCAAGGAACCTTAAACTAGTATTGTAGCCTAGAACTTCATCCTGCATTGCGATAGGTGCCTCTTGTCGTATATAAGCAATGCGAACGGGAATTATCCCGCCAATCGCTATTCCAAGGATAAAACGAATGATCACTAACTGCCAGTAATCGGTGACAATTGCTCCAGGAAGATAGATAATTCCAGATACAAAAAGCAGGATGACAAGAATCTTAATATACCCAAGTTTATCTGCGATTTTCCCCCAATTTCTCGACATCAGCAAATTACCTAACCCAGCGGCTGAAAAAGCTATCCCTGAGTAAAAGGCAATATTTGTGTGGCCATGGAGTTCTGTAACAAATAAAGACAGGATTGGTTGAATGCTAAAATGGGCAATTTGAACAAGTGTAGAAATCAGTAAAACGGTTAATAACACAGGATTCTTACCAATATGTAAAAAAACTTCTTTGCTGGAATAATGTGATTTTGCACCCTTTTTTGATTCGATTTTGTACTCCTTTGTTGCAAAAACCAGCAGACCTGAAACAAAAATAGCAATAGAAGTCCACTTAAAGGTTAAGGAGTATCCTAGTGAATCGGCTAAAACCCCGCCGAGCATAGGTCCTAGAAGTGACCCTGTGATACTGCCTGTTTGTAATGTACCAAGTACCCGTCCAGCTATTTTCTTCGGGGTTTGCGTGGAAATAAATGCTTGTGACATCGGAATAAAGCCTGTGAAAAATCCCATCAAAAACCTTAATAGGAAGAGCTGCCAAACGGATTGGACATATTCCATTAAAAATATTGAAAACCCCATCCCGATGCCTGAAATAATCAGAACCTTTTTTCTCCCGAAACGGTCGCCTATTCTCCCCCAAATGGGCGAAAAAATAAATGCTGATACAAAGGTAACGGCAAAGGTGATCCCTGACCAGTGTTGAACGTATTGTTCAGAAAAATCCCCGAAGGTTTCAATGTATAATGAAATAAAGGGAAGGACCATCGTCATACTACCCGCAACGAAGAAGTTTGCGAACCACATGATTGCAATATTCCGTTTGGCTATTTCCGAATTAGTCATGTAATTACACTTCTTTCTAACATTATTTCGCTTTCCTAAATATAATAAAAACGAATTTTCAAATTAATGAAAGTAATAGCCCCTGTTGTTTATCATCTGGCAAGAACAATGAGATGTAATGATGAGGGAAATAAATTATTCTATTAGAAATATTGAAAAAATAATATTGACAAATTGTTAATAGGAGATTAAATTTAGTTTAATACTTTAAACAAGTAAATAATACGTTCTCTTATCAAGAGTGGCAGAGGGACTGGCCCGATGACGCCCAGCAACCGTTCCATTAGGAATTGGTGCTAAATCCTGCAAAACAAGGAATTGTTTTGAGAGATAAGAGAGGAGTAGTCCTTATTTTGTGATGAAACCTCTCTTTTTTCGGAGAGGTTTTTTTGTAGTTTATGTCTAGCTATAGGCGCCATCGGCTCGAGGCATAAGCCAAGCCATCAAGAAGGTTAAAGAGCAACCTTCACGACGGCTCGTCTTACGCTTGTCGCCGATAGGCAGGCGCCTTTTGCTTTTCTAACTACAAAGACCCTCCTAGGAGCAACGTTGGTAAGAACGCACGTAAAACAAGAAAGGGGAGTTTTTAACATGAATAAGAATTTACTTAAGAGCACATTTGTATCTGCGATTGCAGCGACACTATTGCTTACAGGCTGTGCTTCTGGAGGAGAAACAAAGCAAACGACTGGAAATACAACAATTGAGGGAGTTCCAGAGCGTTTTGCAAAAGGGGATCAGCTAAAAATAAAGGTAATTCGAAAAATCGGCGGGGACGATCATACTGCCCAATTCCTAGCTGGTGCAAAGCAAGAGGGTGAAGCGCTAGGTTTCAAAGTAGATGTGTTTACTGCTAATGGAGATACAGCAAAATTTCATGATGCAATTAACCAAGCTTTAAACCAAGATTATGATGGATTTATTATTTCCCATGGTGACGATGACGCGACTATCAATGATGTGAAAAAAATCGTCGATGCTGGAAAAAGCGTTGTGGCATTTGACTCCAATGCGAACCTAACAACAGTGGATGGAGTTACGCTTACATCACAGGATGATGAAGCGTTGGCGACGCTGGCATTAGAACAATTAGTGAAGGAAACAAATGGTGAAGCGAATATCGCTTATTTATGGGTGGATGGATTCCCGCCAATGGTTCGCAGAAATAAAGTTTACCAGGATGTAGTAGAAAAGAACCCAGGAATTAAGGAAGTAGAGCGTTTTGGTGTAGCTTCTGCTGACACAAGTGTACAAACACAGAATGCAGTTGCTGCGATGTTGAACAAATATCCAAAAGGTGAATTGGATGCGATTTTTGCGACATGGGACGCCTTTGCGATTGGTGCTGCACGTGCACTTAAGGAAGCTGGGAGAGAAGAAGTTAAGCTATACGGAATCGATGTCTCAAATGCTGATTTACAAGAAATTCAAAGAAAAGGCAGTGCTTGGAAGTATACTGCTGCCGTTGATCCAAAGTTAATTGGTGCAGTTAATATGAGACTATTAGCAAAGAAACTAGCGGGTGAAGAAACCCCGGAAACATTTGATTTGGAAGCATCATTGATTTCACAAGAAGATCTTCAAAAATCAAAAGAACCGGTTAATATGGTGAACCTTGCTGATATTATCCCAGGTTGGGGTCAATCTACTGCCTTTGAAGAAGAATGGATGAAGAAGTTAAAAGAACATTATAAAAAATAACATCTATTGACGCCTGCCTATCGGTTGGTGTCTATTTTTATTGATAAACAGAAAGTTTTTGATTAAACTTAGGAAATCATAAAAAGAAAGAGTAATTGTGGTGAAGGTTAGATGGAAAATGAAAAAACACGTACATATGAAATAATGGAAGTATGTTTGCTTGCGGGAAAAATTATGCTCCAAAGCGGTGGAGAAACCTATCGGGTTGAGGATACCATGATGAGAATGGCCGCTGCATTTGGAATTGAAAATTCGCACAGTTATGTAACTCCTACAGGCATTATTTTTTCTGCAGAAGGTGCCGAGCCAACCAAAACGAAGTTGATACGAATATCAACAAGATCTACCGACTTGAAAAAGGTGGCAATGGTAAATAGTATTTCACGAAGGATTACTAGTGGCGAATTAAATCTAGAATCAGCTTTAACACTTCTAAAAGAGCTTGATTCATTAAATGTGACCTTTCCATTTTTGGTTCAGGTTTTGGCAGCCTCCATTGCTAGCGGATGTTTTATGATTATGTTTAGGGGTGAGTGGATCGATTTTATCCCAGCCATGTTATCTGGAGGAGTAGGATATTTCGGCTTTTTATACTTTCACCGCTACATACCAGTGAAGTTTTTCTCGGAATTTTTGGCCTCATTCATTATTGGCTTACTATCCTTTTTCCTTGTGAAAATAGGAGCAGGACAGCAACTAGATAAAATTATTATCGGGTCCGTCATGACGTTAGTACCTGGTCTTTTAGTCACTAATGCAGTAAGAGATTTAATGGCGGGACATTTAGTTTCGGGATTATCTAAAGGTGCGGAAGCATTGTTAACAGCTTTTGCAATTGGATCAGGAATAGCAGTAGTGTTATCTTTTTTGTAATGGAGGCTTAATGTGGATATCATTGGACAATTAATCACAAGTTTTATTGCCACGGCCGCTTTTGGAGTTATTTTCAATGCACCAAAGGAGACGTTAGTCAAATGCGGACTTATTGGAATGGGTGGATGGATTATCTATTATATAGCGGAAGAATATTCGGGAGATTCTGTTTTAGCCACGCTTGGAGCCACTCTTTTTGTAGGGATAGTCAGTCAGGAGTTAGCTAAATTCTATAAAACACCGGTAATTATTTTTAGCGTTGCAGGAATCATTCCTTTAGTTCCAGGTGGTTTGGCTTATGATACAATGAGGAATTTTGTTGAGGACGATTATTTTCAAGCCATGGCATTAGCTGCAAAAGTAACGTTACTTTCGGGCTCGATCGCGTTCGGTCTTGTCTTTTCAGAAGTTATCAATCAAGTGCTCCGAAAAATTAAGGGAATAAGGCTTTAAAATTGGACGAAGGCAGAGGAATTTCCTCTGCCTTCTTTTTGCTTTGATCCTAGATGGACCACTATTGTAACTTGTGAATGGTTGTTTCTAATTATCAGCCATCGCAAGGTAAGTATTTATATATAATAAATGGTATTAAAAGACCAATTTGCCGCGGTTACTCTTCCACCTGATGGTTTTATACCTAAACGACGTAAGCCCTGCCTCTCTTACATCCTAACGGCTCCGAAGCCGATCCAGTGTGAATAAGTTTTACTTTTAAAACATAAGCAGAATGCCAGAAAAAATTCTTACATTGCGTTATCTATCTATTAACAAGTTACATGAAATCTAAAGCACATTTAATAATATTACACCCTATTGTTATATATGTCAATATAATAATTTAAAAAGATTATAGTAGTGCACTTCTTT
>JAPSKD010000071.1 GCA_031177865.1 Bacillus sp. (in: firmicutes) | reverse complement strand
AAATTAATGTACTTACTTCTATCTTCTTCATCTTTTCTACCTCTCTCTTAATAAATTATTTTTCTAAATCTTGTATTAACCAGTTTGTAAACTCCTGTAGATTTCTTAAGGAAACACTATGTCCTTCTTGGTAAGTCTTAAAAGTAACGTTTGCACCTAATTGACCAAAATACTCGTTGTTAGCAACTCCCCATTCAAATGGAAGCACTTGGTCCATTTCTCCATGTGAAATGAATACCGATACCTCATCCACAGGTTTAATCTCATACTCTTCTTTTACGAATGAGGGAATGTAACCACTCAGTGCAACAATTCCTTTTATTTTATTTCCTAATGTTAAGCCTAGCGTCATCGCTAAAATCGCACCTTGGCTAAAACCTAACAAGTATAAATGAGATGTATCTAGCGGATACTGTTCGCATGCATAGTCAATAAAGCTCGTAAGCTTACTTACACCTTCATCGAACACTTCTCGATGTGGCTTGCCGTACCCTTCAATAGTAAAGAAAGCAAAGCCTGGAGGCTGCGAGAGATGACCGCGAATACTGAAAATGTAGAACTGTTCTTCTAATCCATTTACCAAAGACAGCATGTTTTGTTCATTACTGCCAATTCCATGCATGATAAACAATGCTGGATACTTTTTATCAGGATGGATCTCTTTTGGACGGCGAAGCTCATAGATCATTGGTGCATTCATATATATCATCCTTTCTGTTAGTATTTAAATAGTTAATAAAAATTCATATTTGTAAACATATACTCTAAAAAATAAAATGTTTTTTCATATGAACATTTGTTGCTTATAGGATAACAGCGAATCGTATGGATTGTCAATGGATTTTTTGCTAATATATAAATATGTTCTATATTAGGAAACCATAAAGGGTGATCAAAACTGGATATCGGCTCAAAAATTCGTGCAATACGAAATCGAAAAAAAATTACAATAGCCCAAATGTGTGAAGGGACTGGCCTTTCAAAAGGATTCATCAGCAATGTAGAAAACAATAACACCTCACCATCAATCAGCACGCTGCAAACCATTGCCAACTATTTAGAGGTTCCATTACCTTACTTATTATTAGAAAAAAAACAGCATTTACGCGTGGTTCGAAAAGATTCGAGAACAACGACTACGTTTAATCAGTTAAAAATTGAGAATATCTCTTCTATGGGTGGTTTAAGTTTAAGAAGTGTAGAGTTTCCACCAGGTGCTTCTATTGGAGACGCCCACGCGCATGAAGGAGAAGAATGTCATTTAGTGCTAGAAGGGAAAGTTTTAGCAGAGCAAGGGGAAGATTCTGTTATCTTAGAAGAAGGTGACTCCTTCAGCTGGAATGCAAGTGTTCCACATACAGTGAAAAATATCGGGGATTGTAAAGCGGTTGTTTTAATAGCTGTTTATTCTAATACAGAGTTTTAGGGATTAACAAGCTGTATTCCTTCCGCGGGCATAAATAATTAATACTGCCGTTAAACAGAGCATTTATTTTTAAACAAAAATGCTCTGTTTCTTAAATTAATGATTATCTAAAATACTGAGCGATTTGATCGATAACTTTTATACCTTTTCTTAATAAAGTATCAAACATTACCATTGTAACTTTAGCATCTGTAATATGTTCATCAAATTGATTATAAATATCCTGTTTTAATACGAAACTTGTATTCCCTAAATATTCTGGACGGGTAATAATTTTTAAATGATCTCCCAACTTTGCTTCCCTTAGATATAAAACCTCCATTTTTAAAACAACAGTTCCAATTCTCATTTCTTGAAAGTCATTTAAAGATAAACCGCATTTTTCATACCAATTTACACGAGCATCCTCCAAAAACTTAACGTATCGACAATTATTCACATGTCCTAATTGATCTATATCTTCTTTTCGTGTTTGAAGTGTAAAAATAGTTTCCATTACTAACCTCCTTACTAAAACTTTGAACCACTGCGCAAAGTATAAAATTAAATACCTTCGTAATACCATCTGCCATCCTGAAGAAATTTTTTACATTGGTTGTTTACATATAAATACTCCAAGTGAGCAAGTGTTTCTCCTATAGCAAAACGAGTTTCATGGATATTCAAATTTCGAAACAACCGCTGATTTACCTCATAGATGGTTGCTGGTTGTTTAATAGCATTATATGTCTCAGCTAATCTATCAAGATGATGTGCCAATAACTCTTCAATTCTTTGATTAGCATTTCTAAATGGCTTACCATGAGAAGGAACACAAAAGTCAACGTTCAAAGATTTAATTTTTTCCAAAGATGTCAGATAAGACTGCAATGGATTTGTATTCCCGATGAACCAACATGAAATATTTGGAGATATTCTTGGTAGAATATGATCAGTTGAAAATAAGATACTATTCTCTTTATTAAATAAAGTAATTAATCCATCAGAATGCCCCGGTGTAAAAATAATCTCATATTCGTATTTGCCGAATACGACTTTCATTCCTTCTTCAAGAAAATGTTGTACAGTTGGATAAGGCTTTACTTGTGGGTTAAAACCCTTTTCATCCGACGTTAGCACCTGAGGTAAATTATCAGGAAGCCCACATCTGTCATAGTTTTGATTTAAGATTTCTAAAGAATCTGGCTCCCAATAAGTTAACCCAGCCTCAGCGTCTATTTCAGTCATCCATACCGCTGCATTTGTAAGTAGCTGCAGTGTGCCGGCATAGCCAAAATGGTCAGGATGATAATGTGTAAGAATGATGTCCGTTACACCATGTTTTTCTATGATAGGTCTCCAAATGTCCCTGGTTACATCATTATTTAATCCTGTATCGATGATGGTCCATCCTCTTGCACCTTCTGCTATAAAGCAATTTACATGATTTAGCCGGAAGGGCAGCGGGATGGTTACTTGTATTACACCTATTTCATTAAACAAAAACCCTTCTCCTCTCTCTAATTTTCTATAAACCTGTAAAGGGAATAAGCAGCAAAGAAGACTCTTTTGCTGCTTATTCCCTCCCTATTTCTCATTCACTAATTCTTTCAATGATTGTACCGTTCGCCATTCCGCCGCCTTCACAAATTGCCTGTAATCCATAACGGCCGCCTGTTCTTTCTAATTCATGCATCATCGAAATCATTAATTTTGCACCTGTTGCACCAAGTGGATGTCCAAGGGCAATCGCTCCCCCATTAGGATTCAATTTCTTAGGATCAGCTTTAATTTCTTCTAACCAGCACATTGGTACCGGAGCGAACGCTTCATTTACTTCGTAGGTGTCCATATCTTCAATTGTCAGCCCTGCTTTAGCTAGAACCTGTCGAGTCGCTTCAATTGGACCTGTCAGCATTAACGTTGGATCAGAACCTACCACAGAACGTGCAACAATACGGAATCGCGGTTTAAGCCCTAATTCCACCGCTTTTTCACGTGACATCAATAATACAGCCGCAGCACCATCACTCATTTGGCTTGCATTTCCTGCATGGATTTTTCCGTCTTCTTTAAAGACTGTTTTTAGCGTAGCTAACTTTTCAATCGTGGAACCTTTACGCGGTCCCTCATCCTGTTTCACAACAACCGTGCTTCCATCCTCTAGGGTTACCTCTAACGGCATGATTTCTCTATCAAATCTGCCTTCTTCTTGGGCTTTTAACGCACGATTGTGGCTTTCTACGGAAAATTCATCTAACTGGGTGCGTGTAAATCCCCACTTATCAGCGATTCTTTCTGCCGATAAACCTTGATGAATAATTTCATACCGCGAAGTAAGCTCCTCACTTGGTTTTGAATTTTGACGAGTCGAACCAAGTGGGACACGTGTCATGCTTTCTACTCCGCCGGCAATGACAATATCCATATCCCCGCTTAGAATAGCTTGGGCTGCAAAATGAATCGCTTGCTGACCGGATCCACATTGACGATCTATAGTGGTTGCTGGTACATGGATAGGGAAATCTGCCATTAGGACTGCATTACGTGCGATATTCAAACCTTGTTCTTCCACCTGTGAGACACAGCCCATGATTACGTCCTGTACGATTCCTGGTGAAATGCCGGCACGATTTACTAGTTCTTTTAAAACTTTTGCAGCCAAATCATCTGGACGAACGTTACTAAATAGCCCTTTTCTTTTTCCAACAGGTGTACGAACACCTTCTACAATAACAACTTCACGCATAATATCTTCCTCCAATTTGTATTTGATTTTTTTAATGGAAAAATTTCGACTTACCTAGGAGCCATACGAATAGCGCCATCTAAGCGAATGGTTTCTCCATTAAGCATGACATTCTCGATAATGGACTGAGTTAATTGTGCATATTCAGACGGACGTCCGAGTCTGGATGGGAATGGAACCTGGGATTCCAATGCAGCTTTTGCCTGTTCCGTGAGTGAAGCAAAAAGAGGTGTTTCAATTAAACCAGGTGCGATGGTCATCACTCTGATTCCGGATTTCGCCAAGTCGCGTGCGATCGGAAGCGTCATTCCTACAACACCGCCTTTGGAAGCACTATAAGCCGCCTGACCAATTTGACCATCAAACGCGGCAACAGACGCGGTATTGATAATCACTCCTCTTTCACCTTCTTGATTTGGCTGGTTATTTCCCATTTGGGCCGCAGCAAGGCGAATGACATTAAAGGTCCCAATTAAGTTGATTTCTATAACTTTTTTAAAATTATCAAAACTATGTGCTTGATTTCTGCCTACTGTTTTTTCAGCAACAGCAATACCTGCACAATTCACTACCGTATTGATACTGCCAAACTGAGCAAGCGCTGAATTGATCGTGTTCTGGACATCTTCTTCACTTGTTACATTCGTTTTGTAAAACACAGCATTTTCCCCTAATTCTTCTGCTAATCGGATACCTCTTTCTTCAGAGAGGTCAAGAATGGCGGCTTTACCGCCGTTATTAACAACATTACGGACTGTTGCTTCTCCAAGCCCCGAAGCACCGCCGGTTACCAAAGCAATGGAATCTTGTATTCTCATTTCCCTTTCCCCTTTCTACACTTAAAAACCTAGTTCTTTCAAAATTTCGTTTGTATGTTCTCCAAGACGGGGTGCATGCCGTCTTGTTGTAACAATTGAATTTGATAGTTTAATAGGATTTCCAATTTGTTTGATTCCTCCCACTTTTGGGTGCGTGATGTCTTCAATCATGTGGCGATGTTTAATTTGTGGATGATCTGCGAGTTCTTCTGGAGTTAAGACTGGGGATACACAGGCATCAATACCTTCAAAAAGCACTAGCCATTCTGTTAGAGTTTTTTGTAGGATGGCTGCTTGAACTTCCTTCTTCATTATGCGCTGTTGTTCAAGGGGTTCATCGAGTTGGCCTATTAGTTCTTCCTTACCAATGACTTTGCAAAAATTTTTCCAAAACTTATATTCAAGTGCGCCAACGGAAATAAATCGATCATCTTTTGTTCTATAAATCTCGTAACATGCTTTCCCGCCGTTTAAAGTTAGTTCCCCACGGTTGGGCATTTCGCCGGAAGTCCAGTAGTTTGGCAGTATCGTATGCATCCAAGACAGAGTACCATCAAGCATGGAAATGTCCACAAATTGACCGGTGTTCGTTTTCTTCGCATCCATAATGGCGAGTAAGATTCCCACTGCACCTATCAATGCTCCTCCGCCAATATCGCTTATTTGAACGGAAGGTATGAGCGGTTTTTCGTTTGGAGCTCCTTGTAAATGCAGCAGCCCCGAATAGCTCAAGAAATTCAAATCATGTCCAGCCTCTTTGGCGTATGGTCCAGTTTGCCCATAACCGGTTATCGCACAATATATCATTTTTGGATTATGTACCTTTAACTCCTCATATCCAACACCAAGACGATCCATAACCCCAGGCCGGAATGATTCTATCAGGACATCTGCTGTTTTGACTAAAGAAACAAACGCCTCTTTATCCTGTTTGTCCTTCAGGTCTAAAGTAATGCTGCGTTTATTGCGATTTAATGAGATAAACATAGCACTTTGATCATCGTTTACTCTTGGTTCGTACCAGCGGGCATAATCCCCGCTTTTGGGATCTTCCACCTTTATCACATCTGCTCCATAATCAGCCAGAAGTAATGAACAATAAGGTCCTGGCAGAAGTCTTGTGAGGTCAAGGACTCGTATACCATCAAGAGGTAACAAATTATCATCTCCTTAATAAAAAAATACCTCATATGATACCGTTTACATCTCTATTTTAAATAATAGCAATTTTCTTAAAATTTTACAATTAATTTATTTTTTGAACGTAGGTTTAAAATTCATTGATTTTTCAGAATACCTGTCCTATATTTAAACAAAGGATAAAAAAAATCACCGTGGTTCCATTATAAATAGATTACAAGGTTTTAAGAGTTAGGAGGTAAAGAGTATGCCCTCTTTTAGAGCGCAGAAAATGGCGAAAAAAAAGCAGGAAATCCTTCGTTCTGCTGCGGCCGTTCTTGTTGAAAAAGGATACCAAGGAACGACGATGGAAGAAATTGCAGCCAAACTTCTAATGACAAAAGGATCAATGTATTACTATTTTAAAAATAAGGATGACCTTCTGTATCAATGCCATTTAATGATTATGGAGATTTGTCTGGATGGAATTGAAAAAGTTATCGATAGTGATCGTAGCCCAATTGAAAAGCTAAGATGTGCGATTAAAGAGCATATTCTACTTGCAACAAGTGAGAAATCAATGTTCATGGCTCTATCGAAGCCAAATCATAATTTTTCTAAAGAACAGCTACAAGAAGTTCTTAAGCTGAGAAAAAGTTACTCTCACTATTTTGATAGAATCATTCATGAAGGTATAGATAAACAGGTGTTTGGTGCAGTGGATGTAAGAATGGTACGTTTAATAATTTTGGGTGCTCTCAACTGGATCCAAGAATGGTATGACCAAAATGGTCCTCAAAGTGCAGAAGAAATCTCTGAAGCCTATGCTGAATACTTATTAAAAATGTTAATAAAAGAGAAGGATTGAATAATTCTTTAGTAAATTTGCTGGAGTGGCTAGTCATGCTTTCATTTTGATTTTTGGTCACGCCGGACAGGCTGCATTGAGCCAAATACTTATTCAACTTATTTTTCGGTCACTACAGACTTAACCCTCCTTTTGATACAAGGAGGGTTTGTTTGTCATCCTATTTTTTCTTCATGATCAGTATTTAATAGCACTCTTTTATTAGATGTAATTGGGGTAAGATTGGATCGCTTTAATAAATAGTTTAAATGATCTAGTGGCATTGACCCATGTCCTTTTCCATCTTCTAGTGTAAATTGAACGGTAATCCCATTGTTTGTGGTAACCGTCAACGATTCTGCAGAATTAAAATTCCCCTTAATGCTTTGAGAAATTTGATATTTCATTCCTGTTTCAATAGACATTTGCTTTCTCCTTCACTGGTATTTAATCATAGTATTCTCCGATAATTTTTATTCATACAAAATTATTCCATTTAGCTCCAATCGAAACTGGTTATTAAAATAAGTTGTGTTAGAATATCATTATCTAGGAGGAGGTGCGCTTATGGAAGGGTTTAGTCATTTATTGAAAAGGCAGCGTCATTTCTTTCAAACTGGTAAAACAAAAGATGTATCCTATCGAATACAAGCATTAACATCCTTAGGGGACATGATTCGCTCGCATGAGACAGAAATTATGGCAGCACTTAAGAAGGATTTGAATAAGAGTGACTTCGACTCTTATATTAGCGAAATGGGAATATTGCTAGAAGAAATCCGCTTTACTCTCAAACATATAAGAGATTGGACACAGCCGAGAAAAGTAAAAACGTCAATGACGCAAATAGGTTCAAAGGGCTATATTTATTCTGAACCATATGGGATAGCATTGATCATTTCTCCTTGGAATTATCCTTTGCAATTAGCCATCGCTCCTCTGATTGGTGCGATTGCTGCAGGGAATTGTGCTGTGCTTAAACCCTCTGAATTAACACCAGAGACATCAAAACTTATGGCAGCCCTGATCAATAAGACATTTCCTGAAGAGTACGTTTCGGTCGTCCAAGGTGATGCCGATATCACTCAGCTCTTATTAGAAGAAAAATTCGATTATATCTTTTTTACTGGAAGTGTTTCAGTTGGAAAGGTAATTATGGAAGCGGCCGCAAAGCACTTAACCCCTGTTACGCTTGAATTAGGAGGAAAAAGTCCTTGTATCGTCCATCCTGACGCGAATCTTAAATTAGCAACCAAACGGATTGCCTGGGGTAAGTTTATCAATGCTGGTCAAACATGTGTTGCACCTGACTATTTATATGTACACAAAGACATCAAGGTAGAATTTTTAAAAACCTTTAAAGAAACTATTAATGAGTTATATGAGGATATCGTGAAAAATGGTGAATTTACCAGAATCGTAAGTGAACGTCATTTTAATCGTGTAACAGGTTTACTTTCGAGCGGAGAAATCCTTCATGGCGGCAATTATTCTAAGAGTACTCTTACAATTGAGCCGACAGTGCTTGGTGGTATCACGTGGGACGACCCAGTGATGCAGGAGGAAATTTTCGGGCCCGTCCTCCCTGTCCTTGAATATGATCATGAAGCAACCATGATTCAAAAAATTAATGAACACCCTAAACCATTAGCGCTTTATATTTTCTCAGAAAGCAAAGAATTCCAAGATACCATCTTAGATTCGATCTCTTTTGGCGGCGGCTGTATAAACGATACCGTTATGCACCTTAGTTCACCTTACCTTCCATTTGGCGGTGTTGGTGAAAGTGGAATTGGTGCCTACCATGGCAGGGGCAGCTTTGATGTCTTCTCTCACCAGAAGAGTATCTTAAAACAAACGACTACCTTTGATTTACCATTCCGATACCCAAATCGTAAAGACGCACTGAAACAAATCAAACGTTTTATTAAATAATGAATATAAGAGCCTTGCGGATAGCTTCAGCAAGGCTCTTATATTCATTATTTAGTTTGTACTCCCTCACGCTGATAGACTAATTCTCCACCCATATAGGTTTGTAACACTATTATCTCATCAATTTTTTCAGGATTCATTTCAAGAATATCTTGCTCAAGAACGATAAAGTCCGCTTGATATCCAGGTGCCAGTTGTCCAATATTTGGAACTCCAGAAATCTCTTGCGCAGCTCTAGTGTAGAGGGTAATTGCCGTTTCGATATCTACCTTTTGATCTTGACCTGTATCGGTGCCATTATAAGCTTTTCGAGTAACAGCAGACCTTAGTCCAACGAATGGGTTAACAGGATCAGCCCATGCCGTTGCCGGTGCATCAGATGAAAAAGCTAACTTCACTCCTGCCTGTAACATAGATTTTACAGGATAGGTTAACTTAGTTCGTTCTGCTCCCAAGTTTTTCAAATAGCTCTCAATTTCAGCAAAAAGGAAAATTGGCTGAGTAACGAACGCAATTCCAGTTTCTGCAGCTCTCTGAAGGGCTCGAGGTGTTGGCATCGCTGCATGCTCTATTCTGATTGATGGTGCGTCCTTTAACCAGCCCTTGCTTCCATAAAAAGTATCAACAATTAAATCGATGGCCTGCTCTCCCATCGCATGAACAACCAATTGGACATTATTTGCTTGTGCCAATTCTTTTGCAGCCAATAACTCTTCTTTGGTTATCATTTGAATACCATAATTTTCGCCATCCCCTAAAAATGGAGGATTTACCCATGCCGTTTGTCCTGAAACACTTCCATCTGAAAATAATTTAACACCACCGATGTATACTTGACGCTCGTTGTTGGTGTTTTCACTCGTTAAAATGGTCTGTCCTTTTAAATCTTCCCATTCATAATGAATAACCGTGCGTTGTTTTAATCCCTTCTCCACTGCAAGATTATACATTTCATAGTAATCGGTAGGCTCAGCCTTGCCCATGAGATCTGAAATTGCTGTTATTCCTCTTGATAGTAGGATCGGACTTAATCCAGCTAACAATTCAGCATTTTCTTCGATCGTTTTTGCCGGCATGATGTTTGTGACTAAGTCTTTAGCATTTTCACGTAATACCCCTGTCGGTTCACCATTTTCATCACGATCAATTTTTCCGCCTTGTGGATCTGGTGTATCTTTTGTTATTCCTGCTAATTCTAAAACCCTGCTGTTCACAGCAATAATATGTGCACAGGTACGTGTAATAATGACAGGAACATCCGCTGCAGCTTCATCTAAATCCCAGCGCGTTGGTGAACGCCCCTCCAACAATTTACCTTCATCATACCCCCATCCTTCAATCCATAAATCTGGACTCTGAGCAGCACGTATATTTTTTATTTTTTCCTTTAACTCAGCAATTGAATGCACATTAGGCGCAGTACAGGCAATTTGCTTTGCTGCATTTGCCAAGTACAATGGATGTAAATGAGCATCAATTAGACCCGGAAGGACACGTCTTCCTTTCAAATCAATACTTTTTCCGTCTATTTTGTTTAAATCGGACTGGTCACCAGTCCAAACAATCTTGCCGTCTCCTACCACCATCGCATTTACAATTGGTTGCTCTGGATTAGAAGTGAAAATTTTTCCATTAATAAAACCTGTCGTTAGCATATAGTTCTCCTCTCGTTGTCCCTATTTGGTTTTTGTATACTTAGTCATTGCTTACTGGATTATTATCGAGATCATAGTCATTTTTTTTAGAAAACAGATTATGAATGACTGCACCGACAATGAATCCAATAACAGCTGGCAGCAGCCAAGCAAATCCAAATCCACTTAATGGAATCCTTGATATCCACTCATTTACAAATGAAACGTTCATACCAAAGGCTCCTAATGTTTCAAATAGACTAATTAATAATGTTAAGATAACAGAACCTTTATACGCTCCTGCATTTGGAATATATTTACGAAATATTCCTAAAAAGACTAATAAAATAGAAACAGGATATAACCCTAAAAATAATGGAAGTGAGAAGTTTATAATATTTTCAACACCTAGCAATCCCACAGAAACACCAGAAATACAAACCAATACCACCCAAGTTTTGTAACTTACTTTGTTATTAGTCAATTGGCTGAGGAAGTCTGCGATAGCAGCTGTTATACCAATCGCTGTTGTCAAACACGCTAATGACACTGCAACCGCTAGAGCAACCGTACCGTAATCACCAAGTAATTGGTTAATAAGACCTGTAAGTAATGCTGTACTTTCAATGTCTGATGGAAACAAACCACTGCCTGCTGCTCCTAGGTACAATAAACCTCCGTAAACAATTAAAAGTCCCATTCCAGCAATAACCGTTCCGTTAATAACAATTTTTCTCATATCAGTAGATTTGGTGTACCCTTTACCAACAATGGCTGCAATAAAAATGGATGCACATAGAAGTCCGGTAAAAACATCACCAGTCTGATATGCCCCAATAAAAGAATGACTAAAAGAATTTTCGAGATTCGTATTAATAGGTGTACCTATCGGATCAAAAGTTCCCTTCAAAACAATGAATAGGAGAATAGCGAATAATCCCGGGGTTAAAAATCTCCCAACTTTATCTAATAGATAAGATTTATCCATTGCAAAGTAATAGTTGAGTGCAAAGAAAACAACCATCGTACCAGACACCGGAAAATCCGGAAATAATGTTTGTACGCCAATTTCATGTGTGGTAGCGGCAGTTCGCGGTACCGTAACAAGCATGGCAATAAAAACCATACAAATAAGATTAAATGCCTTGTGAAACCATGGACTAATTGGATGTGTTAAATCTTCGAATTTACCTCCGGCATTTAATACCGCGATTAGAGCAAACAATGGAAGGATGATACCAGTAAGGACAAACCCAACTAAAGCATTGGACCATTCTGACCCTGAAGCAAATCCAATGGATGGTGGGAATATTAAATTCCCAGCCCCAAAAAATACGGCAAAAAAAGCAAAGCCAAAAATAATACTATCTCGCAAAATCTTGTTTGTTTTCATCTCAATACTCCCCTTTGTTAACATGGTATTATTAAAACTAATTTTTTTAATCCGCTTCCTTTCTTAAAAATTGTTAGAATATAATAATTATTCCCTTATTTCTAACTGTGCAAGTTTTATACCAAGCTTTTAAATTCAATGAAAATCAAAATATCCAAAGGGGTATATTGAAAAAACACAATTAAAGTAAAAAAAATTTTACATTATTCGTAAAATTTTTTTTACTTTTTCTCTATTCAAGTTAATTGGTACTTTTCCATTTTATATTTTAATAATTGTTTTGAGATTCCGAGCTTTTTAGCTGCTTCCGTTATTTTTCCGTTCATGTTCTTTAATTGGTGACCGATTAGTTCCTTTTCATACGATTCAACAGCATCTTTCAGTGATAGATTTGACAGTTGATTTCTACTAACCGGCAATGGCTGAGTAAACTCTCTAATTCTTTTTGGGATATCGTCGATGGTTATTATTTTGGAAGAAGTGTTATTAAAAGCCGTTTCAACCGCATTCTTTAGTTCTCGTATATTCCCTGGCCAGCTGTAGTAATTAAAACATTCCCTAACCTCTTCTGCTACACTTTCAATAAATATATTCATATTGTTATTGTAGAAATTAATAAAGTAAGGGAGTAGTATTTCTATATCATCTTTTCTCTCAATTAATGGTGGTAAATCCAATTGGACTACACCTAAACGATAATATAGGTCCTCGCGTAATCGTTTCTCAAAAACTAGGAGATCCGGATCCTCATTAGTTGCCGAAATAACCCTTAAATTTAACGAAATATTTTTATTTCCACCTATTCTTCTGACTGTTTTTTCTTCAATTGCTTTTAGTAGTTTTACTTGTAAATAGATATCCAATGAATTCACTTCGTCTAGAAACAACGTTCCCCCTTCCGCTTGTTCAAATAAACCTGGCATATCAGCAGCCCCAGTAAAACTGCCTTTAACCGTACCAAATAAGGTGCTTTCCATTAAGTTTGGAGGAATGGCACCGCAATTTACAGAAATAAAAGGACCGCCATATCGATCACTTAAATTGTGGATGGCCTGTGCGACCATTTCTTTACCCGTACCCGTTTTTCCGTAGATTAATACCGTTGAATTAGTTATCGCAATTCTTTTCATTTTATTTTTAATAATTTCCATCTTTGAGTTGACACTAATTATGTCATCAATGGTATAGTACGTATTATTTCTTCGGTACACTTTATTGTGTGCTAATTTATCCAAGGATTGAATGTTATCCTTCGTGTAAAAATGTTTAGAGAATTCAATAGCTCCAATAATTTTTTCGTTTTCAATTATGGGGTACGTTGAATTAACGGTAATTAGTAAATTTCCTATGTTGGTGACTAATTCTTGTTTCACATTAGTTACAGCCGTTCCATCCTTTAACACTTTCATAATGGTACTGTTTTCATTTGTCAGGTTTTTATAAAATGTCGTGATATGCTTTCCCATAAAATCTTCAGGTCTAAGACCTATTTGTTTAAGGACATTTAAATCGACAACATCGTAAAAATGGATGACGCCATTTTCGTCGCAAACTAAAATATTATCAAAATCGTTTAAGTTCTTAAAATGATCTATATTTATTTTCAAAAGAGTTGCCCTCCAATTTACAAGACGTTTCAACACAAATGATTATTCCGATTTATTTGAACATTCATGATACTTATTATTCTAGTATATAGTAAAAATAACAAAATGAATATCCACAAAAAAACAGTAGATTCCTTTTTAGAAATCTACTGTGTAATCCTGTGAACTTTCTATTATATTTTATAGTTCCTTTAGTTTCTTTACTGTTTTCTCAGGATAGTATCTTTTCTCCAATTTTCTAAAGAAAAAGTGATTTTTATTATACCCAGCCTCTGAATTGGGAGGCTTCTGCTACTTTCTTAATTCCAACCATATAGGCCGCTAAACGCATATCCACTTGATGGGTCTGAGCTAATTGATAAATCGTGTCAAAAGAACTAATCATTACCTTCTCAAGCTTTTCCATTACTTCTTCTTCAGTCCAATAGTACCCTTGATTGTTTTGCACCCATTCAAAATAGGAAACCGTAACCCCGCCTGCACTTGCAAGAATATCCGGAACAAGAAGAACTCCACGCTCTGTTAAAATCTTTGTGGCTTCAAGCGTGGTCGGTCCATTTGCCGCCTCAACGATAATACTGGCTTTAATATTAGCAGCATTTTCTTCGGTGATTTGGTTCGAAATGGCAGCCGGTACTAAAATGTCGCAGTCTAATTCAAGTAATTCTTTATTGCTAATTGTATTAGTGAAAAGCTGTGAGAATGTACCAAAGCTATCTCTTCTATCAAGCAAATAATTGATATCCAGGCCATCAGGATCATAAACCCCGCCATATACATCGGAAACAGCGACTACCTTCGCACCTGCATCATGCATAAATTTAGCTAAGTAGCTGCCTGCGTTTCCAAAACCCTGGATAACCACACGAGCTCCCTTTAACTCTTTTCCTTTTTTCTTGACGGCTTCATTAATACAAATGACAACACCACTTGCCGTAGCAGTTTCACGTCCATGTGATCCTCCTAATACTAATGGTTTACCGGTTATGAATCCCGGCGAGTCAAACTCACGTAAACGGCTGTACTCATCCATCATCCAAGCCATAATCTGTGAGTTGGTATAAACATCCGGAGCAGGGATATCTTTTGTCGGTCCAACAATTTGGCTGATTGCACGAACATAGCCGCGGCTTAATCTTTCAAGTTCTCTGAAGGACATCTGCCTTGGGTCACAGATAATACCGCCTTTTCCACCGCCATAAGGAAGGTTAGTAATTCCACACTTTAAACTCATCCAGATCGATAAGGCTTTTACCTCGGCTTCATCTACATCAGGATGGAACCGAACACCGCCCTTTGTTGGCCCAACCGCATCGTTATGCTGTGAACGGTACCCGGTAAATACTTTTACCGTTCCATCATCCATGCGAACCGGAATTCTGACCGTTAATAAACGAATCGGTTCTTTTAATAGTTCGTACATTTCGCTATTATAGCCTAACTTGGTGAGCGCTTCCTGTATGACTGTTTGTGTAGAATAATATAAGTTTAAAGATTCTTTTTCCTTTTGTAGTTCTTTTGACATTTCATTTATCACTGTCTTAACGGACATGGTAGACACCTCTTAGTTTAGTGGAATATGAAATTAGTATTTAAGCTAAAACTTTAGTAATCTTCTCAACTGCCCAATCGATTTCATCCTTCGTAATAATAAGCGGTGGAGCAAAACGAATAACGGTATCATGTGTTTCTTTACATAATAAACCTTCTTCCTTTAATTGCTCACAGTAAGGTCTTGCTTCTTCTGTCAGTTCCACACCAATAAATAAACCTCTGCCTCTTATTTCTTTAATCATAGGATTATTGATTGTTTTTAATTGTTCTAAGAAGTACGTACCTAATTCAAGTGAACGTTCTGCTAGTTTTTCTTCCTCAATAACTTCTAACGCTGCAATGGACACAGCACAAGCGAGTGGATTTCCTCCGAAAGTGGAACCATGTGAACCTGGATTAAATACTCCTAAAACATCTGAGTTGGCCACAACACATGAGATTGGGAATACTCCGCCACCTAATGCTTTTCCCAAGATCAACATGTCTGGGTTCACTTCTTCCCATTCAGTAGCAAACATTTTTCCTGTACGAGCTAAGCCAACTTGAATTTCATCGGCAATAAATAATACATTGGTTTCTTTACATAAATCAGAAGCTGCTTTTAAGAATCCTTGAGGAGGCAGGATAATTCCTGCTTCACCTTGAATGGGTTCAATTAAAAATGCAGCTGTATTAGGTGTGATAGCAGCTTTTAATGCTTCAAAATCCCCATAAGGAATGAGCTTAATGCCTGGAAGCATTGGACCAAATCCTCGCTTATATTCAGGGTCAGATGATAAGGATACGGCACCCATTGTCCTGCCATGGAAGTTACCTGTGCATGCAATAATTTCCGCTTGATCTTCAGCAATTCCTTTTACATCATAGCCCCAGCGGCGTGCTGCTTTTAGAGCAGTTTCAACGGCTTCAGCACCTGTATTCATTGGAAGTGCCATTTCTTTATTGGTCAACTTACAAATTTTTTCATACCATGGGCCGAGTTGGTCATTATGAAATGCACGTGAAGTTAACGTTACTTTATCTGCTTGGTCTTTTAAAGCTTGAATGATTTTAGGATGACGGTGTCCTTGGTTTACCGCAGAATAAGCACTTAGCATGTCCATATAGCGGTTTCCTTCTGGACTTTCAATCCATACTCCCTCTGCCTTTGAAACTACGATTGGAAGTGGATGATAGTTATTAGCACCAAATTTTTGAGTTTGTTCGATAATTTCTGTTGTTTTATTCATAATCGTATTCATTGTGACTTCCTCCTTTATAGCGTTTCAGATGTTGTTTTTGCTTGCATGTGTAGAAGTAAATAATCCGGGCCGCCTGCTTTTGAGTCGGTTCCTGACATGTTGAATCCTCCAAATGGCTGATATCCAACAATTGCTCCTGTACATGTACGGTTAAAGTATAAATTTCCAACATGGAATTCTTCACGGGCACGTTCAATATGTTCACGGTTGTTGGAAATTAACGCTCCAGTTAGACCGTATTCTGTGTTGTTAGCAATTTTCATCATATGGTCAAAATCACGAGCCTTAGAGAATGCCACAACTGGTCCAAAAATCTCTTCCTGCATAAGTCGGGCATTTTCATCTAAATCCGCAAAAATCGTTGGCTGGATAAAGTAACCCTCGGAGTCATCGCCTTCTCCGCCAGTCATTAATCTTCCTTCTTGTTTACCCACTTCGATATAATTCATGATTTTCTTAAATGATTTTTCATCAATCACCGGACCCATATAATTAGATAAATCTTCTGGGTTACCAAGTGTCAGTGTCTTTGTTAATGCAACAGCTTTTTCAAGCACTTCTTCGTAAACATCTTGATGAACGACCGCACGTGAGCCAGCAGAACATTTTTGACCTGAAAAACCAAAAGCAGAGTAAACGATGCTTGCTGCAGCTAAATCTAAATCAGCATCATTGTCTACAACCACTGTATCCTTACCGCCCATTTCAGCGATGACGCGTTTAATCCAAATTTGCCCTGAGTGAACCTTTGCCGCTCGTTCATTGATTCGACATCCTACTTCACGGGAGCCAGTGAAGGATACGAAACGAGTTTTTGGATGGTCAACTAGATAATCTCCAATCTCAGCTCCGCTGCCTGGTACAAAGTTTAATACACCATTTGGCAGACCAGCCTCATGCATTAGCTCGACAAACTTTGCAGCCACAACCGGCGTTGAGTTAGCTGGCTTAAGAAGAACAGTGTTACCAGATACAATCGCTGCTACGGTTGTTCCAGCCATAATCGCCAATGGGAAATTAAATGGTGAAATAATGATTCCTACGCCTAGTGGGATATAATGATATTGATTGTATTCACCATCACGACTCTGTACAGGAAAACCTTCTTTAATTCGAAGCATTTGACGACCATAATACTCGATAAAATCTATCGCTTCAGCCGTATCTGCGTCCGCTTCCTTCCATGGCTTTCCAGCTTCTTTTACAAGATAAGCAGAAAATTCATGTTTACGACGACGTAACATCGCTGCTGCACGGAAAAGGATATTGGCACGGTTTTCAGGCTTCCATTTTTTCCAAGATTCAAATGCAGTTAATGCCGTTTGCATGGCCTTTTCGGCAAGTTCTTGGTCTGCCATGGATACACTTCCGATGACTTCCTCTTTATTTGCTGGATTAATAGATTGAATCTTTTTATCGGTAGTAATGGATTCCCCGCCAATCACAACTGGATATTCCTTTCCTAGCTGTGATTGAACATACGAAAGAGCTTTTTGAAATGCTTGTTTATTTGCTTCATCTGTAAAATTTGTAAAAGGTTCATGCGTATACGGTTTCATTCTTTTATCCCCCTTATGGTTTATACAAAATAATATAATGCAAGTTCCGTGCCAAACGTAAAATCTACATAAATAAGGGATTTATGTTATTAAACGCAAAATATTTTTGCGCCAAATTTTTAAATTATTTTTAATGCAAAAATATTTTGCACTATTTTGGATTATTTGTTTTAATAGAAAGATAAACAATAAGGGGAATGACTCTCATGGATCAGACAAAAATGACAGTTGAATACCTGCAGTATCTTATTTCCATGTATAAAAGGATTTTAGATGAAGTGGATGTTGGGGTCCATGCTGTAGATGCTTCAGGGAATACGGTTATTTATAATAATAAAATGGCCCAAATTGAATCGATGGACATCCAAGATGTAATGAATAAAAATCTCCTAGATGTCTTTATGTTTAAAGAAGATCAATCTAGTACACTTGTAAAAGCACTTCAAGAAGGTAATGAGACAAAAAATGTTAAACAAACCTATTTTAATAACAAAGGCCGTGAGATTACTACCAACAACAACACCATTCCAATTTATGAAAACGAAGAACTATTGGGTGCAGTTGAAATAGCCAATGACGTGACAAAGCTGGAACGTTTAATAAAAGGGAATATCACACGGAAAG
>JAPSKD010000433.1 GCA_031177865.1 Bacillus sp. (in: firmicutes) | reverse complement strand
CATTTCTGCTATCTCTTTACCCGTCATGTATACATCTGGGAGGTAAAGACCCGTACTAACAATTCCTATACGCAAAACTCTCACCTCCTAGACTAAGAGTCTTCTACCATTGACATCATAAAAGCAGCCGCTTCTTCAATTGTCTCAAATAATGTTTCCCGTTCTTCTTGCACATGGGTTACTTTAATTCTCCAATGTTTTTTACCTGTTTCTTTTTCAACTGCTGCTAGTTGAAAACGAACGACGAAGGATGCAATTTGTAATGATTCCATTAAGCCTCCCCCTAACCTGCTAAATTTTCTTTTTTCCTAGCAGATTCCTGTTTTCTTCGTTTCCATGTGAATTTCCTTAATGTTCCCACAATACCTAGTGGGAAGAAAATGACAACAAGAATATAAATAATGCCAAAGAAAATAATCCAACGCTCAAATATCCAGTGCTCTTTTGCCAGTTCTGTTAACCCATCATGGGCAAATTCAATTAATCCAGCACCAATAATAGCGCCAACTAAGGTACCCACACCACCGATGATTGTCATTAATAACGCATCTAAGGTAATATCCATCGCGAATACGCTCGTATTCACATATCGAAGGGACATTGCATAAAAGATACCCGCAATTCCCGCTAACACACCAGAAACCACACTAACCGCAATTTTATAATGTAATACTTGATAACCTAAAGACTCTGTTCGTTGTTCATTTTCTCGAATGGCCTGCAGCACTCTCCCAAGCGGGGAATTCGTAAAGCGTTTTAGGATCATAAACACAGCTATCATTGAGACTAAACAAATAATGTAAAAATTAGTGCGGTCAATAAAAACTTCCGGTACCCGAAAAGTAAATCCATCATTCCCGAACGTTAATGTCCGCCACTTTTCCGCTAATACTAAAAATAAACCAGCTAATGCCATTGTTAACATCGCATAAAAATGACTTTTCAGCCTAAGCGTAAGCAAACCAACAATAAAACTTACGATCGCAGTAATCAAAATCGTTGCCAGTACTGCATAAATGAAATGAAGCATAGTAGGTTCAAAACGCTTCATGAATATCCCAATCGAGTAGGCTCCAATGCCAAAAAACATCGCATGACCAAAGGAGACAATTCCGGTAAAGCCTAATAATAAATCATAGCTCATCGCTAGGATGGCAAATACAAATATTTGAGTCAAAAGAATGAGCATATTCCTAGATTCGTAGACGAAGGGCAGAAGAAGCAAAAAGGCAGCAATGATAAGATAAATAGCATTCATTCGATTATTTACAATCGACTTCATACGCTCACCCCTTCCCGCCAAATAGCCCTTGTGGCTTAACGATCAGCACAACTGCCATTAAAAGCATATTTACTGCTAAGGATAATTCAGGTACATAATACGCCATGAACGAACCAGATAATCCAACTAAAATCGCGGCCATAACAGATCCTGTAAAATTCCCCATGCCGCCAATAACCACCACAATAAAAGCTAATATCGCAAATTCCATACCCATGCCAGCGTGAATGACCCCAGAGTAAGGTCCGAAAAGTACTCCTCCTAATGCAGCCATTCCAGAACCAATCATAAATACAAACATAAATACTTTCTTAATATTAATTCCCAATGCCTGAACCATTTCCTTATTCATAACTCCAGCCCGAACCACCAGACCTATTTTCGTATTTTTTAACAAATATTGTACTCCTGCAAAAACGAGCAGCCCAACAACGATAATAAATACTCGATATTTAATAATAATCATGCTGCCAATTTCCCAGCTTCCTTGTAAATAATCTGGAGGATTAGCTGTTAATTGATTGGGTCCCCATATTACTTTCAACATCTCAGACAAAACCAGCATTAATCCAAGGGTAATTAAAATCTGCTGTACGTGGTTGCCGTAAACTGGTTTGATAATCCATCTTTCAGTAATAACCCCTAGTAAAAATCCAGTAATTACGGCCCCAAGAATACCGATTACGAAACTGCCGGTCGTGGTATATATCCAAATACCGCTGTATGCACCCCAGGCAAACAAGCCGCCATGGGCAAAGTTAAGGACATCCATCAACCCGAAAATTAGCGTTAGTCCTGCCGCTAATAGGAAGATCAGCATGCCAGTTGCCAATCCATTTAAAGTTAAATTGAATAATAGCTCCATCCAACCTTTCCTCCTTTCTTACGCAATTCCCAAATACTTTCGTTTCATTTCCTCATCCTCTTTTAGCTGTTTCATACTTCCATTGCTTACCGTTCTTCCATCGTCGATAATGTAAAAACAATCACCGATGGTACTTGCCATCATGAAATTTTGCTCAACCAAAACGATGGTGGTTTGATCCTTCATTTGCAGGATAGACTCCATCACCTTCTCAACGACGATAGGGGCTAAACCTTTACTAGGCTCATCAATTAATAACAGTTCGTTATCATTTACATAGGCTCGGGCAATAGAAAGCATTTGTTTCTGCCCCCCGCTCAGTAACCCGCCAGGCTTTTTCCAGAACTTTTTTAAGTCAGGAAACAAATTTAAGATATAATCAAGCCGCTTATTTGTTTCTTCGTTTTCTTTTTGAATCGCTACTTTCATATTTTCTTCGACTGTCAATCCAGCAAATATTCCTTGGTCTTCTGGAACATACCCTATTCCCTTTTGGGCTATGGTATACGTTGGCAAGGACTGGATTTCTTCACCTTTGTAGACAATACTTCCTTTTGAAGCTGGATTTAAGCCCATGATGGTCCGTAATGTTGTCGTTTTTCCTGCTCCATTTCTTCCGAGCAGTACCGTTACCTCACCTTTTTTCACTTCAACCGAAACACCTTGTAAAATATGATACTGTCCAATATACGTCTCGATATTATTAAGCTTCAGCAGCTCGTTCACAAGCTGATACCTCCTAAATATGCAGATTGGACCGTTTCATTTTTCATAATTTCTTCAGGTGTTCCGTCCGCCAACAGTCTGCCATTAAATAGCACCATCACAGAATCTGATAAGTCTAAGATCATATCCATTTTGTGTTCAATTAAAATAATCGTTCGATTTCCTTGTTGCTTAATTCTCTTGATGACTTCTAGTATGGCAGGAACATCTTCTAATGACATACCAGCTGTTGGTTCATCTAATAGAAGAACCTCGGTTTCAAGCGCCAGGAGCATAGCCATTTCTAGTTTTCTCTTTTCCCCATGTGCCAAATTGCTTGCCAATGAGTCCACTTTATCATCTAATAGAACAAGCCTTAGCCATTTTAGGGCCTTTGCTTCAAATTCACGATATTTTTTATAATGAAATAACATCTGATAGCGAACTCCGGCTTTAGATTGAACTGCCAGCCTTACATTTTCAAGGACTGTTAAATTAGGAAAGACATTAGTAATTTGAAAAGAACGTCCTATCCCTTCTCTCGTTCGCTTCGTTGAAGAAAGTTTGGTGATATCCTTTCCCCGAAAATAAACTTTTCCATTCGTTGGCGCCAATTGACCACTTAAGAGATTAAAGAATGTTGTTTTTCCAGCACCGTTTGGACCAATGATGGATTTAAAGTGTTTTTCAGGAACAGAAATGCTGACGGAATCAACAGCT
>JAPSKD010000070.1 GCA_031177865.1 Bacillus sp. (in: firmicutes) | reverse complement strand
GGTGAGGAAAGCTCGAACGAATGGAATAATGCGGGAACTGGGCATGCGGCACTGTGCGAGCTAAACTACACGACCGAAAAACCGGATGGATCTGTAGATATTAGTAAAGCGATAAACATTAATGAGCAATTCCAGGTTTCCATGCAGTTTTGGTCTTACCTTGTTAACAGCGGGCTGCTACAGAATCCACAGGAATTTATCAGACAATTGCCTCATATGAGTATGGTACAAGGGGAACAAAATGTAACTTTTTTAAAGAAACGTTTTGAAGCGCTCACAAAAAATCCTCTTTTCCAAGGGATGGAATTCTCTGAAGATCCCGAAAAACTGATGGAATGGATTCCGCTTATTATGGAAGGCCGCGTATGGAATGAACCGATTGCCGCAACAAAAATCGACTCTGGAACGGACGTCAACTTTGGTGCGTTAACGCGCATGTTGTTTAACCATTTAGAAAATAAAAATGTAGATATTAAGTACAATCATAGTGTTACGGATCTTAAACGAACCAGCGATGGCTTGTGGGAATTGAAAGTTCAAAATCGCTTTAGCTCTAATGTCAAACGCCATACTGCAAAATTCGTCTTTATTGGAGGCGGAGGAGGAAGCCTGCATTTACTGCAAAAATCCGGTATTCCTGAGGGGAAAAATATTGGAGGTTTCCCAGTAAGCGGAATCTTTATGGTATGTAATAATCCTGCTGTCATAGAGCAGCATCATGCAAAAGTATACGGAAAAGCAAAGGTTGGCGCTCCGCCAATGTCTGTTCCGCATCTTGACACAAGATTTATCGACAATAAGAAATCATTGTTATTTGGACCGTTTGCCGGCTTCTCACCAAAATTCCTGAAAACGGGTTCAATGCTCGATTTAGTAACCTCCGTAAAGCCGAATAATGTTTTAACGATGTTAGCGGCAGGCGCAAAAGAAATGCCATTGACCAAATACCTAATCCAGCAAGTGTTGTTATCAAAAGAACAACGCATGGAAGAGTTACGTGAATTTATCCCAAGCGCTAAAAGTGAGGATTGGGATTTAGTCGTAGCGGGCCAGCGTGTACAGGTTATTAAAGATACTGAGGCAGGCAAAGGAACACTACAATTTGGTACGGAAGTCATCACTGCTTCTGATGGATCCATCGCAGCATTGCTAGGTGCTTCACCAGGTGCTTCTACTGCCGTTCACGTTATGCTTGAGGTAATCAAAAAATGCTTCCCGCAACATGTCAATGAGTGGGAACCGAAAATCAAGGAAATGATCCCTTCTTACGGTGTGTCATTAATGAACAATCCGGATTTGCTACGCGAAATTCATTCATCGACTGAGCAGTCGCTCGGTCTAAAGGAAAAAGAGCTGGCATACAGTTAGTTCACTAGAGGCAGAAAAAGTCAAGCATAATAATCAGAAAAGCAGAAGGTTTGCAAGTTTTTATTCACCACTTGCAAATTTTCTGCTTTTTTATTTCTTTACCCAATCTTGTCATACTGTTGTTCTAATAAATAGTAGATACCGATATGAATAATTTATAACGAGTAGGAGTGTCATCAATGAAAGCCATTGTCTATACAAAATATGGTCCCCCCGATGTTCTTCAACTGAAAGAAATAGAAAAACCAATTCCTAAAGATCATGAAATACTTGTAAAAGTAAAAGCGACAACTGTAACAGTAGCAGATATTCGGTCGAGAGGTTTTATTGTTCCTCCCGCTTTTGGGCTGCCGGCACGTATAACTCTTGGGTTCAAACAACCGAAAAAAGAGATATTGGGGATGGAGTTAGCTGGAGAGGTGGAGTCGGTTGGGAAAGATGTCAAACGATTTAAGGAAGGGGACCAGGTCTTTGCAGCTTCTCTAGAGAGTTTTGGTGCTTATGCGGAATATAAGTGTCTGCCGGAAGGTGGTCCTGTAACCATAAAACCTTCCAATATCACACCATGAGGAAGCTGCGGCTATTCCAATAGGAGCACGTACAGCCTTATTTTTTCTTAGAAAAGCAAACATTCAGAGAGGTCAAAAGGTTCTGGTCTATGGAGCTTCAGGCGGTGTAGGAAGTTATGCCGTACAGCTTGCCAAGTATTTTGGAGCAGAAGTTACAGGGGTATGCAGTACGTACGTCTAATTTAGAGTTGGTTAAAACACTGGGCGCTGATAAGGTAATAGATTACACGACAGAAGATTTTTCTAGTAATGGTAAAACGTATGATGTCATCTTTGAAGCGGTAAACAAGAGTTCCTTTACAGCTTGTATGAAAATGTTAAAGAAGGATGGTACCTATATAAATGTTACTGAACCACTGCCAAATGCTAGAATGCTATGGACTCAATTAATGACCAGCATGAAATTAATATTGAGTCGAAATTCACCTCAAACGCCAGAAGCACTAAACTTCCTTAAAGAACTAGTGGAGTCCGGGAAGCTAAAAGTCGTCGTTGACCGGACTTATGCATCTGATGATATTGTTGAAGCTCATCGATATGTTGAAAAGGGACACAAGAAGGGAAATGTCGTCATAACTTGGTGAAGAACTTAGCTTAAAATTAAGGCATGCTTTACTTCAATATGAAGTAGAGCTTTTCCTACTCCCAACAAGTGATATTTTTTCCATTTTATGCTAATATATGATTACATTAGAGGTGGAGTATACAGAAAAAAGGAGATGAATTAGGACTATTCTCCAGTGTCATCACCACCAGGATCTACATGATCGTCATCCATCTGAACATCATTATCATCCTTAAAGAAATCATTGATCGTGTCGATAAATGACTTCTTTTGTTCATTTGGTTCATCTTCAAATGAACTGGAGCTGCCTAAAAAAGTTTGGAGCGAGTAGATTTGGATTGCTTGTCTTTTATTTTTTATAAGTAAAATAAGTAAAATAGAAAAGATTAGTAGTATTATAATTGCAAACAATAAGAATTTTAACATAACACACCCCTCAACTTGTCCTAGTTTATTGTATTTTTGTCATTACATAGGTATTCCGTTTTATTCAAATGAAACTTAGAACGATGTTGTAAAAGGAGGCATTTCTTATGAAACCGACAGATAAATTCAGCGGGAAGGCAGATGTGTATTCAAAATCTCGGCCTAGTTATCCAAATGAATATATCGATTATTTACTTTCAGTAAATTCTTTGAATGAGACTAGCAGGGTAGCAGATATAGGTTCAGGGACAGGCATTCTAACTCGGCAGCTACTGGAAAGAGGAGTCAGCGTCTTAGCGGTGGAACCAAATGATGATATGAGAACAAAGGCGGAACAAGATTTACAACCGTTTGAACATTTTACATCTATTAAAGGTTCGGCAGAAGAAACTTCTTTATCGGACAATAGTATTGACTTGGTCATCGCAGCTCAGGCATTTCATTGGTTTGACCAGGATAAATTCAAATTAGAATGTAAACGCATTTTGAAGCAGGAAGCGAAGGTGGCACTGGTTTGGAATAGTAGAGATTTAAACAGCCCTCTAATAAAGGAAAATGCCGAGATCTTTAAAAAATATTGTCCGAATTTTTATGGGTTTAGCGGTGGAATTGGAGAAGGTGAAGAAATATTTATTCCATTTTTCCGGAATGGAGAATTTGAATTTAAAAGGGTTCCCAATGATTTAGTCTTGGATTTTGAAGGTTTCTTGGGCAGGAACCTCTCAGCGTCTTATTCACTTAAAGAGTCAGACAAGGAATTTGAATTCTTCGTTGGTGCCATCACAAATCTATTTGAAAAATACAGCCATAATGGAAAAATCGTCATGCCGAATTATACCCGAAGTTATCTAGGTAACGTGTAAGGTATTATAACTATCAATCTATAAAAAACACCTTATGCAGAGTAATTCACGTATCTGAATTTGCTCTGCTTTTTTATTGAAAATAGAATAAAGATTCTTCTTTAATAAAATCTTCAAATAAAGACAGATCTTAACTAGGACAATATTGTTTAGTTTATAATGTTATTATTAGCTGGGCAGCGATTTTTCCAATACCTGCTTGGGTTTAACAAAAATACAAACAAAAGAGGATTTTTAATATGAACAAACAGGAAAGCAGCTATAGATGGGTTGTTTTTAGTACCGTCTTATTGGCTTACTTTATCATAATAAGTCAAAGAACTGCTCCAGGACTTATAACTGACCAATTGATGAATGATTTTCATGTTTCCGCCGCTGTTATAGGTCTTATGAGTAGTTTTCAATTTTTTGCTTATGCAGGATTTCAAATTCCGGTCGGCTTATTATCAGACAGGTATGGTCCCAATCGATTTCTTATTTTGGGCACCATTCTTACTGGAATAGGCTGCATTATTTACAATTTTTCGCCAAATGAATATGTTTTGATTTTCTCACGGTTTTTGGTTGGTATAGGAGATTCGATGATATTTGTCAATTTGGTTATCATTTTAAGCCAGTGGTTTAAAGCAAATGAATTTGTAAAATTATTGGGTGTGATCTCGCTTTTTTCGAGCCTAGGCTCATTAATGGCTACTGTTCCCTTTTCTGTGTGGATTACATTCGCGGGTTGGAGAACACCTTTCCTCACAATAGGTATCATTTTAGTAGTATTATCTTATTTTCTATATACAGTCCTTGTTGTGAAACCTAAAAGAATCTTTAAAGATGATTTTGAAATGAAAAAGAAAAGTGCCAAAAAAAGAGAAAGTGTTTGGGTGATTCTGCGCCGAACTGTTGCCGCACGTCAAGCTTGGGCAACGTTTCTATGTCACTTTGGGCTAGTTGGGGCGTATGTAGGATTTATCGGTTCATGGGGAGTCCCGTATGGAATCCATGTACTGGATTTGTCCCGTTCTGAAGCGAGTCAGCTAATGATGTATGGTCTTTTTGGAGCCATTCTTGGCGGCCCTTTGATTAGCTGGATTACAAGCAGACTAGGGGCTATGAAAAAAGTTTATACCTTTGTTCACATCATTACCTTTTTAAGTTGGGGAGGATTGGTTCTCTCTGGTGTGAACCCTTCATTTCTACTAGTAGTCATTTTGTTTTTCCTCATAGGTTTTGGAAATGGTGCAAGTGCACTCACATTTGCAGTGGTGCGGAAATCCTTTCCTATTGAAGAGGTGGGGGTTGTGACAGGATTCTCCAATATGGGTGGATTTATAAGTGCCGTTTTGTTACCGATTGTTTTCGGAAAGGTACTAGATTTTTTTCCTCAAGATTCTATCAATATTGGATATCATTATGGATTTATCATTCCTGTTCTGTTTTCTTTGATGGGAGTGTTAGGAGCCATTATGATCAAAGAGGAAAAAACGGAGGAAAAAATCGTGTTAAATGCTTTATAATGTATGACGTAATTGGTAACTTCTCACAATGCAAGAAAGGTACAAGGGGGATATGTATATGAAAATTGTTGAGCTTCAAAAGGGGAATGAATTTTTGGAGGAAGGCATTGAGGTATTTTGGAATGTATGGGGAACAGAAGATAATTATAAGTTTTACGAGGATTGTATTCTTCATTCTGCTGAAACATCAGGAGACCTTCCAAGATTCTATGTCGCAGTAGATAATGGAAATATTATTGGCACGTTTGCTATCTTGAGAAATGATATTAATAGCCGCCAAGATTTATGTCCGTGGCTTGCATGCCTATTCGTCGATAAAGAATACCGGGGGCAAGAAATCGGTGCGAAGCTTCTGGAACACGGTTTGAGTGAGGCTGCCAAAAAAGGGTATAAGAAGCTTTATTTGACAACTGATTTGGAAAATTATTATGAAAAATATGGTTGGGAACATAACGGAGTTGCCTATGGTCCAAGCGGCGGTCATTTGAAAATTTATCAAAAAAGTACGGGTATTTAGAGATGAACGGATTTTTATGTAAATACTAGGGGGAAGTTTTTTGATATGAAAAAAATGAAAACAGTTGAACTAGTGCATTTTTCTAAGGAGTATGAAACTCAATTACATTCTTTCGAACTACCTGAGGAGCAGGAGCGATTTACGGCTTTACCAAAAAAGATAACAGAAATAGCCGATGGACAATACCGGATTGTTATTCTCAGCGAAAATGAGCCTGTTGGTTTCTTTCTATTACACGCAACCGACCGGGTAAAGGATTACTCCGAAAATCCAAGAGCGATGCTGCTTACCGTTTTTTCGATTAATCATGCTCACCAAGGAAAAGGCTATGCCAAGCAAGGGATGTCGTTATTAAGGGAGTTTGTCCAAAAAGAATTTCCTGATTGCAATGAAATTGTGTTAGCTGTTAACCACAAAAATATCCCAGCACAAAAGCTCTATATAAAGGTTGGTTTTCAAGATACAGGGAGAAGAAAGATTGGAAAAATTGGGGAGCAATACATAATGGCATTGTCTTTGTAGAGGTAACCTGTACATTTCTTCATACCGGAGTTATCAAGTTAGAGAATCGTTTTTTTCTATTAATATGAATAAAAAAATAGACATTTAAGGATTGGAGAGTATGAATGAATCCAATAATAAACCAGGTCGGAACCATTTTTATACCGGTGAGTAATGTAGAAGAAGCGCGTAATTGGTATTGTGACATCTTGGGGTTAGAAAGCAGTGGAGAGATATTATTCGGACATTTGTTTATTGTTCCAATGAACGGGACTGGAATTGTGCTAGATAGTAAGATTTATTCAAAGGAAACAATAATCAAAACCCCTCTATTTCATTTAAATACCAATAATATAGAACAAGCCTATGAGTATATGAAGAGCATGAATGTCGAACTAACAACAGCTATCGAGCATAATCACTGGTTTAATTTCAAAGATCCAGATGGGAATCATTTAATGGTCTGTCAGTGTTAATTCTTTTTAAAAATATCGTGCACCTTTTTTATCCTCCAGCATATAGTAACTTCTGTGAGTATTTTGTTAGGAAGGAAGAAAGAACATGAATCAAATGATCAAAACAATCAACAATGAAACTACTACTAACGGAACTGGATTTAAAATTATTGAAATCAATGTAACAGATCCAGCCCATAGTTTATTTTCCGTGGTAACTCCTATTAAAATGAAATAACTTTCAAAAGTGTGAGCCCCACTATAATTTGCCATAAATAAAGAAAGAGTGTTTCATCGGTGCCAGGCACCAATGAAACACTCCTTTTTATTATTTCAGTAAATCATATCCCATTGGGAGGGTAAACCCTGGAGCAAAGAGGATTACAAGAACGAGAGAGAATGCAATCCAGATTACGTCTGTTATCTTTCCTTTTTGTTTCTGGACGATCACCATTTCAAACAGACTAATCATGAAGATACCAAGTATTGCTTTCAAATAGTACGATAACGGAATGGAATAGGCAGCAAAGAAGAGCATACCTCCGGTTACGATAATAAGAATGTATGTGGCCCGTAAAACTATATGCCATATTCTAATATTTCTCCCTTTGTTTTGAAGAACAGCAATGATGATAAGAAAAATTAGTGCTAATACGAGCAATGTTAAGTGAGCATGTGACATTAAAAAAACTCCTTTTATAAAATGGTCTTTTATACAAACCTAGTCTAATAGGAAAATATAAAAGGTATCTAAAGTAAGTATTAAATTTTTCTTAAATAGATAATTTCAAACAAGGATTTTGATAAATTCAAAAAGTTGAACAATAGGTCTTGGAAATTATCAGAATTTAGTATAGAATAGAGAAAATATAAAATTCCAATGATGAAAACACAATGATTGGGAGTATTAAGGAATATTTATTGCTAAGAGAGCTGTCGGGTGGTGAAAGACAGTCAATAAATTCCCCAACTCGCCCAGGAGTGGTAAGGCTGATATGTAGGTCTTAACGGTTGACAACCGTCACAAAGTCTTAAAGTGGGTTCGTTTGTTTCTAAACGAACCAAAAAGAGTGGTACCACGAAGGCAAAGCCTATCGTCTCTTATGAGATGATAGGCTTTTTTATGTTTATGAAATTATCTGAAAAGGTGGTCGTTTTAAATGAGAAATATTGAAAAGTATTCTAGAGGATATTTTATGCCCCCAGTCAAAAGTTTGAAATGGACAGAGAAGGAGTACATAACGGAGGCTCCTACTTGGTGCAGTGTGGATTTGCGAGATGGAAATCAAGCGTTAGTGGTACCGATGAGCCTAGAGGAAAAACTAGAATACTTTCAGTTATTGTTGGAGGTAGGTTTCAAGGAAATAGAAGTTGGCTTCCCCGCTGCATCCGAAACAGAATTTCAGTTTTTACGTACATTGATTGAACAGAATTTGATTCCAGAGGATGTTACCGTCCAAGTGTTAACTCAATCTAGAGAGGCTATTATTAAAAAGACGTTTGAAGCACTTGAAGGTGTGAACAAAGCGGTGGTGCACCTATATAATTCTACTTCAGTGGCACAGCGTGAGCAGGTATTTAAAAAATCCAATGAAGAAATAATCGATATTGCCGTAACAGGTGCTAAATTGCTTAAAAAATATGCAGCTGAGACAGAAGGGAACTTCCAGTTCCAGTATTCACCAGAAAGCTTTACGGGTACGGAGATGGAGTTCGCACTGGAGATTTGTAACTCGGTACTTGATATTTGGCAGCCGACTGCTGAGAACAAGGTGATTATTAATCTGCCAGCTACTGTGTCCATGTCAATGCCTCACGTTTACGCGAGCCAAATTGAATTTATGGGAGATCACCTAAATTACCGGGACAATGTCATCCTTTCTCTACACCCACACAATGACAGAGGAACCGGAGTTGCGGATGCAGAGCTGGGAATGCTTGCTGGAGCGCAGAGGGTCGAAGGAACACTGTTTGGAAATGGTGAAAGAACAGGTAACGTGGACATCGTGACCCTTGCATTAAACATGTATTCACATGGGGTGGATCCACAGCTTAATTTTGAAAATATCCGTGAAATTATCAAGAAGTGTGAAAAATTGACAAAAATGAAGGTTCATGAAAGACATCCATATGGCGGCGACCTCGTCTTTACTGCATTCTCAGGTTCCCATCAAGATGCCATTTCCAAAGGGATGAAATGGCGTGAGGAAGAAGAACGTCAGTACTGGACAGTACCTTATCTATTGATTGATCCAAAGGATATTGGCAGAGAGTATGAAGGAGATATCATCCGAATTAATAGCCAATCTGGTAAAGGGGGTATTGGCTATATCCTTGAGCAACATTATGGGCTTGATATGCCTGCAAAAATGCGTGAAGACTTTGGATATAAGGTGAAAGATGAATCTGACCGAATGCACAAGGAGATTAAGCCAGATGAAATTTATGAAATTTTCACTCATGAATATGTGAATATTAGTGCTCCGCTCACGTTTATCAATTACCGCCCGACTCAAGGCGATCATTACGAAACGATTGTATCAATCAGTATAGATAACGAAGTACAAGAATTTACTGGTGACGGGAATGGAAGACTTGACGCCATCAGCAATATTCTTCAAACCCAGCTCGATATCGAATATAAAGATTTAGTTTATAAGGAGCATGCGCTAGAAAGTGGGTCCCGATCAAACGCTGTTTCTTATGTGGGTATCACTTCTATGGATGGTGCTGAATATTGGGGCTGCGGGATTGACGCTGATATTATGACGTCCTCTGTAAAAGCATTGTTTAGTGCCGTTAACAACATGGTAACCACCCTCAATGCACCAATAGGAAAAGGACTTTCTCTAAATAAAAGAAGATAAAACCTGGGTTATACAAAGAACCAACAGCAAAAAATATACATGCTGTTGGTTTTTTTATTGCAGTAAGATGAAACTTTCATCCTGCAGGTGAATAGCATGTAGGCAAAAGGGATTGCCCATGTTGTTGAAGTCAGCAGAACTGGAAATGAGGTGAGTCCATCAAAAAGTAATAGATAGATTGGAGGTAAGTTAATGCAGTTATTTTACACAGTCCGTCCCGGAGATACACTTTACCAGATAGCGAGACGCTGGGAGCTGCCGGTAGAGTCGCTGATTGCGGCGAATAATCTGTCCTCGCCAAACTCGATTTTTGTGGGGCAGCAGCTTTCGATTCCTCCTGGTATAGATGTCATTCGTGTCAAAACAGGAGATACGGTTTATCAAATTTCTCAAAATTTTGGGGTTCCTGCTGCGGATATCATCCAAGCGAACCAACTTCAGCCACCTTATGCGATCCAAGTTGGTCAGCTGTTGAAAGTACCACCTGGTGTTCCTTACTATGTGGTCCAGCCGGGAGATACCTTATTCCAAATCGCAAGCCGTTTTAACGTAATAACAGGGGGCCAGAGCAACTTCGAGTTGATCATGAAAGTTAATAACCTGTCATCTACCGTTATTTCACCAGGTATGCAACTCATCATTCCATACGCTCCCCCTGGTGACAGAGGTTTAATTGCTTATACCTCCAATCGAAATGGCAACTATGATATTTGGATCTATACTCCAAGTAATGGTGTGAACCAACAAATCACGAATGGATTAGCAGAATCTTATTCGACGCCAATTTGGTCACCTGATAGCACAAAGATCGCCTTTATCGGAAAAAATGCAATCCTTACCATTCTTAATTTAGCTGATAACAGTATTGCTCAAATTGATCAGTTTGCAGACGGATTGGGTGTTTTACTAGATTGGTCTCCGAATAGCCAAGAGATTGTTTATACAAAACCAAATGGGTTGGTCATTTACAATGTGATTACTCATCGAGCCCGAATGCTAAATGCTCCTGGTGCCACAGACGCACAATGGTTTCCGAGCGGTACGGATTTGCTTTTTCAAGCTTCAGATACCAAGGGAGTAAGCCAGCTTTTTCGCATTAAAACCAATGGAACTGGTAAAATGCAAGTCACCCGAAATACAGGTGGACGACTTAATCATGTTCGACTATCTCCAGACGGAACCTATGCTTTATATACGACTCCAGGTGCCAGTATCTCGATCATATACAGCGTAAACCTTGCAACTGGAAACGTAATAGAAGTAAAAGGAGGTCCATTAGCGAAAAATTATTTCCCAACCTGGTCACCTGATTCTTCAAGTATCGCATATAGTGCAACTGCTTTTGAAAACATTGGATATTTCTCGCTGATAAGAACAGCTGGAAGACAAGGAATGAACGAAGTTACAAGAGCGATTTCCGATTGCTTTGCCACCCCTGTGACCTGGTCGCCAGATAGCAGGAAAATTGCCTATCTTTCTGGATGTAAGCAACAAGGCAGTTCCAGTGAAATCTGGCTGGTGGATTTAACTCATCCCGTTCCAATAAAACTAGTAGACGCTGGAGCGATTACAGCCTTGCAATGGTCACCTTTACCAATCACTTCCCTCAAAAAAACATACTTAAATACACGCTATAAAGTTCGATTCCAATATCCATCTCATTGGCAGCGAGTGAACGATGAAAGATACGAAGGAGAAGATGGTTTCTTCCAAATCGGAGCCATAGCCTCCGACCAATCGATTGATGTGGTTTGTCAAAATGAAGCCTTCCACCAACTGAACCCATATGGCACTCAGCCCCGCATCCAACACACTCGTATTGGAAATCAACCAGCTTGCTTGATTTTTCCGTCCCAAGACCAACCAGCCGAAATGAGAAATCAAGCAGCATTGATTGTGCGGTATCCGACTCCAGTTATAATAGAAGGAACAGAATATCATTACTTTATCCTGTGGGCCGCCCAGAACCACATAATTGAAATGAGCAATTCACTTACATTCCAGTGAGTTGTATTCGGGTCCCCCAAATCGAGTTGCTCTTCCTATAGAGCAACTTTTTTGATAGGGTAGAATGTATATAAAATTTAGTGTAAGGATGATACATATGAAAAAAAAGGAACAACAAAGAAACCAAGTAGTAGAAACCATATTGGCACATCGTTCAATCAGGAAATACTCTAATAAATCAGTTTCAAATGAAGATTTCGACACTATTATTCGTTCTACACAGGCTGCCCCATCCTGGGTCAACGGTCAACACGTTACCATCATTTCGATTCAAGATTCTGAGCGAAGGAAGAAAATGGCGGAGCTTGCAGGAAATCAAAAGCATATTATCGAAGCACCTGTATTTCTTGTATTTTGTGCCGATTTCCACCGTATCAAGGTGGCATGTGAAATGGAAGGAATTGAGTTTAAGGCTGCTGTCAATCCTGATTTATTACTAGTTGGAACAGTAGACGTTGGTATTGCGCTAGGAAATGCGATTACTGCTGCAGAATCCCTCGGGTTGGGGACAGTGCCAATTGGAGGAATACGGAGAAGTCCATTAGAATACATTGAACTGCTGAATTTGCCTGAGTATGTGATCCCAGTTTCAGGATTATGTATTGGTTATCCTAGTGAAATTCCAGATTTTGTACCTCGATTACCAAAGGAAGCTATCTATCATGAAGAAAAATACAAAGAGAATATTCATGAAGAAATCGAGAAGTTTAATCACATTCATCGTGAAGCAACAAAAGGAAGACAAAGCGGAGGTTCTACCTGGACACAAAGAATGGCTAATTTTTATAAGGACCCATTCTATATAAATGACGGTTATAAAGACGTAGGAAAAATGTTGAAACAACAAGGTTTTCGAAAAGGAGATTAGGTTTCATAGTTTTTTCATCAATTGAACCTGAAAAGTCCTCGATGTCTTAAGGCAGGAGGACTTTCATCACATTATGACATATTTTGTTTCGCTCTCATGTAGATCTCTTCAAAAGGCTGAATCACCACAAAACCGTCACCTTCGAATTTCATTTGTATTGACTCGCCGCTGCCTCTTCCTAGGAATGTTTTTAACGTAATATCAGTTTGAAAGGTTGGCATAAGATTACCAGACCAGGCGACGGTTGCATTTGGGTCGGTAATAACTGGATTACCCGGCGATACCCTTAATGTGATCGGCTCATAATGTGCCGTAAAGGCAATCATTCCGGTTCCTTGACAGCGGACATTAAATAACCCGCCAGCAAGCATTCCGGCAATTTTCTTCATTAATTTAATTTCCCACTTAATACTAGGTTCAAATGCTAATAGATCGTTCCCATTAATATAAATAGAATCATTACTTAAATTGAGGATAATAATTTTCTTTCCGCTATCCGCGAGATATAATTTTCCTCTCCCGTTGGCCTTCATTAGAGAAGCGCCTTCTCCTGTAAATGCCTTTTTTAATGCAGTCCCGAGACCATGCTCTAATATTCCTTCACGGACAAACTTCATTTCACCGTGATACGCAACCATGGATCCCGCCTTTGCCCAAACCTGTCCGTCTAAGTTTACCTCCAACATCCGAGGCGTCTCCAATTCAAAAAAACCTTCGCCTTTATCTTTCTGCTCTGTTTGTTTGATGAATTCTTCAATCGAATATCTGCTCATTATTCCCACATCCTTCCATTCTTTTATTATGAAACTCATTATGCTGTGTTTCAATGTTTTTATAAAAAGAAAACCCACTACATTGGTCCTATCTAACCATGTAGTGGGCTCGTTTTACATTTTATTCCTTAGATATCATTGTCTCTTTTTAACCAAAAGGGAGTGGGCATTACCGACTTTTTCTTCTAGATAACTCAAAGAAAAATTACCGGAAGGATCGGTTAAATCACCAACCGCACGTGATAGGTTATCGATTACCAACGTCAGGAGTTCTGGCGGCATTTGCACATTTCTAAGATTTACCTCATCCATAATTTCATGAGCTTGCCTTTGAATTTTTCGTAAACGCATACTCTCTGATGTCATCATCCATATGTCCTCCTTTATAATCATCCTGCCAAAAATATATGTAGCAGAACAAGATTCTTGACAACAATTTAACTATTCAAATAATTTAGGTTCTAAATTAGAAAAAATGATTGACATTGATAATCATTATCAATTATTATCAAATTAACTACGTTGAACAAATACATTTAGGGGGAGGGTTGTCCATGAATCAAATACAGGCGATCACAGAGGATAACTTAAAAGACTTCATTACTTGTCCTTACAAATTTTATTTTGAGTACTACGAAAAGAAAAAGCGTTCAATCAACTGGAGACAGGTAGTGCAACATGTGGTAAATAAGGTTGTTTATACTTTTTTTAAGCTCCCTGCTGAACACCGTCACTCGGGAAAAGTGTTGAGGCTTGTTGACGAATATTGGAGTAAGGTATCTCCACACCTATTTGAATCTAGGATTCAATATTATTTGGTGGTTGCCAAAATAACAGATTATCTAATACAACATATTCAGGCCGAATCCAAGGAATCTCCACCTTTGTTTTTGTTTGAAAAACTAACTACATATATTGAGGAACTGGATGTGGACTTATCCTTAACATTTGATGTTGCAGAGTGGTCTGATTCCTCTTTTGTGATAAAAAAGTACTTAGTCGATGCATCACCAGAAATGTTAACGCTTTACTATCATTTGACGATTGTGTTTTCTGAAAAGGTATGGAACAGAACTCCGAAGAAAATAGAAGTTGTTACACTGCTCGACGGAAAGAAGCATGTCTTCACACCAACCCCTGAAGATTTACAGGAAGGTCTTAACTATTTACAAGTCATGAAATATTCCATTGAGGATCCTTCTAACTACTTTAAGACGAGCAACATTAGTGAATGCAATCTATGTCCGTTTGTTAAGGATTGTAATCACGATACACAAGAATTCAAGCCCAAAAAATACTTGTCGTAACAGTTATTAAACAAAGAAAACTCCCACTCAATTGAATGGGAGTTTTCTTTGTTTATCGTAAGGCAAGATTTTGAGTAGAGATCCCATGATATGTACAGGTTTTTTGCTAAACTTATTCAATTGGGTCATGCATCATAAATGTTTTGAATAGGATAGGAGTAATTATTCAAAGAGTGTTATTTTATGGTGTTGGCTCGTTCGTGAAAGGAGTTTAAAGAATGATAGCTAAGTATAAACATCTTGTTATCATGCACGTTCTGTTTATTTTTTCCTTTTGCATTTTAATTACAGCCGCGGAAGCGAAAAGTGATTCCAATATTCCTAAAAATAAAATGGTTGCTCTTGTGTATGATGATTCTGGAAGTATGTGGGAACAGTCTGGAAAGGTGCCGATAGATAATTGGAAGTATGCGAATTACGCCCTTCAAAGCTTTGTTGCTCTATTAGAAAAACAGGACCAGTTGAGGGTCGTTTCTATGAGCTCACCAACCGTACCGGAGCCGATTGAATTAGATGAAAGACTCCGTCAGCACGAAATTAATCAAATTCGAACCTGGACGGGGAAAAGAAGTACTCCACTAGAATCTTTACATACAGCGATCAATGAATTGAAAAAAGCGGCCGATAGTCATAAAAACTCTGATTTCTGGCTAATCGTTCTTACTGATGGAATTTTTAATGAAATTAACCATCTTGAACAAAAGCTTACAACAGTACAAATTGAAGAGAACAAGAATGCCCTTTTTACTAGTTTGAGAGAACTAAAGGAGAAAATGGATAAAAATGGTGCTAGTTTTCACAGCACGTTGATTCCCATTGAGTCCTATTTGAGTACGGAAGAGTTAGAGATTATGGCTGATTTTAAACGACAATGGACAGAAAGTTCAACAGGAAATGTGTTAGTGAGCAATGGAGAGCAAGATATCATTCAACGAATTAACGAAGTTGCTGCGCTCATGACCAATCGAGATCCGAGTGAACAGGAGAAATTTGATTTGCATCCTGTTTGGGACGGAAATCAATTAGTCTTAGAATCCCCTTTCCCTTTAAGGAGAATTACTCTCATAGAACAGTCGGCTGAAGAGAATGCTTCCTTCAAGGAATTTTATATGAACAACCAACGTATTGAACAAGGAATGGAGGGTCCGTACAAAGTAATAACCCCCGATGACCCAGCAAAGTTACATCCACCCATTCAAGGAACATTCACGCATTTCAAAAACGCGAGTGGTGATGGCATTATCGAAAGAGGCACATACAAAATTGTCTTTGATAAACCGCTATCGGAAGAACAACAAAATTCTATCAAGATTTTAGCAGAACCGGCGATTGATTTTAGAGTTGATTTTAAAAAAGACAATGGTGATGGGAGTCTAACTAGTGATTCTGAGGTTTTCTTTGCAGGCAGTAAGATGGTGCTTGAAGCCACACTGTTGAAAAGTGAGAGTAATGATAAAGAAATCGATTTACGCGATATCGATGTGAAAAGTTTGTTTGAAGTAGAAGCTGAAATTGAAGGAGTGAAGCTCCCCCTAAAATATGACGCTAAGGTTAATAAATTCATTGGGGATTTCACGTTACCTCAAAAGGATGCAATTCCTGTAAACGTAAAAGTCAATATTAAAGGATTCTATCAAAAAGTAAAGGAATCGAGCATTCAAGTTAACCCAACTCGAAAGTTGAGCCTTGTGGCCAATACCGATACCTGGAGTACACCGTTAGATAGGTTAAACGAAGCAGCTCCCTTTGTGATTACTCCTATGGTAAATGATGAGGAAATGACTTCGGATGAGCTTAAAAAGGTGTTCAAGCAACTCAAAATTGAAACACCGAGCCATATAAAAATTGAAAAAGAACAAAGAGGGAATCAAATTCTGATGTACCCTAAGAGTTTATCGCCGATGTTCCGAACATCGGTAGGTGATGTGCCCCTTCATGTTACCCTTCCCGGTCAGTTCCCTAATGAAATCGCGGAAGAGACGTTTACACTAACGATTGAAGATATCTCACTTGTTAAGAAATATGGTAGTGTTGCTGTAAAAACGTTAATCTGGCTTGCTCTTCTTGTCTATATGATTGGAATCATCATAAAACCAAGGTTTGACAAAAATCGTATTTCGATAGAATACAAGCAAAGCAGGAAGCGAAGTAGGCTCCGAGATGCGCGCGGGATGACAGAAAACTTCCATACGAATTGGGTGTATAGATGGCTTGTCCCCTATTTGGCGGAAAAAAAGACGATTGGCGATTTAACCTTTAAAGCGGATCGGAAAAAGGACCGTGTTTTACTCGTGAAAGAATCCCAAGACCCTAACCTCATTGTGAGACATGAAAAGCTTGAGGGAAGAAGTAAAAAGGCAGACTTACAGATTTATCATAACGATGAGATTCAAATTGAGAGAAGTAACGACCATTCAGTTTATATATTTAAATCCCATTAAAAGTACTTTAAGAGGTGGTAACCAGATGAGCTTTAATGTTCCAACCATATTAATCGGTCTAGGCGGAATAGGAAGTAATATTGCCAATATGGTATATGGCCGTGTTCCCCCCGAACAGCGGGGGAGAGTCGCAATCCATGCGTTTGATACGGATGCCAATAGCATTTCAAAATTAGAGCACCTAAGAAACAGCGCTACACAAACAAGCACAAGCCATTCGGTAAATGAATATCTTCAGGCGAATCCTGAAGTATTAAAATGGTTTCCGAATAATCCCCAGATTAAAAGGAAAACGATGACAGATGGAGCCGGTCAAGTTCGAGCGGTATCAAGACTGGCTTTTCGGTCAGCAATGTCACAAGGTAAGTTAAATGCCATGTGGGATGGGATTGAACGAATCTTTCCCGTCGACAGCCATACACAATCGTATAATGTCCGAGTGATTATTATAAGTTCCTTAGTGGGAGGAACTGGTTCAGGGATTTTTCTACAAATCGCTCTCTATCTGCGTGAAATGCTGGAGCGAAAGTTAAATTCAGAAAGTGTACTGATTCGCGGCGTTTTTTTACTTCCAGATATATTAGTGAGAAGTAATACGGTGGACCAAACAGAGTGGGAAGCGGTCCAAGGGAATGGGTACGCCAGCTTAAAAGAACTGAACGCCATAAGCTTGAGCGCCTCGGGTAATCACAAACAAAATGTGACGATTGAACTTGAGTATCGCCCGAATCAAATTGATTTAGAGGGCAGAACGGCACATGCGATAACAGATAAACATCTTCCTTATGATTTTTGCTTTCTTTTTGATTACGAAAATACAAAAGGGCAGCATTTAACAAATGTATCGGAGTATATGGACCAGGTTGCTCGATCTGTTTATCTCCAACTCTTTAGCCCGATTTCAGCAAGAAGCTTTTCACAGGAAGATAACCAAATCAGAGGTTTGGTCGAATCAAACGGTCAAGCACGGTACTGCGGTGCTGGTGTTGCTTCCTTAACCTATCCTTATGAAGAGATTGTTGATTATTGTGGTTTAAAATGGTCTGTTAGTGGATTAGATGACTCGTGGCTTCTATTAGATAAGTTATTTAATGATGAAAAGAAACGACATGACGATGACCAAAGAAATGGGATTCATAATGAAAAACCAAAGAGAAGAGAGCTTTATGTTAAGTACTTTGAGCAGATTGTGAATGACCAAGAAAAACCGAACCCGTTTTTCCGTCAGCTTGATTTTCAAGTTCATGAAATCGAGGATAAAGGTAAAAAAGGCGCTTCGAAAGCCGATATTTTCGTGGCTGAGGTAGAGGAATATGCAAAAAAAGTGCTGAGAGATGATGTGGAATTAAAAGAGGATTATGAAGATCATTGTGTACTTGATGGAGGAAAGCTGAAAATTAAAGATCGGGCGAAACAAGAAATTAATCGAATGGAATCCGCCCTCGAAGACTATGCCAAAGAGATTAATAAGAAAATTAATGAATACAGTCACTTCATTGTTTACCAGATTATTGACGCAGATTATCATTCA
>JAPSKD010000069.1 GCA_031177865.1 Bacillus sp. (in: firmicutes) | reverse complement strand
GTTCGCGTTTTTCAAGTTCAAGTAAATATGGGAGAAATTAAAAGATCTAAGCCACCTATAATGTATGAGATTCGCAACAAAAAATTCATATTTCATTCGACAATATTCGCGCGAAACGGAGGAGTGATTTCTATATAGTTGAAAGTGTTTCTGATACATGATAGATGCGGTGTCAATGCTGGCACCTTTTAATAGAAATGAGGTGTAGGGATGAGGACTTTAAAGATAAAAGACTTAACCCTGGACGAGCTGTACTTGCTTGAACAGGATCTTCACGAAAACGGGGAAAAAAGCGATTACGGCTATTACATGCAGCTGGTGACCGTCTATGAAATGATGTATAAAAAGCTAAAAAGTCTAGCGAGAAATAATGGACCACACTATGATCATTCCCTTCAGCATACTAAAAATGTTTTTATATCTCATCTTATTAAATTCGGTCCCTACATAAAAATGAATCACTTTAAGGATGACGGTGATGCTGTAGAGTCTCTGATCAAGGCCATTGGTTTAGAACAAAAACTTCCCATTGCCTATTATCGTCTTGGTTTTCTGGCTTATAAACATGGCAAGTATGGCTCAGCCGTCCGCTATTTTCAGCAAGCCCTGAATAAGCAGCTGCTGAATGATCCAAGATATGCCCTTAATCAGCAGCAGGAACTTCATGCCCATATGTATCTGGCCAACAGTGCTTTATATGTTGCAAGCCAGACCTATGAAACAATGGAAAAACTCCCATATTTACCGGAGGAGCAGCTGCCGAGTCCAGAGCTGTCACCATTATTTGAGACATTGTCATCGAATGAAAAATACTTACATAACCACGCGTTCTATAAAATAACGAAAAATAATACCGAAATCTGTTCAAAGGAAGCATGTGAAGACCTCTATGAAAACAGTGAAACCAATGAACTAGTCCTGTACTTTAATGACCGCGAAAATATTCTCTTATTTAATGGGGAGGAAGTCATTATCACCCCAACCCAAGCCCATATGATCAGACACTTCCTGCTGTCCTCCAGCAAGGAGAATCCATGCACGAGAATAACCATGCGTGATTTCTTTGGAAGGACTGGCAGTGATGGAGAGGTGAAGAAGAACACCTTTATTAAATCTATTGAAAGACTGAGAGTAACTTTAAGATCAATAGAGATACCTGAGATAATTGATGTTACTCAGTATAGCGGTGAGACTGCTTATTATTTTAATAAGTCGGTTTCTTTTACTGTTTTGTTTAGGGTGGATGAGGCTTTTGCTAATGAGTATGTGAACTGAAAATGCACGAATGAGGAGCCTAATCAGCGGTTATTATAACCTGCCGATTAGGCTCCTTTACATGGAATCCATGTCCAAGATCGGTCTTACCTGGAGGGAAGTGCAATAAGAACAGCCCCTTATTCATTCTAAATAGGGGACTGGAAGTGTTGAATGTTATTTAGTAAATTCTTTAGTGCCAGATCCAGGATGGAATGATTCTCAGGGTCCAACCAGTTTTCTGGAATGATGAGATAAGAGCAGCTGCCGCTGTGTAAATAACGGTAAATAATATGAGCTGCATCGATTTCATGGCTGCAAACGTCTCCGGCCGCATTTGATTCATCATTTTTAAAATAAGCTAAAATGTGGTTTTTTATTTTTTCCTCAATGTTGCCTGCTGCTGCATAGTTGTGGCTGAACAGAATATCCGTCCTTTTAATAAGGAAAAGTTTAATCGTTGAATCTGTTAATTTTTCAAAAGCGACGATATTATGGTTGTCCTCGGTGAATTCGATCACTTTTTCTTTTTTTAACAGGGAGCTTACTGCCTGTGTATGATCCCGATAGGCGGAGGCCGCTTCAAAATCAAATGCTTCAGAGGCGTTCAACATCATTTGATTCATGTCCTCTAAGATACTCATGTCATTGCCTTTCAGAAAACCGATAAACCTGTCCAGAATGTCATTGTACTGCTGTTCCGCAGTCCCGCCAAGGCACCGGCCAAGGCATGAGCCTAAGGAATAATTCAGGCAAGCAGAGTTCGTTCCATTGGGATTGCTGCAATTCAACTTAAAGCATTCCTTTAACCCTCGGATAGCTCGTTCCACATTGCTTCGGCTGGTAAAAGGGCCAAAATAAACCTTGCCGTCATTCTCAACGGGTTTATAGGCAATATCTATCTTACGGTGTATGCCGGTAAGGCTGATCGAGATATAAATGAATGACTGCGGACTCTTCATCATTCGATTATATAGCGGCTTAATGCTTTTAATTAATTGGCATTCAAGCATAAAAGCCTCGAATTCAGTATCTGTCAGGATATAGTCAAAATCCCTTAAGTGTTTGACCAGCTTTTTAATCTTTGGAGAATGATTTTTAGAGTTCCGGAAATAAGACTGAACCCGATTCTTTAGATTTTTCGCCTTCCCCACATACAGAATTTGACCCTGCGAATCCTTCATCAGGTATACGCCTGGAGTTAAGGGCAGGTTTTTCACCTTGTCTGGGAGATTAATAGCCATTCATTCCTTTACTAGAAAATATATTTAGTATTTTATCATGGGATGGGATTTTATAGTTGGTTTGTATGTTTCATTTAGTGCCGGCAATCCACTGGTAGGCAGTATTCTTATTTGTCTTTAGGGTACAACCATTATGGAAGCTGGAGACCATTAAAGTGGCAGTATGTTAACTCCATCAATTAGTTGCGTGATTGTTGATGTTGGTGTCATTTCCATAGTAAAGTAAGACATTTCAATATCCGTGTCAGATTTCTATTTCTATTTTCTTAGACCATTTTTATTTTTTGATAGGGTTATCTGATATGGTATTTATATAGTAGTAGAACTCCATTCTGTTAAGATTTTGTCTTAAATTTATTTTCTATATGTAAATATAAGTAAATCCCCATCTCTACCTATTTATATATTAAATTTTTGTTATAATTGTTACAAACCTAGTAATGAAACGGAGTTATTCGAATGGAAACAGTACTGACGAGACCATCTGCAGCGCCTGTTATTCAAGCGCTTCGTTCGATTGGATATAATGCAAATACAGCGATTGCTGATTTAGTTGACAATAGCCTGGATGCCAGGGCAGTTAAAATACATATTAATTTCGCTTATGGCGAAAGTGATGGAATGATTACAATTTCTGATAATGGCTCGGGCATGGATGAAGAGATGCTCCAGACAGCCATGAATATTGGATCTAAGGATCCGAGAGCAAAAAGGGGTGCGAATGAACTCGGACGATTTGGAATGGGTTTAAAGACTGCATCTTTTTCGCTAGGGAAACGGTTAAGTGTTCTTTCCAAAAAAGATGGAGTTTATAACGAAAGATGCTGGGACCTGGATCATGTATCAGAATGCAATGAATGGCAGCTTTTCACCAGGATACCGGAAGAAGTAAAAGAAAAAATGGGTGAAATTGAATCCGAAAGCGGAACAATAGTCTGCATTGATAAGCTTGACCGCTTTATGGGTTATGGCGGCAAGCGCAAGCTGAAAGAAACCAGCTTCTATAATAAAGTGGCCCGGATTAATAGACATCTCGAATTCGTATTCCATTCTATTCTCGAAAAGAGTGAAGTCGAGATGTTCATTAACGGAAAGGAAATTGTGCCATGGGATCCTTTCATGCGGTATCATCCAAATACTATGGAAGGCGAAATGCAAATACTTAGGATCAATGAGAACCGAATTAAGGTACAGTACTTTATACTGCCGCATGCGTCTCATTTAACAGAGCCGGAATATAAGAAGGCGGGCGGGTATAAAGGCTGGCGTGATCACCAGGGATTATATATTTACCGTGAAAATCGACTTCTATACTTCGGAGATTGGATGGGTCTATTCCCGAAGGATGCAGCTTCACAGCTTGCCAGGGTGCGCATTGATCTTCCGAATGCTGCGGACTCTGACTGGCAGGTGGATATTAAAAAGTCGGGCATCAACCTGCCGGAAGATGCAAAAAGAAGGCTTGAGGCCATTTCATCCATTGCACGTAAAGTCTCAAGAGATATTTTCTATTTCCGCACCCAGCCAGGGCCAAGGAATCCTTCTGTAAAAGGCAGCCTGAATACATGGGAGCAGTCGGGAAGCGAAGATGGGCCGCAATTTATATTGAACCGAAATCATCCGATCCTTTCTGAACTGCTTAAAAACCTGGATGATGAAAATGCAAAGCTATTAAACTTGTATCTAAAATTTATTCAGCTTGGCTCGCCAAGCAATATTATAGATTCTCCAAAGGTACCGGAAGAGGAAGTGCAGGAAGTGCCGGACAGTCAGAAAGAGCTGGTTATCCAATTTGCTTCTTCCATGCTGAACCTTAATGTGGCGGATAATGAAGAACAGCTGTTTAACATTCTTTTAACCCAGCCGGCCTTTGACGGCCTGAACCGGGCAACCTTAAAAGCAATCACAACGGAGGCGAATTTGATTGTCAGCAATTGATAATAAGAGCCTGTTCGAACAGGCCTTTACGAATAACTATTATATGTTAAAAGCCCACTCTGCAAATTCTGAGGAAGCAGCAGAAAAAGCACTCGAATTAGCGAGAGTATTGGCATCCGGGTTTGGTCCAATTGATGATGCACAATTTCAGAAATGGTCTCTTGAAATGTTCATGAAATACAAAATTGGCTTGGAGGTTCCCAAGGATTATGTCATGAGGAACTCGAAAGAAAAAAGCTGGTTTGAGCCTAAAATGGCAGCAAGCGGATTTTTCTGGACCAGGTACCGCAGATATCTGTCCGAAACAAAAAATTGGCCGCTTGAGGCCGTTACTGCCATTGATGAAACAACCAATCAGATTATGGCTTCGATTGGAAATCCAAAGTCCATGGAGCCATTCGATAAGCGCGGCCTTGTATTGGGTTATGTCCAGTCTGGTAAAACAGCCAATTTCACTGGTTTGATCAACAAAGCTTACGATGTTGGCTATAAACTAATCATCGTTCTGTCTGGAATACATAATGACTTAAGAGCCCAGACACAGATCCGCTTGAATGAAGAGGTAATCGGGAACCGGACAGATAAGGATGGAAATCCAATCGGAGTTGCACAGATTTATGCGAATACAGCAGAGCATATCATTTCATCCTGGACAACAGAAGTAAATGATATTAAGTCCAGCCAGAGAGGAACCAGCAACCTGAACTCGCCAACCTTGATGGTTGTAAAGAAAAATAAAACGGTTCTGGAATCCCTCAGAGACCAGTTAATCAACCACCGAGATTTATATAATCTGGATATCCCAGTTTTAATTGTTGATGATGAGGCTGACCAGGCATCTGTTGACACTTCCAATCCGGATAAAAGTGAAGACCCGAAAACTATCAATCGTCTGATCAGGCAAATCCTTGAGGTATTTAAGCGAAAAGCTTTTGTTGGCTATACAGCAACTCCTTTCGCTAACCTTCTAATCAGCAAAGAAGGAAGGACAGAGGAAGAAGGGGATGACCTATATCCGAAAGATTTCCTTGTCGGCCTGCCAAAGCCGAAGGAATATTGCGGACCTGAAGAATACTTCAATGTGGAAGAGGATGCTGAAGATACTCGCCCAAGTCTGATCCGCCATTTGCGCCAGGAAGACCTTGAAGTATTTACGACAATTAAAAAGAAATCTGATGCAGATAAGTTCGAAGAGGTGCCTCCGCAAATGCGTGAAGCGATGCTGGAATTCCTTCTTGTAATTGCAGTCAGAAATCTGAGAGGGCAAAGAAAGAAGCATAATTCGATGCTCATTCATACATCACGCTTCAAGGACGTTCAGTCAAGCGTAAAAGATGAAGTATCGCGTACCTTTGATGCCATCTCAAAACAGCTTCAGTATAATCCTGAAAGCAGTGTGATTGCAGAGCTTCAGGAGCTTTATGAAAATGATATCCTTCCAACTAGCAGGGATTGGCCAAATGAAAATCATCCAGAATTCAGCTGGGATGAAGTATATGAAGAACTGAGAAAATGCTGTGAGACAATTCAGGTTTTCGAAATTAACGGCAACAGCCGGGATGCTTTGGATTACCACCAATATAAAGAAGATGGCCTGAATGTAATAGCCGTAGGCGGAGACAAATTATCCCGCGGTCTAACACTGGAAGGCTTAAGCATCACCTATTACTTCCGGAACTCGCTTATGTATGACACGCTCATGCAGATGGGGCGCTGGTTTGGATACAGAAAGGGCTACATGGATCTTTGCCGCATCTATACATCTGATGAGATAGCTTCAAATTTTGAACATCTGGCCATTGCGATGATTCAGCTGCGCCAGGAATTCGACCGTCTTGCTGCAATGAAAAAAACACCTTCTGAATATGCCGTTAAGATGCTGAGCCATCCGACGATGAAGCTGACAAGCCCGCTGAAAATGAGAAATGCAGTATCTTCTAATGTCATTTATGCAGGTACCCTGCAGCAGACAAGGCTTTTTGATCCAAGTGAAGAAGTCATTAAAGGAAATATGGAGGCCACTGTCAAGCTGACAAATAAGCTTCCTTTAGAAAAGACAACTTACAGAAGAACCAACTTTTATGCTGCATCTGGCGTGAATTCAGACATGATTAAAGAATACCTGTCAGAATATCAGACTGCTGACAGCAATATCGTTAATTCCGTTTTAATAGCCGATTATATTGACCGTGTGAATAAAGAGGGAGAGCTGACGGATTGGACAGTGGCAGTAGTTGAAGGGGATCCTTCAGCATCTTCTGGACTATCAGATTATCCTGTTGAATTAGGGAAGATCCATTTGAAATCGGCAGCCGCTCTTGGTAAGAAAGTGAGAGCGCCTGAGAGCAAGGATCAAATCAGAGACATTGGGGCCATTGTGTCTCCTAACCACGAATATATGGATCTTGATTATGAAGAAATTAAAGGAATCAAAGACCGTACAGAGAAACGCAGAATACGTGACAAGGAAAAGGGGCTAATGCTAATTTATCCTCTGCATCCAGAAGTGCCGATCTTTAACAGTCTGGATGTTAGATTCTCGTCAAAACTGGTTCCTATTGGAATTGCATTCTCTTTCCCGGGGACTGAAATTGACGATACAAATGTCTACCAGACTAATAAAACGGTCTAATAACTTTATTTAAGGAGAGTAGCTGTGTTGAACCTAAAAATAGAGTTTGAACAAATGATCCAAGAGCTTAAAAGCCAGGATGACAGTGAAGTGTATAAGCTGAATGTCCTGACATACGAGAGCCCTGTCATGTTTGCAGGAATTGATCCTGCGAATCATCACCGCCAGTTGTACATTGATCTGGGAACGGAAGCATGGGACGATAATCAGGAAAAAGCACTCCCGAAATGGCGGGGCATGTCAGTCAAAGTAGAATATTTTGAGAAGCTTTTCCTTCTTAAGCAGCATTACTTCCTCGTGATCAGACAGGAGGACGAACAAAGCTCCGAAATTTTTGATGTTGTTCTCCAGAATCTAGCTGAACATTTAGTAGCTGGAAAGGAAGAATCTCTGTTTTCAACTGTCTATAAAGTACTTGATCGATGGAGGACTTTCTTCCAGCGCGGAGGTTTTAAGCGGCTTTCTGAAGAACAGCAGCGGGGGCTCTTTGGAGAATTATGGTTTATCAATGAATGGCTCGACAAGCACCCTGGCCAGCCTCCTCTCATTATTGAACAGTGGGAGGGTCCGACAAAGGGAAGAATTGACTTCAAAGGCACCAGATGCGGGCTTGAAATCAAAACCGTCATTGATAAATTATCAAAAACCATTAAAATATCTAATGAGAACCAGCTGAAGCTAAGTGAAGCCGTATCTTCTATTTATCTATATGTCTGCTTCCTTGAACAAAGCCGGACACATGGCATGAGCCTCCAAGAGCTGGCCGGACAGGTCCGGGCCAAGCTTGCGGAAAGGTCTGAACGAATCGCCCTTATTTATAGTGATTTGATGACGGACCTTGGTTTTAGAGAAGAAGAATATGGCGATACCTTGTTTTTCGTGGAAAAAACAGAGGTTTACGAAGCTGGGGAAGATTTCCCTCGTCTTTTAAAGGAACATCTGCCGAAGGGAATTTCCCATGTAAGTTATAATATTGATCTTACTCATTGTTCCGAATATGAGAAAGATCCAGAAACCATATACCAAATGTTTAGAGTGGAAGGGTAAAAGATGATAGAAACTAGACAAAGAAAAGAATTTCTCCTCGATTTCATGGAGGAGCTGGAAGAAAAAGCGATAAAAACAGGCAGCTATCAGGTTCCATTCCTGGAAAAAATGATTTCCTTTATGGACAGGCCGGATGATCCGGAAATCCTGATCCCTCCTTATAAGGATACGGGAAAAAACATTGCCGTAAATGCCTATTCTTTTGATGACGAAAATCATGTATTAGATCTGTTTGTGGCTGATTATAATTTTGAGCAGAATGAGGAAGATCTGCTTTCAATCAACATGACTGCTGTTGCAGAAATCGCCAATCGGGCAAAGCGTTTTGTCACAAATGCCAAGTCCCTGCTTCAAACAATTGACCATTCTTTGGAAGCCTACGATCTCGCTAAAGTCATTGATGAAGAGATAGACAGCTTAAACGAGATTAATATTTTTGTAGTGACAAACATGTATTATGCTTCAAACAAGCCGGTAGAAATGACAATTCCCGGCATTGAAACCGTTAATGTTCAAGTATGGGATATTGACCGTGTTCAGCAGCTGATCACATCTGAGCAGGCTATAGAGACAGATTACATTGATTTTGAGAGAGATTACGGTGAAACATTTGAAATGATGTTTGTTCCTGACCCTTCAAGCGGTGTAAAGGAATTTGACTGTTATGTAGGCTATATTTCAGCTGAGCTCCTTGCTAAAGCCTATGACGAATGGGGTCAAAAGCTTGTTGAGCGAAATGTCCGTTCCTTCCTTCAGGCAAGGGGCGGAACCAACAAAGGCATACGCGATACGCTAAAAGATCCATTCCAGCGGAAAATGTTTGTCGCCTATAACAATGGTATTTCAACTGTGGCGCGCACAGGTGATTTTGAGCCTGTGAAAGATGGAGTCAATCAATATAAAATAAAAGGTCTAAGCGGATGGCAAATTGTCAACGGCGGCCAAACGACAGCTTCCATCCATAAGGCTTATAAAGAGGGAATCAGCCTAAAGGATGTATACGTCCAGGCAAAACTTACAATCCTTCAGGTAAACGAATTTGTTTCAAAAGACCAGCACCTGCTGGAAGATGAAATGATTTCCCGCATTTCACAATATGCCAATACGCAAAACAAGATCAATAAATCGGATCTATTGGCCAATACACGCTTCATGTCCGACCTGGAAAAATTCTCGCGCAATATCTGGATTCCCGCAAAAGACGGAAGAAGACCAGAAAGCAAATGGTACTTCGAACGTGCCAGAGGCCAGTATATGGTGGATATCAACCGACGCAAGCGAGGAAAAGAACAGACCGATTTCAAGAAGCAGTATCCGAAAGATAAGGTCCTTACAAAAGTCGATTTGGCTAAATATTTCATGTCATGGGAAGGCTACCCTCATGTTTCCAGTAAGGGCGGAGAGGAAGCATTCAAGAAGTTCATGGATCTGAACAAGAGCTTCTGGAGCGGCAGCACACAGGATAAGATTACTCTATCCGTCTATCAGAAATTAATTGCCAGAGCCATCATTAATCAGCGCGTCAAAGAAATCGTGGATGAAATGAAGCTGAGAGGCTACAAGGCAAACGTCATTTATTATACTGTGGCAATGCTTCACTATCTGTACAGCGAGCAAATTGATTTGGTTGGTGTCTGGGAAGAGCAATCTCTATCAGAAAAATGGGATGATATTATCCGTATCATTGCAGATAAGACTTTGTCCTATCTGAAAGAATCTGCCGGAGAGCGAAATGTTACACAGTGGGCGAAGCAGGAAGCTTGCTGGATTCAATACAAAGAAACTTGCTCACAGGAGCTGAAAAACTTAATTTAACAGAAAAACACCCTAATCTTCTGACAAAGATTCAGGGTGTTTTTCCTTTAAAACTGTTTTGGTTTTAATAAAATCCGCGATGGAGTCAACTGCAGCATCAAAATCCTGTTTGAACTCATGCTCCCAGATGCGCATCACTTTCCATCCGTTTTCTTGATAATATTGATTCACTTCTTTATCCCGACTGACATTGCGTGCTAATTTTTTTGTCCAATACTCCTGGTTGGATTTTGGCATATTCCCGTGAATTGGGCAGCAATGCCAGAAACAAGAGTCTATAAAGATGACGATTTTATATTTTTTTATAGAGATATCCGGTTTGCCGAACATTTTTGCATTTTTCCGGAACCGAAAGCCCCGTCTCCAGAGATCCTTGGTGATGGCATTTTCAAGCATGGACTGAGACTTAATGGCTCTCATGTTATTCGATCGCTGTTCTTTTGTTATTCTTTCTGGCATGGAATCACGTCCGGTTTCGGGTTTATATAGAAATCTTACCCAGGAGAGAAGAACATTACACCAATTGACATTAATCGTTCAAAAATAATTATGTTATAATTGAAAAGTTGATTAAAACAATTGAACGAACGAATGTTCTTGTTTAAAATATAGATAGAAAGATTACTTCTAATAGAAGTGAGGTTTTAAGATGGAGAAACTTAAAGTAATGGATCTTTTTGCAGGGGCAGGCGGCCTCAGCAGCGGCTTTGAACAGACCGGGAAATTCAAAGTGAAAGTCGCTGTCGAAATTAATGAGAACGCAAGAAAAACCTACGAAATGAACCATGAAGACGTTATTTTACATAAAGATATTACAAGGCTTAAATACGTAAATGACGAGGGAGAAACAATTGATGAATTCCGAGATATTGATGTGGTGATTGGGGGCCCCCCATGTCAGGGATTTTCCAATGCCAACCGCCAGCAGAATACTCTTATCTCTTCGAACAATCAGCTTGTAAAAGAATACTTGCGTGCGATTGAAGAAATTAAACCAAAGGCTTTTGTAATGGAAAACGTAAGGACTATGGAGTCTGAAAAGCATAAGTTCTTTCTGAATGAGAGTGACGAAGCTGAACTTGTTAAGCTGGGAATCGAGCCGACAGAAGAACATATTAAAATCGGCAAAAGCACTTCCTACTCTGATAAATTAAGAGAGTTTCTTCTAAATGCATACACAGAGGCGTTAGATTTAACACCATTCATGATTAATAAGGACTTAATGTCAAAATTAACTACACTTCTAAAGCATGCTAAAAAGCAGTCAAGCAAAGATCTTTTGAACTTTATACAGAAAGAAACAAACCAGAAATTCTTTATGAAGACAGTAAACCAACATTGGCTTGATCAGCACCACGAATACTGGGACAGCCTGTATCAATTAGATTGGGCAGATCTTGGAGAAACATTGAAAAATTTAATGGGCGGAAATAATGAAGATAACAACTCATATACAGAAAAACTTGAGAATATCATTGAAGCACAAAAGGTCATTTATAAGTTTTCAGAGGTTATTGACAATAGAGTTAAACTATTTGATATCCAGCTGAAACAGGATGATCTCGAAATCACTATTAAATCTTTTAATGTGTTTAATTACATTAAAAGAAAGCTAGCCGATCTTGGCTATGTATTTAACGAAGACAAGTATATTTTTAATGCTGCTCAATACGGTGTTGCACAGGAAAGAAGAAGATTAATTCTAATGGGGATCAGAAAAGACTGTTTGAAAGCTGAAGCGGTAGTGACACCAGAGCCATTATTTCAAAGCAGAGATGAGTACAACAAAATTTATGATGCGATTGGTGACTTAGAAAACATTTCGCCGGAAGTGGACGTAAAAAAAGATGAAATGTTTAAGGACTCTCATCGTCCATTAATCGGCAGTCCATTAAATGGATACCTTAACAACAGTGATAAAATCTTTAATCATGTAAGAACAGAAACTCGTGAGGTAGCTTTGAAAAGATTTCAGTCTCTTAAAGAGGGTCAAAACTTTCATGATTTGGACGAGTCTTTAAAAACTACCTACACAGATCATAGCAGAACACAGAATACCATTTATAGAAGACTTGCTTATAATGAACCTTCTGATACAGTACTAAATGCTCGAAAATCGATGTGGGTTCATCCGGCTAAGGACCGGGCTATAAGCATTAGGGAGGCAGCCCGGCTCCAGTCCTTTCAAGATTCATATAAATTTTTTGGGTCAAAGGACTCTCAGTATCAGCAAATAGGGAATGCGGTCCCTCCGCTGCTTGCAAGGGCGATTGCTGAAGCGGTATTGCAGTCAATGGGAGTAAATGCAGAAGAAAAATTAGAGAAGATTTTACTCAATGAGGTTAAAAGTGAAAATACATCAAAAGAAGTTAATACTCCCGAAATTCTAAGCTTACAGGGCAATGTCTAATAAAGACATAGCCTGTAAGCTTTTTATTGTTTCTATAAGTTATACTGAACGTTCACAACTAGTGATCGACTAGCTCTACCATTATATTGCGAGACAGAGAAGTGAGTTTCTCCTAATACTCCGCTAAGGAATTTTATTGTTTTTCTTGATATGATGCATTTATAAAGTGATAATAAATCTGAGAAGATATGGAAATATGAGCTTGTTACGATAGTCTATTATAAAAAAACATTGTAAGGAGCAATAAAGTGAGCAAAGAAGATACTATTTTAATTAAAATTGGAGTCTCATATAGAGAAGGAATGACACCTGAAGAGTTGTATCATGCAACTAGCGTTAGCTGGGTAATTGGCGAGAATAGACTCCGTTCTGGTGATTTGAAATATTTTTGTGCGGTTTATAATAACGAAATTAAAGAGATTTATAATCTAAGTGATTATGAAAAGGATAATCATCCTGATAATAAAGGCCGTTTTATTTTATTAGGCGAAATAGCTGAAGATCCAGTTCGGTATAAACTTCTAGACCTTAATGTTCGAGATATTCACAGAGGTTCAGGTAATCCAATTAAATATGTAAAAATGGAAGATTTATTATCAAAGGCTAATAACGATGATCAAGGAGAAACAGAGACCCCAGATAACTCAATGAAATCAATATTTATGTCCATAGTCAAAAATAAATCGGAAATTAGGACTTTAAGTACAAATAAGCCTATTTGGATAACAAATTTTAACGAAGAAGAGATACTTGTTGAAACTGAATCGTCAAGAGAGAGGTTTTCACAAGGTGAAGAACAAAAACCATATGCTGCTATTACTTACGATTACCTGTTAACAGCATGGGAAGAATTTTTAAATGTTAGGATAGCTTCACCAAATGACTTTATTAAGACAAATAGCAGGTCTGGGTTTATCATGTCATTTTTTCATGAATTGCCTTTTGTTGATAAAGTCATAAGTAATAACATACTGTATATCAAATTGAAAGAGTTTACTACAGACCAGCTGCCTGAAGCAAGTTTGGAGCAGACAATGCAACTCTTAAACGACATTATTAACCAGGATATAGACCCAAAAGAAATATCTCAAAAATATAAGGAAGACTCCATAAAAAGACTGAAGCTCCGCGCTCGTCAGGGGCTAAAATTATTGGGGTTCTTAAATGGAGAATATCAAATCCAGCAAAGTATTTTAAATGGATATATTGATGCTGTTAATAAGAACGAATATCTTTCAAAACTAATGCTGCACCATCCATATTTCTTGGTAATTTATCAGACACTTTCTTTATTAAAGGGAATAAATAAAACAGATAAGCTTTCATTACTTTCAGAAATTGGGATGATAATTGTTAGAAACTCCAAGGGCTCTAATTTAATGGAACCCTCTGTTTCCCAGTATAGGACAAGAAATATTCTGAATTGGCTTAGAGAAACAGGTTTGGTGAATGAGGAGTGGGATGTGTTAGATGATAAGTTAGATGCAAAATATACCTTATCTTCAAGTCCATCAATGGTGAGAGAAGATAAGTCTAAAATATTTTCTTTAAATGAAATAATCGAACACATAAATCAATACATAGCTAGTAAAGGCTTCTATTACCCAAAAGAGGAAGTCATCAATTTATTCCTATCCCTAAAATCAAAACCTTTTGTAATCCTATCCGGTATCTCAGGCACAGGTAAAACCAAAATGGTTCAATGGTTTGCCGAGAGTTTAGGAGCTACAGAGAAAAATGGGCAGTATACCTTGATCCCTGTCCGTCCTGACTGGAGTGATGGATCAGATCTATTAGGATATGTAGATATCAAAGGCGATTTTAAAGAAGGACCATTAACCAAAGCGATTAAAGCAGCCCAAGAGCATCCAGAGTTGCCTTACTTTGTTCTTTTAGATGAGATGAATTTAGCACGTGTGGAATACTACTTCAGTGATATTCTCAGTGTGATGGAGAGCAGAAAATGGGAGGAAGGAAAGGTTGTTTCTTCAACTTTATTATCGGAGGAGGTCGCAAAGGAAGAGGTCACACTCCCTAATAATCTTTATGTTATTGGAACCGTCAATATGGATGAAACAACACACCCCTTTAGTAAAAAAGTGTTAGACCGTGCTAATACGATTGAATTTAATCGAGTTGAATTAGATAATTTATCTTTTCTGCATGATCTTGAGGAAGTAGATTCATTAGTAATTGGACAAAGTCAGCTGGCTTCAAAGTACTTGCACTTAAAGGATCTATACAAGGTAGATACTGAGATTATTGAAAAAGCTACAAGTGAGCTGATAAGGATTAATAAGAGTCTTCAACTTATTAATGCACATATTGGTTACCGGGTTAGGGATGAGATCTGCTTCTATCTTGCCTATAACAAAGAAGGTGATCTAATGACCTTTGAGGAAGCATTTGATCATTGTATCCTCCAGAAGATCCTGCCGCGTCTGTCTGGCAGTGATTCTAGAATTGAACAGCTGTTAAGGGAGTTATATCTTCTCTTTACTAATACTGAGTATCAGGAGGATGAGGAATCTCAGTTCGATGAACAAAGTGCTATTTATCCTAAGAGCGCTCGAAAAGTGATTGAGATGCTTAGGAGGTTACAAGCGGATGGCTTTACATCCTTCTGGATCTCGTAACGAAGTTGAATTGGTTAAGATTGAAACAGATGATTTCTCTCTTGTGGTAAAAGGAAAACCGTATCATGAGAGGTATGAGGGATTAAAACAGTATCGTGCAATGGATATGCACGATGTCATGCAGTTTTCTGTTCATGGGGATCAGGTAAATCAGGTATTAATCTATGATATTGAAACACAGCTGCTGCAGGAATCTACTCAATTAAGGCCTATCTTTTTTGAAAATGGAGTTTATCAGGTTATTGTCATACCTAAAACAAGCAGAGACTTATCCTTTTATCATGAGCATCCTGGCTTAAGGCAATCTATATCAAGAGTGGAAATCCCAAATACTTATATGTTAATGGGAAACTTGCAGTTCCAGAATGAAGTGGGATTAACGACCTTTGAAATTAGAGACGGCAGTAAAAAGCTGTTAGAAGTAACATTGGAAATCTTTCCAGCAAAGCTTGACTACAAAAATGATTATAAAAGACTACTAGAAGAAATTAACGATGAAATTTATAATCTTGCCTTTCATTTTATCCGGAAAACCTATTTGGGAGCTAAAGTGAAGCTCGACGGTAAGCCATCAAGAAGTGAATTTTACCGTTTGATTAGTAAACATTTTGATCAGTTCATTCAGGCAGTTAATCGTATTGAAATGCAGCCACATCACCTTCTCCAGAAAACGTATGAAAAGGTTAGGGGAGACCAATTAAGTAAGCTGGACACTAGAAGCAGGAGCTATTTGCAAAAAAAACCTCATCTATTTACAGAGGTTTCAAATGGCATCCATATCAATAACAAAACACTTATGCCAACCGAAGGTCTTCGTGTTAAAAAGGAGCTTACCTTTGATACATTAGAAAATCGATATGTGAAATGGATGATGCAGCGGGTAAAACATAAGCTATATGATTTGTTGGATACTTTGATTAATAGAAGCTCGAGGTGGGAAACAGAACCGGATGCTGATCTTTTAGACAAATTGAATGAAATGATAGTGAAGTTGGAGGGTAAGCTGAAAAGTCCTTTTTGGAAGGGCATAAAAAAGCTAGATCGCTCTATCCTTAGCTTGGTTTTGCAAATGGCCCCGGGCTACCGCGATGCTTTTCAGATCTATCTGACGGTTTCTAAAGGGTTAATGCTTCAAGGGAAGCTTTATCAGATGTCTGTTAAAGATGTAGCAACTCTGTATGAATATTGGACATTCTTAAAACTCGGGCAAATCCTTGATAAAAAATATCAGCTTGTGAGCCAGGACATTATCCAGGTGAACCGGGAAGGCTTGTTTGTAAATCTTCAAACCAACCGTTCTGCGAAAAGAAAATACAAACACCCATATACCGAAGAGGAAATTATTCTGACTTACCAAAAGTATGAAAGTGGTTTGCCAACTATTCCTCAAAAGCCCGATACCATGCTCAGCATTGCTAAAAAGGGGAAAGACTTTACCTATAATTATGTATTTGATGCCAAGTATCGAATCGATTACGCTCAAGAAGGAAGTTATTATCAAACTCGATATAAGCAACCTGGACCACTTGAAGATGATATAAACACTATGCACCGCTATCGGGATTCGATAGTGGCTAATCATGACGGTCCATATGAAAGAACCGCTTTTGGAGCGTATGTCCTGTTTCCTTGGTTTAATGAAGAGCTTTACCAGAACCATCACTTTTATAAAAGCATCGATAAAGTAAATATTGGTGGGCTGCCATTTCTCCCTAATGCAACGGAACTAGTCGAAAGATTTATGGAGAGGCTTATTGAAAAAAGTCCTGAGGAAATTCAGCAGGAAGGCATTTTGCCAAGGGGTACATTGGAAGAGTGGAACTCCGGTCTAGACGAGAAAGTTCTTGTCGGGCTTGTTAGAGATCGGGAAGAATATATTAGCTATAAACAGACTGGCTGCTATCGTATTCCTGTAAATAAACTAAAAGCTGGATGGCAAGAGACAAAGCATATAGCTCTTTATGTAAAGAATGGTGTATTAGAGCATAATGGAGTCATTTGCTATGGGAGGATTAAGGATATTAGGCCTGTGAAATTAGGAATCGATGAATACATGCAATTTGAAGTGGAACATTGGATCAATTGTAATCCTATCATTAAACCTGTTGGATATGGTATTGCTGAATATATGCATACGACATTGAACAATTTGAAAGAGTCTACAGAGCTTCCGGAACTGTTTATGAAATCAAAGGAAGAAAAAACGATATGGAGAATGCTTAGAAGGGTCTCAGACAGAATCTCCATTGAACTTGACTCAGTTAATCTTGATGCGGCTACTAAGGTTGAGGAATATAGGATTAAAAATGTTTTGATAAAATTTAATAAAAAAAATAGAGAAGCTTATTTGATAGGTGAAGGTGATCAAAAAACTGTACCCTTTGATACATTACAAAGGAATCCTTCTTCCATATTTAGAGACTTGATTAACCTTCTAGGTAATAAGCAGTAAGAATACTATTTAATTTAGGTGAGGGGAATAATGCCTGCATATAACAAGCTAGTTCGTGACCGTATCCCAGAAATCATTGCAGAAACAGGCAAGAACTATTCAACAAGGATTCTTGATCAGGAAGAATTCATTCAAGAACTCAAGAAAAAGAGTATTGAAGAATTAGATGAATATTTAAACACGAATAATGATGAAAAGGCAATTGAGGAATTAGCCGATTTGCTTGAAGTAGTACATGCACTTGCTGAGACTCATGGGGTGTCGATTGAAAAGGTGGAGGAATTGAGAAAGCAAAAGGCTAAAAAGCGTGGCAGCTTTAAAGAGAAAATCTATTTGTTTGAGGTCAAAGAATAACATTATTCAAATTCTTAGGTACAGTATAAAATATTCCATGTTGAAAGGCACTTCTATTGAGGTGCCTTTTCTTTTATTTATGAAATTTTTTTACTAATTTATCTGTGGATTTTTAATTCATGGAATTTAACAATATTGTGACCCTCCCTTTAAGTGGTTCTTTTATCGGTACTGTACAAAGGAAAAAGGCTCTTTTCATTTATCCTATTGGCATCCCTTCAATCTGAAGTTTTGTATAAACAGCAGCCAGGAGTGTGTGAGTCTATCACGATAAGTACAAGAGATTTATTTTTTTTTTTGTTGTTCAAAGAACCTGCCTCCATTACCCCATCCAAGTTTTACACTCAAATCATTTTTCACAATCTAGAATGTCACAAATACAATCCCAGCTTCGTTATATTTATGAGCAGGATTAAAGGAGGGGGACAACAAATCAAGGGAAAATGCTTTAGATTACACGCTAAAAGAAAATAAAATTATAAAAGAAAAGGGGTACAACAATATGACACAACGTATTAATTACATGCAGCAATCTCCGGAATTTGTTAACAAGATGATGGCAATGAGCAATGCCGAGAAGGAAAGCTCAATTGAAGAGAAAATCATCCACCTCGTCCACATTAGAGCTTCACAAATGAATGGATGTGCATTTTGCGTGGATATGCATATCAAGCAGGCAAAGATCCATGGTGAGGGTGAGCTTCGCCTTTATCATATCCCGATTTGGCGCGAATCCACTCTGTTTAGCCCACGCGAACGAGCAGCGCTTGAATGGACTGAGGTTTTGACTAAGTTGCCTGCACACGGTGTTCCGGATGACATTTATAACAGTGTTCGTGAGCAGCTATCAGAAAAAGAACTATCAGATCTAACCTTCTCCATTACGGCAATCAATGCCTGGAACCGTATCAGCATAGCTTTCAAAAATGTGCCGGGTTCTGCTGACACAGCTTTTGGATTGACTAAAGCTGGGCTATGAGTGGTATAAACCTGAGATT
>JAPSKD010000432.1 GCA_031177865.1 Bacillus sp. (in: firmicutes) | reverse complement strand
AGCAGCCATCCTTTTGCTAATATTACGGCACATCTTTGCTTCCTTAGAAAACCAAGCATTGTTGGCTAAGTATCATGAACTCACAGAGGAATTAGAGCTAAAAATTGGGGAAAGAACAGAGGTACTAAGCTCAAAAAACCAGCAGCTTCTTTCCGTAGCACGGAAAATGAAACACATGGCCTACCATGATGTGCTAAGTGGGCTGCCAAATAGAAGGATGTTTTTGGAACGGCTGAAGACAGCAATGGATGAGGCGAAACGAAATCGTTATAAACTAGCAGTTATCTTTATCGATTTAGACCGTTTTAAAAATATAAATGATACACTTGGTCATGGATTTGGTGACTTACTAATAAAGCACGTTACCAAAGAAATGGCTAAAAGCGTCCGTAAGATTGATACGATTTCTCGGCAAGGCGGGGATGAGTTTACCGTTTTACTAAATCGAATCCGGGCGGAAGAAGATGTGATTCCATTAGTGGAACGAATCCGAGCAATTGTGGCAAAACCAATCACGATTCAAGGTCAAGAATTACACGTCTCCATGAGTATTGGGATTGCTTTTTACCCAAGTGATGGAAAAAACACTGAAGAGCTAATGAAGAAGGCTGACATGGCCATGTATCGCGCCAAAGAAGAAGGCAGAGATAATTACAAATTCTATTCAATGGATATGAATAAAAACATTTCTAGAAAAATGGCACTCGAAAATGGGCTGCGAAAAGCGCTAAAAAACAATGAATTTGTTTTAAAGTATCAACCACAGGTAAGTTTACAGACGGCGGAAATTGTCGGAGTGGAGGCATTGCTGCGGTGGAATACGATGGAAGCGGGTATGGTATCCCCAAATCAATTTATACCGGTTGCAGAAGAGTCGGGGCTGATCATTCCTTTAGGTGAATGGGTTCTGAATCATGCCTGCATGCAGGGGAAAGCTTGGCATGATACTGGTCAAAGCGATTTAAAAATTGCGGTAAACCTCTCTCCTGTACAATTCCTTCACGAAAATTTGGTAGGAATGGTCATCAAGGCCTTAAAGACAACCGGCTTTAATCCTAATTATTTAGAGTTAGAAATTACCGAAGGCGTTGCTTTTACCGATGCAGAAGCATCTATTAAAAAAATGCAGACACTACGAGATTTAGGCGTGAGAATATCCATTGATGACTTCGGTACTGGATATTCCTCCCTAATGTATCTTAAAAGGTTTCCGATTAACACATTAAAAATTCCTAAGCCATTTATCCAAGATATTATGGGCAGTCAAAAAGACAAAGCCTTAGTAGAAACGATTATTTACTTAGGTCATAGCCTCGGGTTATCCGTTATTGCTGAGGGGATAGAGAGTAAAGAACAGCTGCTCTTTCTAAAAGAACACCATTGTGACGTCATTCAGGGTGCCTTGTATAGTAAACCATTAACGGTAATGCAAGTCAGTGCCCTAATCGAAAATAGGACGCCTGCAAAAATCTCATAATTCATTTAAAGGAACCTTCATTCGTAGATGGTTCCTTTTCTCATTGGTATATTACTTTTTAACGGTGACATTAACAGTGACACATTAACGGTGACAGGCACCGTCCGTGGACACTGTCCACCACAGGTGGACAGTGCCTGTTTCCGATCAACTTGTGTATAAACCTTTCTTTTTAACAAACACTATTTTTTATTGTATGTTAAAAGGAGACTATACTGTGATGTCATATGAGATAACCAACATGATTATTGATGATGATTTTGATAGTGAGGAATATGTAACAGCAGAGTTTACCCACAATCAAACGAATTACAGCATTACGTTTAAAAAAGCAGACCTGGAAATCATTAATTCTTGGATATATAAAGATGGCACATCCTTCCCGGCTAATTTATCAGATACACTCATTGAATCGATTAGAGAAGATGTTAAAAAGAGAATTTAGCTCAAAGCTGGTTGGAAACTCCAATCAGCTTTTTTCGATGTTCGCTAATATAATGGATTTATCGCCGATATATTCAATTTAATGCCGATATCGCCATCTATTACATGAATATTAGGTCTCTTAATCTTGTATTGCTGATTAAAAATTGAAGCATTTTTGCTCCCAATTACGTCATTTATCTTGATTATTAACTAATGGAGGAACCGAAGCTGAAGAAAACACTAAAAAGATTATTCCTATTTCTACTTTTATTGTCTTTATTTATTTTTCTAAACAATAGTTCTATTTTTGCGAAGGATCGTGAAGGTGACCCTCTACTTCTCGCACACCGCGGGTTGGGACAAACCTTCAGCATGGAAGGAATCCAGGGCGATACCTGTACGGCTGCACGCATTTTCGAACCTGAACATCCATATATAGAAAACACAATCCCTTCGATGGAGGCTGCCTTTGAAAACGGAGCGGATGTCGTGGAATTGGACGTTAAGCCCTCAAAAGATGGTCAATTTGCTGTTTTTCATGACTTGACGCTAGAATGCCGGACAAATGCCGAAGGAACAACGAAGGAATATACGATGGCAGAATTAAAACAATTAGATATCGGTTATGGCTACACGGCGGATAACGGAAAAACCTACCCTTTTCGCGGGAAAGGCGTTGGCCTCATGCCTTCTCTCGATGAAGTGTTAACCCATTTTCCAGAGGAATCCTTTTTAATTCATATCAAAAGTGATGATCCCGAAGAAGGGATCCAACTTGCGAATGTACTCTCGAAGCTGCCTGAAAAACGTTTAACTCAAATAACTGTTTATGGCGGCGATCAGCCCATTGCCACGATAAAGGAAGAAATCCCTACTCTCCGCGTTATGTCTAAAGCGACGTTAAAAAGCTGTCTGCTTCCTTATATTGCAGTCGGCTGGACAGGGTATATCCCTTCAGCATGCGAGAAAACACAATTGCATATTCCAGAAAAGATCGCTCCTTGGTTATGGGGTTGGTCGGAAAAGTTCCTAAACCGGATGGATAGTGTCGATACTCGAGTGATTGTGGTTGCCGGTGATGGCGGCTGGTCGGAGGGCTTTGATACTCCGGAGGATTTAAAAAGACTTACTGCTAATTATAACGGCGGAATTTGGACAAATCGGATTGATAAAATTGCCCCGCATATAGAATAAAGGTGGACTTCAGTCCACCTTCATTTATATCATTTGCTTGATTAATTCCTTATTACGCTCTTTAAAAGCCTCATTATGGGAAGAAACCATTGCAACTTTTGCCGCGTCAGGCTGAACAAACTGCTTGGCTTTGTTTACGGCATTGGCTGCATCCTGAAAAGCACCGGCAATTAGATTGATTTTCCCCTCGTACATAAGAATATCTCCAGCAGCATAAAGACCCTCAATGGAGGATTCACTTGTTGCGTTTCCAGCGATATAATAATTATCTACTCTAGCAATATCTATCTCACTATTTTCCAATAGAGTTGCGTCCTGTTCATACCCATGACTAACCACCACTTCATCTACTGACAAATAAGATACCTCACCTGTTTCGTGGTTCGTTAATTCCACGGTAGAGATTTCATCGCGGTCGTCATTGGCGATTAATTTGGTGATCGAAGATTGAAAGAAACATTCTACAGAGCTTTCAAGAAGCTTTGTTGCTTGTGCTTCCTGTCCATGTCCCCCCAATTCCTCTTTTCGATAGGTTAAGTAGACTTTTTTCG
>JAPSKD010000431.1 GCA_031177865.1 Bacillus sp. (in: firmicutes) | reverse complement strand
TGCTTTTGCAGCTTGTACAATTTCAGCAGCAACCTCTGGACGAAGGATAAGGCCACTTCCCTTACCTTTAGACGCCACATTAGCTACAGGACAGCCCATATTGATATCGATACCCTTAAATCCAAGTTCCGCCATACCAATACTCATTTGCTGAAAATATTCGGGCTTATCCCCCCAAATATGTGCAACAATTGGCTGTTCATCTTCGGTAAAAGTCAAACGTCCACGCACACTTTGTTTTCCTTCTGGGTGACAATAACTCTCCGTGTTTGTAAACTCAGTAAAAAACACATCAGGTCTAGCTGCTTCACTCACCACATGGCGAAAAACAACATCTGTCACATCCTCCATTGGTGCAAGTACAAAAAAAGGTCGTGGCAATTCACGCCAAAAATTTTCTTTCATATTCAAACTCAAATCCTTTCATTATCAAATACCATGTCAATCCTACGTCTCTATTTTAAAAAGTGGAAATGTTCCTATTCTTTACACTTATAGCATGCTTAAAGACTTTTTATCAGACTTTAATTTAGAACATTATAAACTTTACTATTACCAAATAAAAAATGCAAAGGAAAAAAGTGCTTTAAAGACAGTATGTGATATAGGGTTAGGTTCATGACTTAGGTTTCCAATTTATATTGTTTGAAATACGCTAATCAATAGATAGGAAGCGTATCACATACTTGTTCTTACGGCTCTAGCTAATTTTAATGCAAAATATTGTATTGGTTTGGATCCAAATACCCATGATTTTATTGAAAAAAAGCGGAGAAATTATTGAAGCTAGATGTGAGTATTGAAAGAAACTGGGTAGCATACTTTTTTTAGTTACAAATGTATTTCAGTTAAATAAAAAACGTTAATTTATACCATTTGCAATTGATACATGGTACCAGTATTTATAGAAGAACAATAAAAGGCACTTTGATTTCGTGAAGGTATAGTGAGATAAAGGAGTGCATGACTATCTGATTCATGTAGCTAGTGATTGATAGCACAGTTAAATTAGAATAGTCTCTATATGACAAATTGTCAAAATGTATGAATTTGCTCCTTTGTCAAATGAATAATTGAAGATTCATGATATAGTAGTTTTAACATAAAAAGGGGGAGAGCAAATGGAATATAGTCAACTATTAAAACTCTTAAAGGAAACGAGGAAAAATAGAAATATCAACCAAGGAGAAGTAGCGGAATATTTGAATATAGATATTTCAGCTGTAAGCTATTATGAATCAGGAAAGCGGAATATAACAGCAGAGTTATTAGAAAAATGGCTTCGATTCTTCAACTTGAAATATATAGTGGTGGAAGAATATGTGAAAGACAAAATTACAATTCCTTCGGATGAAGAAATTGAAACCTTTCAAAGATTAAAGGATAGAAGAAATGAAATAATTCGTAATCGCCAAAAAGAGGAATTAAATCACCTAAAGAAAACCTTTTATGAAAATAAAGGACCATTTCATGAAAATAGGGGATTTATAGCGAATCATCTTATGCGGGGTATTGGTATGGTAGAAGAAGTCATTTTGCAGGCTGGCAGTACGACTCGTGCGACTATCATATATTATCAAGATATCGTCATTAATGCTACTTTTGAGGAATTTAGAGATTTTGTTGCTGAACCATACCTAGAACCAGGGGAGGGAGTTGTGGAATTCGCACCGTTTATGGAGAGCCTACACCCACATTCTCTCGCTCTTTCTGAAAAGGAATGGAATAGTAACGGAGTTATTATGTATCTTGATTTTTTTAAATCTCACAAAGGTGCAGTCATCCGAGATGCTAAAGGGTTCACCCCTAAGCTGCTAGTAAAGATAGAAGAAAATTTTATGAAATATCATAATTTATTGAGTTCTGCTAGGAGAAAATTACAGGAAAGTTGTTTTGATTTTGAAGAATTATTAATGCTTTCTGACAAAATCTCAAAAACTGTTCGGAAATGGCAGCTTAATTCAAACGAACAGCATCCAAAGTTTGTGGAGTGGTCTTCAAGTGATCTCAAATCTACTTGTTACGTAGAGAGCTTAACAGAGAGGAGAAATAAGAAGTGAAAATGATAGGAGTAAAAAACGGTGATTCTTGGTTAGATTCTATTCTTTTTACAGACACAACGAAGTGCGTAATCATATGACAAAAGAGAGTAAATGGCGAAAATGTAGTCATTGTCACAAAGTAAAATCAATAGAAAGTTTCGGTGTAAAAAAAGCTGCTAAGGACGGCATGAACCCAAAATGTAAGCAATGTGTTTGTGATTATCAAAACAAACGCAATCAACTTCCTGAAGTCTACATATACAACAAGAATAAGTCGCAAAAACGTCGTGCCATCTTAAAAGAATTACCGCACTCATTAACACCTCATGAATGGAAGGACATCAAGCTGTGTATCAACAATCGTTGTTTTCTAACAGGGAAAGTCTTAACAGAATCCAAACTTTCGATTGAACATGTGATTCCACTCGCAACTGGTCATGGAGGACACATTAAAGAAAACGTGCTACCTCTGGACATATCGTTAAATATGGCCCGAAAAGATAAAAATATCTTCGAATGGTTCTACACACTAGATGCAACCGACGAAATGAAACGCCGTTTTGGCGAAGCAATTGACTATCTTGCGTTTATGAATGAAATGTCTGTCGAGGAATATAAGGAATTTGTATACTATTGTGATAGATTCCGGCGCACAATCGAGGAAGTTAAAACAAACAAAAGACCAAGTAAAGAGATTTTTAAAGAGTGGAAAAAGTCAGGCTGACTCGTGATTTACGTGGAGAACTTTTTGCCTCAATTACAAAAGGAGTGATTATGATGGAGAAAAAGTTTGGGCTTATAAACATTTACAAGAAGACATTAGCTATTAATTTAATTAATTTAGGGCATAACTTATCACATACAATGCGAAATAGAAACAACCCTACATATCAGGTATTTGTTCTACATGATACACCAGAATTACGAGAAGATATGGCGAGACTTACGAATAATAAATATAGGGAGGTTTTATAGTCACAACCAATAAATAATGGATGGATTAAATATTTTACCCCCTGAAAGGCACTCAAAGGATGAGAGAAGGGATTTATTAATTCCTTTCTTTCTATCCATCTTGTCAATTTCCTCCCGCAACGTATCATCAAAAATAAACGCATACCGTTGAGTAGTTTGAGGATTATTATGCCTTAATTGAGATTGCAGAGCAAAGACATCCTGGTTCTCTGCCCAATGGACTGTAGCAAAGGAGTGTCTCAAGTTATGAACGGAAATCCTCTTTCCGAACCAAGTTGTATACTTCAGTACCGTTTCTTGAACAGCTCGCTTCGTCCCTGTTCATTAAAGATTAGTCTTAATTCTTCTTTGCTTAATTCCCCTGCAATTTCTCATTTTTTCTTCTGGTCATCTCTTAATTATCTTATAACATACGATTTACCCAATCTGAATCGTGCGACTTGGGCACAACAAAAAGAGTTCTCACAATTGTGAGAACTCTTTTTGTTAAAGGTTTTTCCCGCTATATTCGATACCAGTGGTCGGGGTCGAACCGACACTCCCGAAGGAACACGATTTTGAGTCGTGCGCGTCTGCCAATTCCGCCACACTGGCAAAACAAAATAAAATTCAAATGGTGCCGAGGACCGGAATCGA
>JAPSKD010000430.1 GCA_031177865.1 Bacillus sp. (in: firmicutes) | reverse complement strand
AAAAGGTAACGGTCTTATGGTTTAAGTACAGGTTAGTACAAAAATAAGAAAAGAGACGATAGATAACCGACTCTTCTCTACTATTTAAGTGTAAACTACTACTTCTTTAACAAAAATTTTGGCTGAATGAACTGCCTTCTCTAATTGCCTCGTTTTTAATATGATCTGCTGCTTCGGGTTGATATGCATGTCCTTCTTCAACAATCGCATGTAACCTTATCGATGAAATGCAATACTTTGGGCACATAGCATAATGAATCCATATTTTTTTATCTAGACGGGCTCCAATTTCCTTTCTGTGTGTATTATATAGTGTATTGGCATACTAGCTCTCTATGCAAATGAAAGGAAGTGTTACAATGGATAATATGATTCCGTCACAGACTATGGGGGCAAATGTACTTCCCCAGCCTCAAATGCATTACGGCTATGCGGCTCCATGTGTTCAAACACGTGGCTGCGATAGTTTTATCATTATAATCGTGTTGTTTATTTTATTAATCATTATTGGTGCATTTGTCTTCTGTGATTAACAGGGCGGACCTATGAGGGTCTTCTTAAATAAGCTCATACAGGATACGAAAAAGGGGGAGACGGATGGAACCGTCTCCCTTAAATTAATTTGTCTGATATAGAATTACATACAAAAATATTGGATCGCTTGGTGAATAACTAACAGGAAATTCGAAAATTCACTTGTCAAACTTCGACTTCTCTTTTACGACATTTTGGAGAAATGGTTGATTTAAAGGGATATTTTTCAGTTTTAATCATTCATTTAATTAAATGATTTCTTGTAGAAACCAGTCGAGGAATGTAAATAATCCAAAATATTGGCGGCCTATGGAGAATAGCAGTAAAAACATCGTGCCATTCCTCGATAATAAATTTTCTTGAAAATCGTACAGAGTTCGTTTTTCAAAAGGGGTTTGTGACCTTTTAATCAAACGTTTGATTGGAATGGGTGACGGTAGAAAAATGTTGAAATATGCTTGAAGTTTTAGCGAAGTTGGATGAAGGTTTCAGCTTGGTGTACAGTTACCACCTGATTTTTCTTAAATGTGAATGTGGGTAAGTTTTAAAGGGAGATTTCTAGTCAGTTAGAAACCTCCCTTTTTTAATATAGGTTTGTCTGTTAATCCATTCTAGAATAGAATCCTCATTTAGTAAGAGTTTATCGACCAGATTATTCTATATTGAGTTGGCGAGTATAGTCACTACTATACTAAGAACGATTGTTCCAATCATAATTCCAATATACATTAGGTTCTTCTTTATTTTCTTCTTTCTCATTGCCTCTTCAGGTGTGATCCACATACTTTTTGACATCAAAAATTCCCCTTTTTCATTTGATGGTAGCTGGCTGGCTGGTCCCAAGACAGAAGCCCCTATAGCTTTGCGTCCTCACCTTTCAGTGAGTTTGCCCTTACTATAAATACTTTATATTATAAACATAAAAGTAGTGGAAAATCACCATATTTGCGACAAAATTCGTGCTGGCTCCCTTGGGGACGGTTCTTGCGGTCTAAAAAAACCATGAGAACCGTCGCCTATTGACCATGAGGATCCTAATAGCAAAGAACCGGCTCGGGTTACATTCCGAGCCGGTTCTTTGCCATGGGCAGCACTATTCTGTTATAAGGTAATCCATGAAGAAGTACCAATTCCTTGCATCCTGGAATTCTACTGAAGCACACCACCAGCTTGTTTGTATCGGGCGTAAAACTCCTGGACAAACTGATTGGTGATGGCAGTATCGTGGATAATGAGCATGTTTTCATCGTTAACATTGTTGCCGTTATTACTCCAGTTCGTGGAGCCGACAATGACGGTCGGGTCGCTGATTGTATCAGCATCGACAATCATGGTCTTGCTGTGAAGCTTTCGAACTTCACCGCTTTCCATGACGGGAGCAGGATTGGCCCAGCGGGTGTTTGGATTGTTCGCACTTACCTGGCTCGCAGTTTTTCCAAGCATATCGACGCTGGCCGACCACCACTGGTTCCAGTAGCTTCTCTCAAAAACTCCCTTTATGTCAAAGCCGGTACGGGTTCCCTCTAAATCATTATACGAACCTTCCCATTTGTTCTTTAGTTCATCCACGAGCGCTTGGTCACTCCAGGCAAAAATGGAGAAGTATGCATTCACATCGGCCTCATTCCGAATCAACTCAGCCATACGGCCAACAGCATTATCTCCGGCGGAAAAATAAATTTCCACTCTTTTTCCATTAATCGTAAGATCATGTGTCGTATTATCGGTCTTCCGGGTGCTGAAGTTAGAAACTATTGGATCCGGGCTGCCTATAGTAGATCCCCACATTTCATTAAACTCTGTCTCATAAATGGAGGCCAGCTGCGGCCAATGGATTTCAACTACATGATTTTGGTTCCCGTCTAGAATCCCTTTTTCCATATTTTCCTCGGTTCCATAGAGACCGGTAACGGTAAAATTCCATGTTCCTGTAAATACCCATTTATCATCTATGATGGCAAACTTGTTATGCATTTGGTTAGTGGGGCTGAAGTAGCTTCCGACTGATTTCGACTCAGCATCAACGAACAAATGCCCAGTTACTTTTGTGCTTCCAATCGTAACGGTCACTTCGTTTATGTCTGAAGGAGAGGCAGGAAGGCCTTTACTCGTACGTTTTGCACTGTCTAAAACAGCGAACATGGGGGAGTCGGAAAACACAACAATATCATCGGCTGTCCCAATTCTGCCGTCAAGTCCTCGGACCATTTTTTCAAGATACAAGCGCATGGTCTCATAACGTTCCGCATAATGAGGGTCATCCGAATCCTTGGCATCTGCAATAACACGGACCTCAATACCTGCTGCCGCCCGTTGTATCAACGTATCCGCGACACGCGGAAGATTAATCTCATAGGTCGCAAAGTCGATGCTTTTCGTTGCTGAATTTAAGCGGTCAATTAGCACATTTTCAAAGTTAATATTGTAGTTAGCTGCATTCCCGGCTGAAGCATATTGAGAAAGGGCACATTTATTAAAATAAACATTGATTGCCCCTTCCGCTTCGGATACCTGGTTTAATCTTGGTGCAGTGTCGGTACACACACTGTTGATTGGCGTGGTTGAAGTCGAGTCATCTCCTCCATCAGGCGACCCGCTGCCATCCGCGGCAGTGGAATTCAGACCTTTAGGAGTTCCAAAACCGCCTGAATAATTGGCAATCGCTGCTGCCCAGTTGGAGGAATTGGTGCCTGTCACCGTTGCGTCCACACGTTCCATCGTTGCTTTTTTTGTATTATCCCCTGCATACCAGGCGTCCACTTGATCCAGGATGGCGCCGGTGCTATCGGTCAATTGAAGATGCTCTCCAGTATTTCCAAGCGAACCGCTGTAGATGAGATCGGCTGCCATATCTGCCACTGATTGATCATCTGTTTTTTCTAATAAGAAATATCCGTAGGCTGGAATGGTGCCAGATAGAGTAATAGACGGTGTTCCGTCTGCAGCGGCTAATTTCCATCCAGCAAGAGACACCGGACTGCCTGAGTTGTTATATAACTCAATCCATTCATCGCTATAATTCGTGGTTGTCCCCATCCAGGCGATTTCACTCATCACCACATTGGGTGCACCTGCGGCCTTCGCCTTTTGTTCAGAAGGTGACGCTGTTGGAAAAATAATCGAAAACAATA
>JAPSKD010000429.1 GCA_031177865.1 Bacillus sp. (in: firmicutes) | reverse complement strand
CCACGAAGAAGTTATATGACCGAGGTATCGTGACGGTATTCTCTGCCGGAAATTCAGGACCAGGTGAATCGACTATTTCTGGAAATTATAAAAAAGCCCCTTGGGTAATTACGGTTGCTGCAGGAACGAAACAAGCAAAATTAGCCGATTTCTCTTCCCGTGGTGTGAGCGGCAAAGGTGGAACAGTTTTGGTCGATGGTGAAATCTTTAAGTGGGAGGACCGTCCAACGGTAACCGCACCCGGAGAAGGGATTATTTCTACTAGAGTAGTAGCACCCGTTTCTAGTCTAGGTGCAACCGACGATATAGAAAACATTGAGCCAGCCCATCTTCCTTATTACACAACGATGAGCGGCACCTCCATGGCTGCCCCGCATGCAGCAGGTATTGTTGCACTTTTACTAGAAGCGAATCCTAGATTATCACCAGCGGAAGTAAAAGAGATTTTACAAAAGACGGCTTCTAATATGTCTGGCTATGAATCATGGGAAGTTGGTGCTGGATATGTAAATGCTTATGCTGCTGTTGACGCTGCGTTTAGTGACCGTGGATATGGCACGACAGTAAATGCTACTCGTTCATTTAACGCCAATGTCAATTTAAATGTGGAAAGAACTCCGATTACACTTACTTATAGCAACCTAAACCTTAATGGAAATGTGCATACTTTCCATGTTGAACCAGGCGTAACGGAATTAACTGCCATGATTAACGCAACAGGATTACTAGGTCAGACTGGAAACACGATTAACCTTGTATTAGTTGACCCAGATGGAAACGAATATAGCTCCGGAATCTATTTGCTGTTCCCGCTTTACACCGATCGTACGGTTCAAGTTACTTCACCAAAAGCAGGCCAATGGACAATGAGGCTTGAAGGATTAGACGGAATTGCCATTGATGAAGAAGTCAAAGGTGAATTAACAACCAAGAAAGCCGGCAGTTTTACAGGTTTATCAGATATCGCCGGACACCCTGCCGAATCAGCCATCAAGATTGGTGTAAATGAGAGATTACTAGATGGTTATGCTGACGGAAGCTACCGTCCTAATGACAACCTCACGCGTATCGATTTAGCTAAGTACGTTGTTATGGGTGCAGGGGTTCGTCAGTATTTGCCGGTGTCAGGCACCACTACTTATGTAGATGTTAAAGGGGAGGACTTAGCATTTGCTGAAGCAGTGGCGGCAAAAGGTGCGGCACTACGTGATCCCGCATACAAAGGCAAAGGGGTCATGGTTGAGACTGCTGCTGGTAAATTCTCTCCAAAACAAGCTGTAACACGGGCTGATTTGGCTTATACCCTTGTGCAAAATCTCGGCCTTCAAGCAGATGCAGAATCGAAGATGAACGAGTCATTAACCGTCCAATATGGTGATTCAAGGATTGCCATTGTGGATAGTTCTTCGGTACCCGCACACCTTCGCGGTTATGTTCAGCTTGCATTGGACTTGAATATCTTGAATGCCTACTTTGAGGTTACACAAGGTCCTTATGATCTGCTACCAACGGTAACAGCTAAATTTAAACCAGGAAATAATGTAACAAGAGGGGATTTTGCAGTAGCCATTACCCGCTATCACGCACAATATTAATAGGTTTAAGTAATATTAGTAGAAAAGACGGCAGCCAAAGGGTGCCGTCTTTTATTGTGGATGGGATGAGGTGAGTTTGTAGAAGGAAAATCTTTTGTTTCTAGCGAATTGTCAAAATACCCTAGTGCTTTATTGTTCCTTCGGGACGATACCATTCCCAATAGCCTCCGGCAAATCATCAATCATTTTTCCCTTAGACTATATTGTTTTTTTGTTTGCGTGAACTTGAACGTGTAGCCAATAATTACGTCTATTTTATTTTCCTTGTCACCGTTTGTATGTATCAAGTCACCTTTTTTTTAAAGAACCGCTTTATTTAGCATTAAGCTTCTCTAAACATTTCAATGGAATTTAGAAGGAAAACAAGGTAATCTGTAACAGTATATTTTTTAATAAGGAGTTGGATGAATGAAGAGCTCAGAGAATAAGCAATCGATGATCGTGGGCCTTTTGCTAGCAGGGGCTTTTATCGCGATTTTGAATCAAACGCTGATGATAACAGCAATCCCTCCAATTATGGATGAAATGAGCGTTACCGCAAATAGTGCACAATGGCTGACCACAGTCTTTATGTTGGTGAATGGGATTATGATTCCAATCAGCGCCTTTTTATTAGAAAAATTCACCACGAGACAGTTATTTATCTCAGCAATGAGTGTTTTTGCGTTAGGAACGGTTGTTAGTGGAATTGCTCCTAATTTTGAAATTCTTCTTGCAGGTAGAGTCATTCAGTCTGTAGGAGCGGGGGTCATGCTGCCATTAATGACAACCGTATTCTTACTCATCTTCCCGGTCAATAAGCGCGGTGCAGCAATGGGTCTTGTCGGCCTTGTGATATCCTTTGCACCAGCCATCGGACCAGCATTGTCTGGATGGGTGACATCGCAATTTTCATGGAGAGTGTTATTTTTTATTATTTTGCCTATTGCTCTTATCGATATTGTTGTCGCATTCCTTTTCTTGAAAAATGTCACAGAGATTTCCAAGCCAAAAGTGGATATCATTTCGATCCTATTATCGTCATTTGGTTTTGGCGGGTTGCTTTATGGATTTACGAGTGCTGGAAATTACGGTTGGTCACATGCTGCAACCCTACTATCACTCACAATTGGCGGTGTATCCCTGATTGTATTTATTTTCCGCCAATTAAGACTGAAACATCCAATGCTGGAATTTCGTGTTTTTACGTTTTCAATATTCCCTTTTGCTGTAGCAATTGGAATGATCAGCTTTATGGGCTTAATTGGAGCAGAAACAATCATCCCGCTCTTTATGCAGAATATGAGGGAGTATTCAGCCTTTGAGGCGGGGCTTGCTTTATTACCTGGTGCACTGATTAGCGGGTTTATGTCACCAATTGTCGGAAGAATATTTGATAAAGTCGGGGCAAGATGGCTCGTGATGATTGGATTAGCAATCATGACTGCTGCTTCATTTGCGTTTACGACTTTAAGTCCGTCGACCACGTTGACTTATATTACTGTCCTTTATGGGATTCGAATGTTGGGTCTTTCCATGGTAATGATGCCGGTCGCAACAGCTGCCTTGAATCAGTTACCAAAACGATTAATTCCCCATGGGGCGGCCATGGATAATACGATGAAAATGATTGCCGCTTCGGTAGGAACCGCAATCCTTGTTACAGTTATGACAACAACAGCGGAATCAGCAAAACAGCGCCCGGACATTGCCTATCCAGATATCCACGGAGCGAACATCGCCTTTATAGTCGTTTCCATTCTTTCCTTAGTAGGACTCATTCTCACCTTTTTCATTAAGCATAACCGACAGGCAGAGGATGAAGCAGATGGAAAAAGTCAAAAAAATGTACGAGTGAAACTTCAGGAGTAGTAGCTGAGTTTTCCAATGATAAAAAAACCTTATCCAAACAATGAAACGTTCCTTACATTTTGTAAGGAGCGTTTTTTTATTGATCTGCCAGTTTGGCAAACCACTTTTCATCATCCGAGTTGAGAAGGAGGAGCCCCGAATTTTTTATCGTTTCTAGCAATTATCTTAAATATAGGAGGAAGGTTATAGGAAAATGTTCTCGTTTAAGAATTGTTAATAAATAGTATTATA
>JAPSKD010000428.1 GCA_031177865.1 Bacillus sp. (in: firmicutes) | reverse complement strand
TGTAATGGTTCACCCTGAATATCAAAAACAAGGTATTGGAAAAAAAGTAATGCAGGCTTTACTAAAAAAATGTGATAAAGAAGGAATCAAGTGGGTTCAATTATTTTGTGCAAAAGGATGTTTTTATAATTATTCATTATTCATAATCATTTATTACGAACGACTCAGACAAAATAAAAATTGCCGAGAAAAATAACCTTTCTCGACAATCTGAGCGAAGCCTGATGGCTTCGCTTTAGAAACTAATGAACGTTTACACTTTCTGCTGCTGTTACCTTCAACTGTTCAGCTTCTATAATGGCAGATAACTTATTTGCCTCAGGCTGGTCTAAAATATAGTCTGCAATTTTATCTTCAATTTGTTCTTGAATTACTCTTCTAAGTGGGCGAGCACCAAATGCTGGATGGTAGCCTAGCTGCGCAAGCTTTTCTTTCGCTTCAAGTGTAATCGTAAATTCAATATTTTGCTCTTTTAAAGTTTCTTGTAAATCTTTTACCATTAAATCAACAATTTGCATGATATGTTCTTTCTCAAGTGAGTTAAATTCAATAATACTATCAAAACGGTTTAAAAACTCTGGCTTGAAAAAGCTGCCCAAAGAATCTAGGATAGAAGCTTCTTCGATTGCTTCATTTGTTCCAAAGCCAACATGAATGGTTTTGTGTCCCACACCAGCATTACTTGTCATAATGATAACTGAATCCTTAAAACTTACTGTTCTTCCTTGACTGTCAGTAAGACGTCCATCTTCGAGAATTTGTAAAAACATATGCTGAACATCTGGATGGGCTTTTTCAATCTCATCTAATAAAATGATGCTGTATGGATTTCTTCTTACTTTTTCAGTCAGTTGTCCTGCTTCATCATGACCTACATAGCCTGGAGGAGAACCAATTAATTTGGAAATACTGTGTTTTTCCATATATTCACTCATATCGAGACGAATCATCGATTCAGATGAACCAAATAATTCTTCCGCCAATGTTTTGGTAAGCTCGGTTTTACCAACGCCAGTTGGACCGACAAAAAGGAAAGAGCCAATCGGACGATTCTTAGATTTTAAGCCGGCACGGCTTCTTCTAATTGCCTTTGAAACCTTCTCTACAGCTTTCTTCTGGCCGATGACTTTACTACTTAAGTTTTCCTCAAGGTTCTTCAGTTTTTGCTGCTCATCCTCTTGTAATTTACCAACAGGAATACCAGTCTTTTGCTCAATAATCTCTTGAATATGTGAAAGCTCTACAACCGGTCTGCTGATTTCTGAAGTCTCATTTAATGATTTCTCAAGTAAAGCTTCTTCGTCACGAAGTGAGGCAGCTAATTCATAGTTTTCATTTTTGAGAGCTGAATTTTTTTTAACAGCTATTTCTTGTAAACGTTTCTCAATCTGATCCTTGCTATGACCTTCTGAAGTAAGATTTATTTTAGATCCTGCTTCATCAAGTAAATCAATCGCCTTATCGGGTAAGAAACGATCCTGGATATATCGGTGTGACAACTGCACACATGCTTTAATTGCAGCATCAGAATAAGTTACTTCATGGTAATCCTCGTATTTATTCTTAATTCCTTTTAGGATTTTAATGGCCGCTTCAGGTGTAGGTTCAGCTACTTGAACTGGCTGGAATCGACGTTCTAGAGCCGAATCTTTTTCTATTTGACGGTACTCTTTCAGTGTTGTTGCACCGACAAGTTGAAGTTCGCCGCGTGCAAGAGCTGGTTTTAAAATGTTACCAGCATCCATAGAACCTTCAGCAGAACCCGCTCCTACTAGGAGATGGATCTCGTCAATGAAAAGAATAATATTTTTGCGCTCCTGTAATTCCGCTATCAATTGCTTCATTCTTTCTTCAAACTGCCCGCGAATACCAGTGTTCGCGACCAAAGAAGCAACATCTAGTAAATAAACCTCTTTGTTTTTTAATTTAACAGGTACCTTTCCATCGACTATTTTCATTGCTAGACCTTCGGCGATTGCGGTTTTCCCGACACCTGGTTCACCAATTAAAACCGGATTGTTTTTATTCCGACGATTCAGTATTTCGATGACCCTTTTTACTTCTTCGTCACGGCCAATCACGGGATCAATGAGACCAGCTTTGGCCATATGTGTTAAATTTCGGCCAAATTGATCAATAAAGCCTCCCTTTCCATTCTGATCATTATGTGGAGACGATGTCTGGCCATCTATATGGTTGTTTTCACTGCCTTTCATATTGAAAAATAAATCGTCAAATGAAAAACCGGGGAAGGAGTTCATCTTTGGAGCCAGTCCTGAATGAATAGCATTTTTATTTTTTGTATAACATTCATGGCACAGCTTCATATTGCTGTGTTGTCCATTAATGTTTAAATTTAGTTGAACATTGGCCTGTTTTTCTTTACATAATTGACACAGCATAATATAAAACCTCCCAAATCTAATATTAATTTGACTTTGACTATATTTGACCTTATGCGATTAGTATACTTTGACCTTTTTTGATTTTCAAGAGTTTTGCCTATGGAAATTTTATCTACAAACAAAATTTCACTTGTTTTAAAAAAGCTCGTCTTTGTTTGTCCTCTTGCTCATATATTGTATTTGAGGGGGAGATGAGGTGAAAAAGAATTGGTCAGCAGCATTTCAAATCGCCGCAGTGTACGTGGGTACAGTAGTTGGGGCGGGATTTGCTACAGGAAGAGAAATCGTTGAGTTTTTCTCTCGGTTTGGCTTCATTGGCTTTCTAGGTATTTTATTGAGCGGCTACCTCCTTATCGTATTAGGATCAAAGTTAATGAGAATTGCTGCTCGAATTAACGCAGTTTCGTATCAAGAATTTAATGTACACTTGTTTGGGAAATGGGCAGGCAGGGGTATTAATATAATCATGCTTTTTATGCTTCTTGGAGTAAGTGCAGTAATGCTTTCTGGTGCAGGAGCAGTGTTTGAAGAGCAATTAGGCCTATCAAAGAATTTAGGTGTTTATATAACCATATTTTTATCCTTTATTGTTATGCTTGTTGGCACAAAGGGGTTATTTGCAGTCAATTCGTTTGTCGTGCCCATTATGGTGTGTTTCAGTCTTATGTTAATGTCACTTTCTATTAAACAGTCCGATTTTGTAAATCACTTATTATTTGTACCACAAACAGAGGATAGCTGGAAAAGTATATTAGCGCCCTTTTCTTATACAGCATTAAACCTAGCATTAGCACAAGCTGTGCTCGTTCCAATTGCAAATGAAATTAAAGATGATTGGACAATAAAGTGGGGAGGTATTTTAGGAGGGGCAGCTTTAACTCTCATTTTAATATCCAGCCACTTTACCTTGATTATGCTGCCAAATGTAGAGCTCTATGAGATACCGATGGCTATTATTATGAAGCAAATAGCGCCTTTTTTTTATTGGATCTTTGTCCTTGTTATTTATGGTGAAATCTTCACATCCGTCATTGGAAACGTTTTTGGACTGGACCGTCAGTTAAAGCAGTTTGTTCAAGTTCCTACTTTCATTACGATATCAGCTATTTTCATCGTTTCTTATATGATCAGTCTTATTGACTATAGCAAGCTGTTGTCTAATCTTTATCCATTGTTTGGCTATATTAGCCTAATCTTTTTTATCCTTTTATGGAGAAAGCCTCTAGACGATAAAGTGCATAAACAATAAAAATAGGAAAAGCATTGTCCATTATTTT
>JAPSKD010000427.1 GCA_031177865.1 Bacillus sp. (in: firmicutes) | reverse complement strand
CCGTTCAACCAAAAGGTGAACAAATGAAGTTCTACGGCGGAGACGGACCATTTAAGATGCCAAAAGAAGCCACAAAAGAAGATATTACAGAAGTTGTAAATGGATTTGTAGAAGCCTCAAAAAGAGCGAAGGTAGCTGGGTTTGATGGTATTGAAATTCACGGTGCTAATGGATATATTTTGGATCAATTCCTAACAGATTACACCAACAAGCGATCAGATGAATATGGCGGTTCAACTGAAAATCGAGTTAGACTTTTAGTTGAACTATCTAAAGCAGTTCGTGAGGCAGTTGGTCAGGACTTTACAGTTGGCATTCGAATATCTCAAGGTAAAGTGAATGACTACACACATAAATGGGCTGACAAAGAGAAAGATGCAGAAATTATTTTTGGTCAGTTAGGACAAGCAGGCCTGGATTATATCCATGTAACGGAATACGAAGCATGGCAACCTGCTTTCCCTGAAGGAAAAGGAACGCAAGGCACGGATTCTGCTTTTGGTGATGGCGGTCCTTCACTTGCTGCTTTAGCAAAAAAATACGGGAACCTACCTGTCATTGCCAATGGAGGTTTGGAAGATCCTAGAAAAGCAAAAGAGATTATCGATAAAGGTGAGGCAGATGTAATTACACTTGGAAAAGGTGCTCTGGCTAATAGTGATTGGGTTAATAGAGTAGAAAACGGCGAACCATTAGCAGAATTTAATCCAGAAAAAGTATTAAGTCCAAATGCAAAAATTAAAGACTTTGAAGTATAAGGAGGAATTGATACGCAAACGTATTAGGAATATTATCGAAGAGAACTACGGGATTTGAGCCAGAAGGATTAAATAGCATTAAATGCTGATGCATTAGAAAATGAGGAGTTCCGGACTCTTTTAGAAAATCGGACACCTATGAAGAGATTAGGGCAATTAGAAGAACTGATCGCTCCAGTTATCATGTTTAGTTCGGATAGTTCTAGTTATATTACTGGTCAGAACTTATTTATAGATGGAGGAGTAACAAATTACGCGTTTTAAATAGACAACGACGAAATGAAATAAGAATTTAATCTCACCTCTCTTTAAGGAGGTGGGCTTTTTTTAGACTGTTGACTGTATTATTATGTCCATGAACCTTAGCCCCCTTTTTAGAAGTTTTTAACCAACTCTCTTAAATGAAAATGTACAATCAATATACAATTCATGTTCAAAGGTAAGTGAACCTGGTTCCGTTTGACTCTTAAAATGGTTACTTGTTACTATAGATAGTAATCCAATAAATGAGGGCTGGCTGAAGCGTTGTGAGAGATATTGAGCCTAGAAAAGGTGGGATGAAATGGAATCAAACCAAAATAAACAAATGATTACAAATTGGATATCTTTAACCCATATTCAAATGAAAATCACGAATGAACTAGAAGTCATGCTTCAAGATAAACATCAATTATCATTAAACGAATTCTACGTGCTTTTATTTTTATCTGAAGCCCCAGAAAAAAAATTAAGGTTACAACAATTACAGAGTATGGTAGGGCTAAGTCAAAGTGCTATGTCAAGACTGGTAAGCCGATTCGAAGCAAAAGGCTGTGGAACATTAAAGCGTTATATTTGTGGAGAGGATCGCAGAGCCATCTACACTTCGTTAACAGCTGAAGGAGAGGAAAAACTAGAAAAGGCAACCATTACGGTTAATGAAGCCCTTGAAAAGGCTTTTTCACAAGATATGATTCACAAAGAGCTACAGCGTTTAGTTGATCAATTAAGACCATGATGGGATAAAAAGACTTAGAACGCACCGTATGTTATTCCTTCTTTTTTCGCTGAATTCATTTTGGTTGACCAAGTTTTTATCATATGTTAATTTGTATGCATGTGCATACATATAAAAGCTAATGCTAGCAAAAATAGGATTGTTTAAAATGGAGAAAAAGCAGACGCTATCCTTGTTTTTACAGGAATATGGAAGTGGAGATTTACTTCCTGCGCTTATATAGAGAATGGATGTAAAGTATTTCAAACTATGAGTTGGCACTCGCACAAAAAATAAGAAGGAGTTCGATAGAATGGATCATTTATTTACCCCTTATCAGCTAAAAAGTCTAAAAGTAAAAAATCGTGTGGTTATGCCGCCTATGTGTCAATATTCGGTGGAAAAGAAGGATGGAGTTGCAAATGATTGGCACTATATGCATTATGTTAGCCGTGCCATTGGCGGTGCAGGTTTAATTATTATTGAAATGACCGATGTCGATCCAGATGGCCGTATTACAGATTATGATTTAGGACTATGGTCAGACGAACAAATCCCTCAATTAAAATGTATTGTAGATGCTTGTCATCAATATGGAGCCAAAGTAGGTATCCAAATTGCCCATGCAGGGCGTAAAGCACAAGATGCTGAGATTCCGGTTGCACCGTCTGCTATTCCTTTTGATGCAAAATCCAAAACACCAAGAGCACTCTCTACAGAAGAAGTAAAAGAAATGGTAGAAAAATTCCGTAGTGCTGTAAGACGTGCTGTTCAAGCTGGAGTAGATGTAATCGAACTTCATGGTGCACATGGTTACTTAATCCACCAATTTCATTCCAAGCTTACCAATCAAAGGACTGATGAGTATGGAAGCGAATTAACGAAATTTGGTAAAGAGGTTATTCATGCAGCAAAAAGCGAAATGCCTGAGGATATGCCATTGATTATGCGAATATCCGCAAGAGAATATGTAGAGGGCGGATATGGCATCGATGAAAGCATCGAATTTTCGAGGGTATATCAAAATGCTGGGGTCGATATGTTTCATGTAAGTGCTGGGGGAGAAGGGCAAATTGCAGCAGCAGGAAGACCTGGTACTCATGTAGCATACCAAGTGCCACTAGCCAGAGCTATCAAGCAGGCTCTTAACATCCCTGTCATTGCGGTTGGAAGATTGGATGAACCTTCATTAGCGAACTCTATTATTGGAAATGAAGATGCAGACCTTGTTGCTGTCGGAAGAGGAATGTTGCGAAATCCATATTGGACACTGGAGGCAGCAAGCGTTCTCCGTAAAGAAATTGAAATACCAAGACAGTACACTACAGGATTTCCGAAAAACTAGTAAAAATTAGTTTTATAGCATAATAGAAAAAGAATGTAGATAGAAAGGCGGGAAATAGTTGAATGAATTAGCAGGGAAGAAACGTTTACAACTTGCTTTACTCTTAGGTTCACTGGGCCTCTTAGGTCCTTTTACAATTGATATGTATTTACCTGCATTCCCTACTATTGTAAAGGAGTACCATACTACTGCTTCTTTAGTACAGATAAGTTTAACGACCTGCCTATTAGGATTGGGAGTAGGGCAACTAGTAATAGGACCAATGAGTGATGTTCAAGGACGCCGTAAACCATTGAGAATATTCCTCTTAATGTATTTAATTGCATCTGTCATTTGTGCGTTTGCTCCCAATATTTATACCTTTATTGGAGCTCGTTTTTTACAAGGCTTTGCAGCAGCAGGTGGCCTCGTTATATCTAGAGCTATTGTTCGTGATGTATACAGTGGAAGGGAACTAACCAAGTTCTTCGCTTTATTGATGTTGGTGGGGAACCTTGGTCCGATTGTGGCACCAATTGCTGGAGCTATAATACTAGCGTTTACAAATTGGTCAGGAGTTTTTCTAGTTTTAGCTTGTGTAAGTATTATTTTGGTTTCAATTGTTTCATGGAA
>JAPSKD010000426.1:1359-3716 GCA_031177865.1 Bacillus sp. (in: firmicutes) | reverse complement strand
CGAATATTATCAAGATATAAATGGTGTTTATCCTGAATCTCTTTTAAAACTAACAGGAGATGTTCCTTATAATTATTTGTCGTTTATCCCAGATGCAGTTCATTATGAACGAACAGGTAGTGGATTCTCGTTATCTGTAGATGGATTGGTTGGAAGTGCTACTACGATAAATGGTCTGTTGTCACTTGTTTTTTATGAAAAAACGAATGAACTTGGCGTATTAAAAGGAGATGAGCTATTGGCTCTATATCCTGTTGCTTCAGGATTAGAAGATTTGCCTCCTGCTGAATCCATTGTTACTAGAAGGATTGTTGCACCAAACGGGGGCCAAGGTGCTCTTGGGACAAGGGGGCTACAGTTGACTGACCAATTTGCCATACACGGCACAAATGAACCTAGTTTAATAGGTAAAGACGTGACAATGGGATGTCTCCGTATGAAGAATGAAGCCATTGAAAACCTTTTCCCGTATATTCCACTTGGTACGCCGTTTTTTGTTGAAAGTGAGCTTCAACCAGGAAAACCAAATTTCTTAAACGGATTTCCTTCATTTCCTATACTTCCAGAGCAATATGATTATTCAGATGAAACCACACCAAATATCACGTATAACTGGAAATTATAAAAAAAGTAGGTTGACTAATGTATTTTTTTACTAACCACCCACAACAAATTAATATTTTCACATACTATATTTTTAACCCCTTGGGGCGAGAGCTTCGGGGGGTTTTTTGATTTGAAGAGGTCCGGACCGTTCATTGTATTTTGTTGAAACAAAGTAAATAATAGAGAAAAGGGAGCGATTCGTTTCATTCTTTCTATATTTTCAATTTATAATGATAGTATACGTTGTGAAAGGGGGATGACGATGGGAAAAGAAGCGTTAATTATCGTAGATATGAGTAATGACTTTGTAGCGGATGAGGGAAGTTTAACCGCTGGGAAACCAGCGCAAGAAATTGTTCCGTATATTCTTGAACAGGCAAAGGATTTTCTAAACCGAGACCAAGTCGTTGTAGTGGCAATGGATGCTCATCAAGAAAACGATTTACATTTTAAACTTTGGCCAGCCCATAACGTTGTCGGAACAAAGGGTCAAGAGCTTTACGGTGATTTAATGACTTGGTATAAAAACAATGAATCAAATCCTAATGTCATCATGCAACCAAAAGAAAATTATAATGCGTTCTTTAATACCGGTTTAGCGGAAAAGTTACGTGAAAAAGGTATAGAAAAGGTGCATGTTGCTGGAGTATGTACAGATATTTGTAATTACCTAACCATTGCGGGTGCTGATGCAGAAGGGTTCAAAACAGCAATACATAAACGTGGTTCTGCTACATTTACAGATTTAGGGGAAACGTTTATCAACCAAATGAAGACATGCTTCTTTACTGAAATTATTGAGTAAAGAAATAGTAATTATGCAACTTTGCAACTATTATAGACCTACCAGATTTTTGTTGATTCTGGGGTCTTTTTTTATTTTGATTCCCTACATAACTCACTGGAAGTTTTTCTATCCTAATCATGCATGTACAAGAAATGATAGAAATAATATAACTAGCATTCACTTTCATTAAACAGTTGAAGTAATGATAATTGCCTAAAATAAATATTACCTGAACTAGCATTTGTTTTTTGCTAAGCATATTTACATTTATCTATTTGTTAAATTGAAGTCAATGGGATATTGGATACAATCCCATAAAAGCTTTTTGTTTTATTTTATTACTGAATAAAAGTATATAACTATAATTTCCTCAAATGGTATAAATAGGATATAATTATAGAAACAATATGTATTAATAATTTAGGAGGCACATATAGATGAATTTTAAAATGCGATATGTCATTTTATATGTATCAGATTTCACGAAATCTAAAGCATTTTATGAGGAGATTTTAGCATTACCGATTCGCGGGGAACATGGTACATATGTTGAATTTGACACAGGTTCAACCATTTTATCCATTAACACGAAGGAAAGTGTGAGAGAAATTACGGGATTAGACATTCCTGACCAGACATCACAAACGTTTGAATTAGGATTTGTGGTGGAGAATGTTGAAGAAACAATTGGGGAATTAAGAAAGAAGGACGTCAAAATCCTAGTAGAACCAGTTACTAAACCATGGGGACAAGTTGTTGCTTATGTAGCAGATCCTGATGGGAACCTGATTGAAATTTGTAGTTCACTTGATTAAAAAGTGAGTAATTAAAGTTCGATAAAAAACATACTAACATTAGTAGTACAAACCAAGGCCATGGTTTGTGCTACTATTTTTTTATAGTAGAAGTGAAGAAAAGCCGACCAGCCTCTGGGACCAATGCGAGTCCGTATAAAAAACCGGTT
>JAPSKD010000426.1:0-1349 GCA_031177865.1 Bacillus sp. (in: firmicutes) | reverse complement strand
AAAAGTGAGTAATTAAAGTTCGATAAAAGAAGAGGCTGGGACAAACTAGCTTCAACAATTAAAAACGTGAAATCGCTCCGTCGATTTCACGTTTCTTTTTGAATTCACATAATTAGAGTCAAAAATCTTACAATCTTGCTGCAAATGAAATAGGCGGAGAAACTCCGTCTAATTTAATCAGTGGGTGCAAAAGTAGCGGATATAAGCGGAGAAATTCCGGTTAACTACTCTAATTTAGGCAAAATTCAATTGATTTGGATTGGATAACTGGAAAAACTTCCTTTATTTTTGAAAAAATATAGGGATTTTTTAAGATAAGCGGAATATTTCCGTTTAAATATTTCATGCATAGTAAAAATGACTATTCGGTATTATATGCTTATTAAAAAATGGGGTTAGAAAACATGGGATTCCTTATCCCATGTTTTGCACCTTTAAAGAGAACTATTTACAAAAAGGTCCGGTTTTTTCAATGTCAAAATTCGGCATTATTCAAGAATTTATTCGTTTTGTCCCAGCCGTTTTGTATTTAATCCTCTTTAACTACTATGGTACGTAACTTCTTTTCATGTTAAAGATTTTTGCTGGAGAGATAGTCGACAGTTTCTTGGGTTTCTGTGAGCTCAACTCGTAATCCATCGAATTTTCTTTCAAGACGTTCAAAACGCTCGTCCATTTTATTTTCTAGACTTTCTACACGTGTTTCCAGTTGGCTAATTTGATTTTCTAAGCCATCCATACGATTTTCTAATGAATCAAATCGAGTATTCATTTCTGTTGAATACAGCTTCAGTGCATTTAATATCTCTTGTAACTCATGTTGTTCCATTTCTTCACCACTCCTATTACGTTTGATTTTTAAAGGAATAATAAAACAAAAAGAACTTATGTTCCTAGCTTAATCAAGATTTTGAAAGACGTCAATTCAAAATGTAAAACATCCACAAACTCCCACTTGCCGTCTCAGTTGTCTCATTTTAATATGTATTTAAGAACTAATGTTCGCATATACTGTTTATGAAATAATTCAGTTTGGAGGTGTTGGGGATGCATGCAAGTAGCTTACAGGAGTATGAGGTAGATATAAAACAAACAGATATGTTTTCTTTATATGAAAAATTACCGGATCGTTCTATTATGTGTATCGATATGCGATGTTTCTATGCTAGCTGTATGGCAGCGCTTGAAAATCTAGATCCAATGGAAGTGCCAATTGCTGTAGTCGGAAACTTTCAACAAAAAGGAAGTGTCGTCCTCGCTGCATCCCCGCCAATGAAAAAGCGCTTTGGTATCAAAACGGGATCACGGCTTTATGAAATCCCAAAGCATCCTGACATAAAACTATTTGA
>JAPSKD010000068.1 GCA_031177865.1 Bacillus sp. (in: firmicutes) | reverse complement strand
AATGTCGGTTTCATTCGGACTGGGCTTGTTCCAAATATGTTTCTCCTGTCCGAATGCAGGTATCATTCGGACTTGGTTAGCTCCAAAAATCCTATTGCTTTCCGTATACCAGTCCCATTCGGACTGGGCTTGCTCCAAAAATCCTATTGCTGTCTGAATGCCTGTTACATTCAGACTGGGTTTGCTCCAAATATGCTATAGCTGTCTGAATGCCGGTTTCATTCGGACTGGACTAGCTCCAAAAATGTTCTTGCTGTCCGAATCCGTGTTACAAAACAGCCAACAAAAAAACACCCACAAACGTTGAACTAACAACTTTGTGAGTGTTTTAATGATTTTTCCCCTTAACCTGCTTTAACGTTGCGACGATAAGAAAGCTAACAATCACTAATAAAAGCCATGAACTCACCTTTCCTAGATGAACGAGACTCCAGGCTTCGGATTGGTTTGGATATTCCCAAGCGCCAAAGAACGTTGCGATATTTTCAGCTATCCAGATAAAAAATCCAATGAGTACAAAAGCAAGTGCGAGTGGCATACGGTAACGAGTACCACCTACCTCGTATGTGACCCAAGATTGCCAAAAGACAATCATGACAAGAGCTGATAAATACCACCGAACGTCAATCCAATAATGGTGAGTGAAAAAATTCAAATAAATCGCAGCTGCAAGAGGTACGACGACCAAGAACGACGGCCATTTAACCAGTTCTACCTTCATCCTCCTCCACGCCTGACAAAGATAACTCGCGACACTTGCATACATGAACCCGCTATACAAAGGCACTCCAAAGATTTTGAAATAACCTTCTTCTGGATAAGACCAGGAGCCCATGTGTGTTTTGAAAAGTTCAAGCGCAAGTCCAATTAGATGGAACAATGTGATAACCTTTAGTTCATCACGCGTTTCCAGTCCAGAACGCACCATCCACCATTGCATCAGAAGGCAGATGATGAGAAGCCAGTCATACCGGGGAAGGAAGGGAAGTGGCACCATTTTGGTAAAAGCCAAAGAGGCAAAAATAACAACAGGAAACAAACATGATAGGGCCTGCTCCCAACCAAAACGAACAAGTTGTTTTAGAGCTCTCATGATTTGTGCCTCCAAAGTTATGGGGTATCTTCATCACTTCGGTATTCTAAAATATCTCCAGGTTGACAATCTAACGCCTTACAAATCGCCTCTAACGTTGAAAATCGGACCGCTTTTGCCTTTCCATTTTTCAATATAGAAAGGTTAGCCATCGTGATTCCAACCTTTTCCGAAAGTTCCGTTACGCTCATTTTTCTTTTAGCCAGCATCACATCAATATTGATTATAATCGCCATAGTTATCACCTCAGACCGTTAAGTCATTTTCAGATTTTATATCAATCGCTTCTTTTAAAAGTCTTTGAAGGACAGCAGCAAAGACGGCGATCACCATTGAGGCGAAAACAGGAACCATACCAATTATGATGAGACCTGGTGCATCGTCTAGCTCTGCTACAAGAAAAACAAATGGCAATATTACCACATACAAACCACTAATTGTCAGTGCACAGATTTTAATATTCTTAAGAGCATTAACAGACAATTCAGAGAAAGCCTGGTTCTTGTCAATATAGCTTAAAAGTTTAAAAGCCTGGTACAATGCACCGAAAAACGGTATCACCGATACATACATACCGATTACAATGGGATATAGTATATGGGCATAATCTGGATTTACTGGATTCTTAGGTAACCACGTTAACCCAAATATACCTAAAGCAAGAACTGGAGTTCCAATAAGAAAAACTGCCATCCTTAAAAATAATGTTGACCCTCGTTTCATAAAAAGCACCTCACTAATTTATTTTCTATTTGATATTAACATGGCATTTATCGTTTTGCAATAAATTATTATTCTTTTTAACTACATTCTTATTGTTAATATCCATAAAAAAAGCATTTCTAATGACAAAGAAATGCTCTTTAACTGTAACTATTTAATTTATAACTTGTTAAATAACCTGTCTTCCGAATCTTCATAAGCTGTACTTCTCATGATCCCTTATACGCTTTCTGCAATTCTGCAAGATCAAATTTCTTCATTGTAAGAAATGCTTTCGTTAGGCGCTCAAGTTGCTCCGGTGTGCCCTTGCTCATCATCTCGTCCATTTCACTTGGCACAATCTGCCATGATACGCCAAACTGATCTTTCAGCCAGCCGCATTGCTCGGCCTCAGGAACTGCAGAGAGCCTTTCCCAGTAGTAATCAATTTCTTCTTGTGTGTCACAATACACCATAAATGAGATTGCCTCGTTAAAATTGAATTTATGCTCGTGCGCGCTATCCATTGCGGCAAACCACTGATATTCTAAGCTAAAATCAGCGAACATGATGGTTCCTTCTTTATCCGGTTCCATGGCATTAGGATAGCGGGCAATATGGCCCTTCTTTGTGTTTTTAAATACTGATAAATAAAAATTAATCGCCTCTTCTGCGTTGCCGCATTGGTCTCCGACAAACATAAGTGACGGCATAAATGTTGGCCGCTCTTCACCTTCTGGATTGGTAAGGATTAATTGCCAGGATAATCCATACTTATCCTGAATCCAGCCATATTTCTCACTGAACGGATACTTATCAAGTGGCATTAACGCAGTGCCACCATCGGATAATTTGTTCCAAACCTCATTTATTTTTTCACTCGCATCTTTTTCTCGTGATGGGTCAAAATTAACGATGAAGGACACCGATGGATTGATCTTGAAATAGGGGCCTGCGCTGATTGCCATGAATTTTTGTCCCCAAAGCTCAAACGTGACGATATCGGAGTCGCCTGATGGTGTGTCGTGAATTGTTGTTACATCCGTAATTTTTGAGTCCGGGAATATGGATGCGTAAAACTCGGCTGCTTCTTTTGCCTCCTTGTCATACCATAAATGCGGAACGATTTTTTGATTTAGTTTTGACATCGTTATTCCTCCTTTATTTTCTGATCATTAGTAGAAAACAGGATGACTAATTTTCCAGTTTAAGTAATCATTTAAATTTATTTTACCATTTTCATGCTGTTTGTAATTTCTAATCGTTTGCTCAATGGAGTCTACATGTAGCATAAAAAAAGCCAACATTAAATGTTGACTAGTTCCCTTGAAAGTAATTTTAGATACCAAGGATAGAAAAATTTAAAAACTATAAAATAAATAAGGATTCCATACCATGTTTCCCAGTCGTGATTGATCATGTACCCAACCTTAACTAAACCTAATTCTAAGAAGAAAGATAAAAAAGTAAAAATAAATGCCCAAACCCATGTCTTCTCAGGTTTATAAAAGTTAACATAGATAGTCGCAGGTTCCTGCAGGGACAAAACTAATTAATAAAGAATCACTAGCTCTACAGTTTATTTTTTTGCTAGGGTGAATAAAGCAAATATGGATCCTACAATGGTATCCCCAATCCAGGTCAATCCTCCGGATAAAAGAATAGTAATAAATACTCCTGGCCATGTAAGGTTTTTTTTAGGCATAAAAAGGACAATAACGATTGTAATAAACAAGATTGTCCAAACATACCATTCACCTTCATACTTCATAAATTCCATTTATTCACCTAATTTCTTTGATAATGAAAAATAGTTTACCGACCTTTATTTTGTGTAGTTTAGTTTTAAAATATACCAATACATGTTGATCTATCTTGTCCGTTTGTTGAACAAGAAAAAAATCCCCTTAGCAACTCTTTATTAACCCCAAGCCCCTGTTATTGGAATAACATTTTTATCTTGCAGAGAAACCTAACCTGCTTCCCCAAAAACTTCACTTAATCCATACACTGAGTTTACTAGACCTTAATATTTAGATGATATGATTGGTTTACAACGAATGAGGAGGTAGGATAAATGAATGTTCGTGCAATTTTTATTGATATGGATGGTACGCTACTAAAATCCTCAAATGACATTTCCCTCCGAAATATGGAAGCTATTAATAGGCTCAATAATCAGGGAATCAAGGTTTTTCTAGCCACTGGTCGACACTATGAAGTAACCGCTCCCTACCATAAAGAAATTGGATTATGTACTCCGATGATTTGTTTGAATGGTGCCGCAATTCACGACGCAGAGACAGGAAGAATTTTGCAAATGAAAACTGTCCGATTAAACGAAGAACGATTTCACCATCTGACAGCCGAGACTCCTTATAATGTTATTATCCATACAGCAAATGGGCTTTATTGTAAGGAAACAAATGAAGAAATCGATTATTGGACAAAAATCGGGCAAACTCCACCACGGTATATTGGAGATTTAAGACAGGCAATTTATCAAGATGTTCTTAAATTTAGTGTTCGAACAGGTGCACCAAGTCCGCAAATTTCCGCTTTGTTTAAAAAGGAAGCAGAAGTCATCGATTGGAATGACGGTTTTGAGCTGGTTGCTCCTAATGTTTCCAAATGGTCTGCCATAAAGAACTTACTTACCGAATTTAGAATTAGTCCAAATGAAGTCGCAGCCATTGGAGACGGCCCCAATGATATAGACATGCTTAGACATGTGGGTATTGGAGTAGCAATGGGGAATGCTAGCGAAAGTGTTAAATCAGCAGCTGATCTTGTTACAGGACATCACGAAAATGATGGATTAGCTGAGTTTATAGAACGTTATCTTCTTCAATCATATGCGATTTAGAGTCTTTTTCAAATGGCTTTTCGTCATAAAAAATGACAGGTGTGCGTTCCTTACCTGTCTTTTTTAGCAATATGAGTTCAATCCCATTATGATTATTAAAATGTCAGAATTCTGTCTCTTCAATAAATATTTTGTAAGTGTTTTTTCCATGTAATTTTGCTTTATACATTGCTTTATCGGCATTTCTTAGTAAAAGTTTTATATCTTTTCCTTGTTCAGGAAAAAAAGATATGCCAACACTTGTTGAAGTTATTATTCTATTATTGTTAATATCAAATGGCTTGTTTATCTCTTCAATAATTCTTTTTACCATTTTTAAAACTGAAGTATTGTCTGTGCTAGGTAAGAAAAAAATAAATTCATCTCCAGCAAAACGTGAAACCAAATCTTCTTTTCGCACACTTGCTAAAAGCCTTTTCCCAATTTCCTTTAATAAAATATCACCAATTTCATGCCCGTAAGTGTCGTTCACAAGTTTAAACCCATCAATGTCTATGAAAATAACAGCACCGGTTTTTCCTTCTATATTTTTTGGCATAAGATAATTGGTTACTGTTTCTTCAAAAAATCTACGATTTGAAAGCCCCGTCAAGGGGTCATAATAGGCTAGCTTTTTGTACTTCTCTTCTGCTCCCTCTAATCTAATTCTTTGCATCATTACAATAATGATAAAGGGTAACAAAATCAATATAGTAGCAATAATGCCTATGAACTCGTTCGTACCATCCAAAGGTATTTTCCAAAACCAATGAATTACCCTATTTAAAACGACAAATTCAAAGACTTTTATGAACAGTAGACCGATAATAATCCAAATTATTTTATATGACCATTTTAAATGTTTCTTTTCCTTCATCTCCAAGTGAGTTCTCTCCGATTCTCTATTAATTCTTAAATAGATTACTAAAACTATAGGTTATTATCAAATGAATATTATTGGAATAAATGAACCAATAAGAAAAAGCATCCCTTGTTATGGAATGCCCAGATTACTCGTTAATCGTTAAATACAACAATTACTTTACTTTCTTAAAAATCATTGGGTTTTCTATTCTTATGGAAATAACCTCTCCACAACGTAAGCAAAACGTATACATTTTATTGGATCCCATTGAAAACTTCTTGTTTACTGGTTTCACTGGTAAAAAATTGTTCCTTCTGCAAATTCATCACCCTTACACTTTGGACATGTATTTTCCTCCATCGACTTCAACTCCTTATATTTTCCATAATAACTAGACGTCCAAGGTCATAAATTGCTTCATTTTCATTAATATATAGTTTAGTAAAGGTCTAATCCTGATAGAATAAAAATAGTAGAATTATGTATTTAACCATGAGTTTTGCAAAAAAAGTAATTAAAACAGAGGGGAAAGATGGGATTGACAGAATTAAAGGATTGGAAAAATGGTGCACACGGGCATAAATTTATAGCTTCTTTTAGTGGAGGAAAGGATAGTGTCTTAGCTCTCTATAAAGCTATGAAGGTTGGCGAAGCTGTTGGATTAATTGTCATGCTGGAGGAAGAAGGGAAACGTTCCAGATCACATGGAATGCCTCCGGAACTTATCCATGCCCAGGCTAAATCTATTGGTTTGCCGGTATATACTGCTGCTGCAAGCTGGACAGATTATGAAACTGTATTTATGAGCCTTTTATTAAAAGCTAAAAACCAAGGAGCAGAAGTGTTAGTAACTGGAGACTTGGATATACCTGCTCATGGCTGTTGGCATGAAAAAGTTACGAACAATGCTGGATTAAAGCTTGGAATGCCTTTATGGGAAATGAATCATCGTGAAGCTGTCGAAGAATTTATTAATCTAGGATTTACTACTGTAATTGTAACGGTTAATATATCATTGGGAATGCACGAAGACGATTTAGGGCGAATATTTACTCATGAATTCGTGAAGGAACTTGAAGCACGTGGTATTGACCCGTGTGGAGAAGGCGGAGAATTTCATACCACAGTAATAGATGGGCCTATATTTAAACATCCAATTCCAGTTCGTAAAGGTGAGATTATTAGGAACGGCGAATATGCCTTTTTGCCTTTGGAGCTTGATGAGATTCAGCAGGATTCATTATAGCTCCTGACATATTGAAATAAAAATTAAAAAACCTTAGTCCGCATACACCAAAGGGCTAAGGCTTTTCCCATTTTCCGTTATATTAATCTAGTAGAACGGGTCGACAACCAGGGATCCATTGCAAAAGCAAACTGGCCGGTTAAGCATAGAGAAACATGCCCTGCTTCTACATGCTGATAGGCGTAAGGATTTGTTTCTGACATTATCGCTCACCTCAGTTTAAAATATTTTGTGTTCTCCAACTCTCTTTTTCCGATGTAGCCTTGTTCTCTTTCTTAATGAATGAATGTTCATTCATCGCTAATTACCTGTATTTTACATCGAAAAATAGATACTTACAACAGAAGAAATTGAAGATTCTACAGACAAAAGTAGAGAAACTATCCTAGATTTTCAACGACTTACTCTCTTCTTAACAAAGTTACCGATTTCTTTCACAGCCTTTTTCGCTTCAGGTAATCCGGCACTGATTTGCCATACATGCCACATACCTTTCCACTCCTTGAATTGAACCTCAACACCTGTCTGACGTGCTCTTTTAGCCAGCATTTCCGCGTCGCTTAACAAAATTTCAATACTCCCACCTGGATAAACATTGGTGGTAATCCACAAAGATCCGCAAAAACCGGAGAAATCAAGTGATTGTCAAGAGACTCATCACCCGCATATTGCTGAGCCGTTTTTCGAACAAGGTCGCATCTCAAATACGGATCTTTCTCGCTGTTTTCCCTGTAGCTATTACCCGAGCTTGTTAAGTCAACCCAAGGGGATAAACATACCAGTGCCGCTGGAAGCGGTTTATATTGATCTCTAAGCACAAGTGTGGCTACCACTGATAAGCCTCCACCTGCTGAATCACCTGCAAAGATGATATTCGACGAGTCTATCCCTGATTAAGAAGCCATCGATAGACAGTGAGAGTATCTTCAATGGCTGCAGGAAACGGGTGTTCAGGTGCAAGTCGATATTCCGGCAGGAGGACTTTTACACCCGATTCAATCATGATTCTCGCAGCCAACGTTCGATGGGTATCCGCTGAGCAATATAGATACCCTCCCCCGTGTAAGTATAGAATCACCTTTCCTTTTGAAGTCTGATTGTTAGAAATCCATTCAGCGTAAATTCCATCAATCTTAATCTGTTCAACCTTACAGTCCTTTGGGAGCTTGGAGAATTTCCGAGCAAACGAATCAATGACCTGCCTGCTTTCACCCACTTCATTTTCTTCCAATTTCAGTTTTTTACGCCTGCTTTAATCCCTTTTTTAACAAAATAACTACTAATACTAGGCAAAACAATCCTCCCCTTTTGTGCCGTTACACCACAATAAGAATGGCTGCTACATTAGTGAATAGTTAATTTTTAAACTGTTCTTACCCCTAATTTTACCAAAAAGTGTTATCATGCGAATATTCACTTTTGACCATTTTTCGTAACCGATTCAATCAGTTCCGAAATCGCATCCTCGAAGTCAATGACGACAGTTCCATCCTCAGGAATTTCTCTCATGCTGCTTTCAAATTCATCAATTTGTACAGGAAGCTCTTCCATGTTTTGTTTGGATGGTTGGTTCTTTTTCTTATATTGTTTCGCTTTTTGCTGTAGTTCACTGAAATATTCATCGATTCTGAGTTCATCAATGTCACTCCAAACCTCATGCAAAGCAGTTTCTAAGTTTTGCACAGATTGGTGCAGCTTTTTCAATTTCGCAATGGTTGTATTCATTCACTAGAACCTACCTTCCTAATTCAAATCCATTTCATTTAATAGTTTCTTTAACTGAATTAACTCCTCTTTAGAAAGGGTAACTCCTTTGCCCATTTTCTCATGGTTTTGGTCCCAGTCCCGTAAATCATATTTCGGCTCGCGGTCATTCCAACTAATAAGATTAAGTTCCTTGTTCCATCCCTTTGCACCTTCTGATATAATTCCAATCGTTTCTTTTATTTCATATTTCAAATTCGCCATGATTGCACCCCTCTTATTTTCTATAAATTAATCTTCCCTTTTAAAAAACAAAATGTAAAGGGGCTTTCCAAAGGAAGCCCATTTTGTTCTATTTGCTATTACATTACGTTAGCAAAAAACACCACACAACCGCTTAAACGCGTTTCTGGAATAAAGGATGTAACGAAAAAAATTAATGGAGGTGAAAGTCAACGATGATACTATCCTCCATCCCTATCTCCTTCAAATAGGTGACAATCTCCTGGTGTGCCGGATGGGGACCATAGTTGTCCAATGAAGCTTTGTCCTCAAAACAATATGTTCTACCATTATAGAACTCCAACTTTTCGGTTTAGAATATCTTTGTCAAAACCAGCAATTTGCTTGTACTTATTCGCTATTTCTTCTAATTCACGCTGGGCAATAACATCGTGCAGATTTACGAAACCATTCGGAGCACGTTCTTCTACAATTTGCATAACCTCTTCTGGCCCATTTTTTCGATTTGCAAAAACAATCTTGGATGTAGGTTCTAATCTCGCGTCTTCGTAAGCTATCAATGCCATTTCGGTATCCGGCTGCCCCAGGATGGCTTGTCCTAAAGCATCTGCATCGAGAATTGCCTGCGAAGCACCATTTGATCCAATTGGATACATCGGGTGGGCTGCATCTCCAAGTAATGTTACCCGGTCAAACGACCATTGAGGCAGAGGATCACGGTCGACCATCGGGAATTCAAAAACAGTTTCGGTCTCCGCAATTAATTTAGGCACATTAAGCCAGCCAAAATCCCAGGATGAAAAAGCGGGAGCAAATTTCTCTTTGTCGATTTTCTTGTTCCAGTCCGCGCGTGACGGCATTTCATCCTGCACTGACAGTTCTGCAATCCAATTAACAAGCGAACGCCCTTTTGCAGCACTGTCAGGACACATGGGGTAAGCAACAAATTTTTGGTCTTGGTAACCTGCCATAATCATGGATTTACCTGTTAAAAATGGAGCAGACTCGGTCATGCCACGCCATAAAATCCGGCCGCTGAATTTCGGTAATCCTTCATCTGGATAGTAGAATTTCCGTACCGTTGAATGGATGCCATCAGCTGCAATCAAAAGATCTGCGCTATATGAACCTAACTTTTCCCCTGTCTTTCGATTTTCAAACTGAGCTGTTACCTTGCCTCCCATTATTTGAAAAGATTTTAAATGATGTCCAGTATATAGAGCATTTTCTCCCACTTGTTTTTTAACAGCGTTTAACAGCAGCATTTGCAGACGTCCTCTATGTATAGAGTATTGCGGCCATTGGTATCCAGCTTCTACTCCCCTTGGTTCCTGCCAGATATTTTTCCCAAATTTATTTACATAGATGAGTTCTGATGTAGGTAAACCTGTTTGACTAAGTTCATCTGCTAAACCCAATTCCGTCAAAACTTTAACCGCATGAGGCAGAAGATTAATCCCTACTCCGAGAGCAGTAATATTTTCCACACTTTCAAAGACTCGCACTGACACGCCAACGCGTTGAAGCCTAAGAGCAGTCGTAAGCCCTCCAATGCCACCTCCAACAATAATTGCACTTTTAACTTTAGACAAATCCATCCCTCCAAGAAGCAAATGATTTTAATATGTATTTTGTTAATAGATTTTTGAACTATTCTTAATTTTACAATAGTAGACAAATATTTCAACATTAATGTTGTTATCTTCCAACGTTCGCTTCAACCAATAGGTACCAACTCTTACTCTCGTAAAAAATAATTCTAAGAAAAAATATCCAATTTTTTTTAAAAATGTTGGTCATTTTTATTTATCGTGTTATATAATAACTAATAATAATAAAACTGTTATATAACATTTAGAAAAGGGGTAATGGAGATGAACAAAACAGAATCAATCGCACGGAGAATCCTTGGTTGGAAGTTAAATCGATGGGATCGTTGGTTTGATTATGAAAAGGGTGTTTTCATTCATGATTCTGAATTTCAACCTGAGCAAAACCTTGAACATGCTATGTTAATCGTTAAAAGGCTGGAGGAATTCGGGTTCACTTTTTCTACAGCCGGAGAATCTGAAGTCAGTTTCAATAACATCCGTGCGAAAGGTGAAACATTAGCACAAGCCATTACGAATGCAGCCTATTCCATCATTGAACAACACTCCGTCGCCAACACTACTAGAATCTGGAGCACCCTGTGCTAACACGTTTTTAAATTCCTCCATTTTAAAAAAACAATCTACCAAAGCCTGAACCTATGATAAAATCTAGAAAGATATCATACACATGAGAGGAATCAACAACCATGATATACGTTTGGGCGATGATAATAAGTGCGGTAGTAACCATTCTATTTTGATATGATTTATTCCAAAATTCAACATGAGCGAGAAGTAGAAAAATCGTGGCAAGCGTTAAATGACCAGCTTGAACGTGAAGGAAGACCCCGTTTAGATCAAATGGATCGTGAAGATGAAGGAAAATAAAATAGCAAAAAGAGTCCCAAGACACTTGATTAGTCTGGAGGACTCTTTTGATATTATTCTTTCTCGCCAACAACAGTAAATCTTTCATTAAGATGCGTAGAATTTTCAACTTCATCTACTACTGCAATCGCAAAATCCGAATAGCTGATATAACTTTCCCCTTTGGAATTAACAAGAAGGTGATCTTTCCCTAACTGATAAGATCCTGTTCTTTTTCCTTCCGCATCAAATACAGCCGAAGGACTAACAAATGTCCATATTAAGTCAGTTGTATCCTGTAATTCTTGCAAGTTCCTTCCCTGACCTTTAGCCGTTGGTTTAACGAAATCCGGGAATTCAGGAGTATCAATTACTCTTACTGTTTTGTTCTCGTCGACAAAAAGACTTCCTGCTCCTCCGACAACCAATAATCTTGTTTTTGTTCCTTTTAACGCCTCGATTAACGCATGACCCGCATCCACATGAGCTTGTTCTTCTCCAAGCGGAGCTCCAAAGGCATTGATAACAACATCAAACGCTGTTAAATCATCAGCTGTTAAATCGAATACATCTTTCTCAATGACTGGTACATTTTTATCTTGAAGTTTAGAAGCATCTCTTACGACCGCTGTTACGTTATGCCCTCTGCTTACTGCTTCTTTCAATATCAGACTTCCTGCTTTTCCACTTGCTCCAACAATTGCAATCTTCATTGTGATTTCCTCCAATTAATTATTTAATTACTCGTTGCCTTTTTAATTACTGGGACAACCTCAGTTGCTAATAATTCAATGTTTTTCGCTACTTTATGATAAGGTAACCCGCCTATATCCACTTGAGCTAGAAAACGTTTATGACCAAAAAGTTTATGCTGATGAAGAACCTTCTCCACAATTTGCTGCGGACTTCCTATGAACAAAGCGGTATTAGGACTTGCCATATGCTCGAAGTCGGCCCTTGACATCCTTGATCTCATTCCTCTTTGGCGATTCACATAGGACCAATAGTTTGAATAATAAGGAAAGAACTCGTCTTTGGCTTACTGAGTCGTTTCAGCAATGAAAGAATGCCCTGTTACACCCACTTTTAAAACTTCAGGTGAATGCCCTGCTTCCATTCCCGCTTTACGGTAAAGATCCACAAGTGGTTTGAAACGCAATGGATCTCCTCCTAAAATGGCCAATGCCATTCCAACCCCAAATCTCCCAGCACGGACGGCACTCTCAGGCGTCCCGCCAACACCAATCCAAATCGGTACTTTCTCTTGTATAGGTCGGGGTGAAATTTCAGCATTCCTTAGAGGAGGACGAAAATTACCCGACCAAGTGACTCTTTCTTTTTTATTTAGTTGCAATAGCCAGTTCCATATGTTCGGTAAAAAGCTCATCATAGTCGTTTGTACTGTATCCAAAAAGCGGGAATGATTCTATAAATGCTCCTCGGCCAGCCAAGATTTCTGCACGACCATCTGAAAGCAAATCCAATGTCGCAAAATCCTCGAACAAGCGAACTGGGTCAAGCGTACTTAACACACTTGTAGTACTGGTTAGTTTAATTCGATTCGTTGCTTGTGCAATAGCAGCTAAAATGATTGCAGGAGATGAGGAAGCATAATCCAACCGATGATGTTCCCCTACCCCAAAAACATCTAGACCAGCTTCATCCGCTAGCTTTGCTGCTTGAATCATTTCATTCATTCGTTGCTTGGGTGTTATCGTTTTGCTCGTCAAGGGATCCGGACCGATATCAGCAAGTGTATAGATTCCTATTTCAATGCCGTTTTGATTACTAGTAGACACTCGGAGTCCTCCTTATCTTAAACTGCTAACTCGACTTGGTTTCCAGAAGGGTCATGAGTTATAAAAGAATGGTTTATTTCCATAACATTCGCACCAATCTTTTTCAAATTTAATACTACTTGATTACGTGCTTCTTCATTAGGCAAAATGAGTGTAAAAGATTCTAAACCTACACTATTTCTGGAAGGAATTGGTGCCCCTACCCCATTCCATGTATTAACCCCAATATGATGGTGGTACTTTCCAGCGGAAAGAAATAGTGCCTGCCCACCATATCGATTGACCACATCAAATCCAAGTCCTTTTACATAAAATTCTTCTGTCTTCCTTAATTCAGAAACATGTAAATGAATATGACCCATTACCGTTCCTACTGGCATTCCCAGCCACTTCTCACCTGGTTTAACAGTAGCCAATAGATTTTCAAAATCTAGTGGATCCAAGGTCATTGCCACTTCTTCGCCTTTCCAGCTCCATTCAGATGATTCCCGATCGATATAAATTTCAATACCGTTTCCATCTGGATCATTTAAATACAATGCCTCACTTACAAGGTGATCTGAAGACCCAAATTTTATCCCCTTGTTCACTAAGTGAATCACAATATTGGCTAAATCCGATCTCTTTTGTAGTAAGATAGCGAAATGATATAAGCCAGTTGTTCTCCCCTGTTTTGGAATGACATTGTCAGGTTGTTCAAGTGATAAAATGCTTGTTTTTCCATCACTTGTTAGTTTTACTGTTGAAAGTGATTGTTCTAAAATATCGAAACCAAGAACATCTTGATAAAATTTTAATGAACGCGCTAAATTTTCTACCTTAATTTTGACATGCCCCACAAAAGTAGTTGGTTTTGTGTGAAATCCCATGATATCCCTCCTAGAGTCATATCTCATATGATTGAAAAACATTTGATTTAAGAAGTTCGTAATTTGTCAGCTAAAAACAAATGTCAGTTAGTTACTTTATGTAAGTAAGTATATTAATGTTATTATATATTGTCAAGTAACTAGATTTACTTTTGTTAACGAATGACATTTTGTGGTATACTATAAATAAGAGAGGTGTAATGTAGTATGAAACAACCTACTATATGTCCAAAATTTGAAAAAGCCATCTCCCTACTCAGTCAAAGATGGAGTGCATTAGTTATTTATCAGCTATTATCTGGTTCGCAACGGTTTACTGAAATTCAGTCTGCTATTGGCATTAGTGGTAAAGTATTATCTGATCGCTTAAAGGATTTAGAGCACCAAGGAGTAGTAAAACGTGAGGTTATCCCCGAAACACCAGTCATTATTGAATATTCATTAACCGAAAAAGGTCGTTCGCTAGAAACGGTCTTACGAGAAATAGAGAGCTGGTCTCAGCTTTGGGTGAAACCGGAAACTGAGCTATCCTAAATGCCGAAGTATAACTTTTTATGGAAGAAAAAAATAGAACGAAAAGAGACATTTTCGTTTCTTAACAAATAAGAGCAGGATACCTAAGTAAGGTTCCTGCTCTTGTCTATTTCCAGAATGACTTATTTGCCTGATTTTGATGATTTAAGATTGTGCCGTCTATGTCTATAAAAATTTTTAATTCAATCTGTGTTTCGCCTGTGACACTCAAAAATTGTTCATCTTGTAATCGCTAACCTTTACGTTTACATCCTTTGTACCCGTAATAGCAAGAACAGGACAAGTGACTTTCTGTAACGGTTTGGATACGTCAAATTGCATATGCTCTCAATTCCATTTTGCGTTTATTTTTTTCCCTTTATGCTATATAACCGGCTCATCCGATGCTAGCATGGCATTAGTTAAATCGTCATTCATTTTTGTGATTTTTACATCTACCTTTAATAATCGAATTAACCATCCTTGAAACCCTTTTACAGATCTAACGTCCTTCATCATTTCTTCACGCTGCCAAGTCATGGTTTCTGCTAAAGGTTCAGCTGTGCCTGCAAGAAGTATCAACCCGTCTACTGGTACTTTTTCATACACGAATGGTGCGATGATACTTCCTTCACTGTGTCCTAGTAAAATCACATTCTCTAAAGTCTATGTTTGGGTGCTGTTTAGCAAAGCCTGTGCATCGTTGATTAAATCGTGCACTCCCATTTCAAAATAGTCCCCTTTACTTGCACCTACGCCCCTTTTATCATTACGTATACTCGCAAATCCTTCTGCCACAACTAAGTCGCTTAATTCTTTAAAAATATTCATCCGCATTCCTTTGGCAATCGAATCTCGATCTATAGGACCACTTCCGTGGACCAGAACAATCAAAGGGTATTTTTCTATTACTCCTTCTAGGATCGTTAAGGTTGCGGCTAACGGAAATTGTCCTTGTATCGTCACTTCCATCTCTTTCCCCAGTACGCTCATCGTACTTATTCATTTATTATTAAATTTCCAACTACAGATAGTACGACCAGATAAGTAAAATCGTTCATCATTTTTTTTAAAAAGAATTAATAAGAATTTATTCAGAGAGTGCAGCCATTATGAATCGGAGATCCGTGTGAAAATGAACAAAAAAGACTATCGAATTGGTATAAATTCAATAGTCTTTCTTAGTGTTTATTGGTACTAAGCACTCTTTGCCTTTGTGGCTACTGGTGCGATTTTTCGTTTTTTTAACATCTGACGAATATTGGAGATGCTAAAGATTACTAAAGCAATCCAGATGCATGAAAAGGTAACGGCATGGTCCTTCGTAAAGGATTCCCCGTAAATAAATACTCCCAGCAGTAAACTAATCGTCGGAGCAATATATTGTAAGAAGCCCACAAGGTAAAGTGGAATCTTTTGGGCCCCAATCCCAAACCATAATAGCGGCAGTGCTGTTGCGATACCTGACCCAAGTAAAAATAAATCATTCTTTATAGACCCGGATGCGAAGCTATGCTGACCATTTACACCTAAATACGCTAAAAACAATAAGGCAAACGGTACAATAAACAATGTTTCCAGCAGCAAGCCTAAAATGGAATCTACCTTTATTAGTTTTTTTGACAGTCCATAAAAGCCAAAGGATAAGGCTAAAATTAGCGCAATCCATGGGAAAGTACCAAGCGTTAGCGTCATATAGACAACACCAACTCCGGCCACCACAAATGAGATCGCCTGCCACCTATTCATCTTTTCACCTAATACAAAAACCCCTAACAATACGGCAACAAGCGGATTGATAAAGTAGCCTAAGCTCGCCTCCACGATGTGGTTTGCATTCACAGCAAATATATAAACGAACCAGTTAATACTAATTAATAGAGAAGCAAGTAAAAGACCAAGCCATGTTTTTTTCTGTTTCATTTGAACTTGGAAAAAGTTTTTTAATAGTTTCCGTTTCAAAAAACCTACGATCAGTAAAACGAAAATAAACGACCAAATGACTCGATGTGCTAAAATTTCAAGCGCTGAAACTTGATCTATAAATTTCCAGTAGATGGGTAAAACTCCCCAAAATATATACGCACCGGCAGTATAGTAAATCCCTTTTGTATGTTCACGTTCCATAGGTTTTCTCCTAGTTTTTGTTTTATCGTAGTTGCTAAACATGCTTATAAAAAACACATGTAATTATATCACACTATTCTTTTTATGCTAGGATTATTACACATTACATTTTTTGGGCTGTTCACTATAAATTTACTATTACCAATGACTCATTAAGGGGAAGTATCTTCATGTTAAACTTTATGGGAATGTTTTTTACCAACAAATACATAATTTTGTACGAGCAAGAGGAGGATATGTGTGAAACGACATAGATTTTTGTTATTGCTGCTCATTTTTTTTGTCCTATCAGCATGCAGTAATGAAAAAGAAAATGCGACTACCAAACCTGATGTGAAGCAAGACATAGAAAAGGAAGATAAGCAGGAAAATAGGTTAAAAGAAGTTGAGAAAATAATTTTAGCAGTTTCTGAGGAAACTTTAATGAGCTTGCCACCTGGGACTTTAATGGCAGATTTCTTATATGAAGAAGATAGTAAAGATATTGGCAACGATATCCCAGAAATGGACCCTACTATTAAAAGCCAATTACCATCACAGCTAGAACAATTGACAAAAGACTCGAATGATTTGGACACAATAAAAAAAGGATTACTGGCTCTGCTTGCCAGCCCCCACTATAAGCAGGTCATTGAAAGCAGCAATGCCTATCAACCACAGTTTGAAGAACCATACCTGCCGGATCCGACAAGGTCCGAGGGTGACGAAGAAGTGGCCGCTGCGAAAAAGGCGATTATTTTACTCGATGCCAGCTCCAGCATGCTGCTGCAGTCAGATGGCAGAGTAAAGATGGACATTGCCAAGGATGCAATTAAAAGCTTTGCGCAAACCATCGGGCAATCAAGCGAGGTTTCTCTCGTCGTTTATGGCCATAAGGGCTCTGAAAGTGATGAGGATATGTTCGAATCATGCTCGGCGATTGAGGAGCTTTATCCAATGGGTAAGTACTCAAAGCAAGATTTCCAGACGGCAGTTGACTCATTTGAAAGTAAAGGATGGACACCACTAGCTGGTGCCATTCAAAAAGCGGCAGAAATGAGCAGCAATTATTTGGAAGGAACCACCATTTATATAGTCAGTGACGGAGCTGAAACCTGTGGCGGTGACCCTATTCAGGCAAGTAGAGACTTGGCTGCAAAAAACAGCAGCAATACCGTCAACATCATCGGCTTTGATGTCGATGGCGATACAGAAGATCAATTGAAAGCTGTTGCCGAGGCAGGAAACGGTGAGTACTTTAAGGCTGACAGTCCAGAAGAATTGAAAAACACGATCCAATATGAATGGCTTCCCTCCACACTTGATCTTTCCTGGGCCTTTACCATGGCACCTGATGGCTGGGAGTTGGGTGATGAGTACAAAATTGGGGAACAGTATCCATTACAGCTATGGACTATTGGCAGACGCGAGTCACATCGGTTAAGTGATGCCATTACCATAATGGGTGAAAATAATTGGATTACCGATGAACAGCAAACAGAACTAAGAGATTGGGCAATGGAACGAAGTGAAGCCATAAAAGAAGTCTATATTTCCATGGCTAAGGAAAATCGAGAAAAAGCCGATGCCAAAAGCAAGGAAATTCGGCAGCAAGTCGATGAATGGGTTGAAAAGATGAAGGCCTTGAAACAAGAACGCGGAGATATATGGTAGGCAGTAATTAGATAGTTAATTCAATATTTCTGCTTTAACTGGCATATAAAATGCAAAACCCGCTGTATATTTGGAGCGGGTTTTCTTGTTTATAATACAGTTCCTTTAAACTATAGATACTACTACTGGCAGAATAAGTATAATTTGTTTTTTAAAGCTTCTAAAACTTCTTCTGGCATTTCCTTGACCTTAATATCCCCGCCTAGGAAAAGCAGCCAATTTGTTATTTCAGTCAATTCTTCGGGATTATTAACATTGATAAAAGTCTTTATAATGGCTGTGGATTGGTAAAGATTCGTATAGGACATTGATAATTTTAAAGGATGATATTTTTTAAACTGGGCAATTGCTTTAGCTTTAGGACCAAGATCAAGGTAAAGGTTGATTACTTCTTCCTGCTTACTTAGTTTTTCTAAAATCTTACTCTTACTCAATCGTTTATTCGTTGGGTAGGATTTAACATTGGTGAGAGTGTCGACATGAAAAATCTGCTTCTTTTCTTCTTTTAAGTCAAAGCCTTCAATCAGCCACAGGCTTTTTTCACGATAAAGGTGTAATAAATGGGATTAGTCTTTACTCCCTTCTCTTCTTTAATGGTAATCAATAAATATCGATCCAAAAGAAGGATTTGGATGAGTTTTTCTAACATGGGACGTGGGAGGTCTGACAGATCAAGCAAGTCAGGATTATTCGGGTTGGTCCCGAATTGTAAAGTGGGAGCGGTTGTTGATATACCGCATGATGATATTAATCCGTTCAACTTTTTTCATCGGGCCCTCCTAAACAGTATCATTTTTTGACACGATTTAAGGCTATTATAAACCCATCAAGTGAAAAGACAAATCATTTGGTTAATTTTGAAAAAAGGAAGGTTTTAAATATGGCAGATTATACTTTAGAAGAAAAAGATAGCTTTACCGTTTTAGGTATTGGAATTGAGCTTAAGAGCGACTACACAGACTATGCTGGCATAACTAAGGAAAAAGCAGACTTTTGGTCGGCAGTCAAACAAGATGGAACGCTTGACACATTAAAAGCC
>JAPSKD010000425.1 GCA_031177865.1 Bacillus sp. (in: firmicutes) | reverse complement strand
TTTGCATTGGCAATAGCTACTTCGTCTTGGTCGAAGGCAAACAATTTTCCGTTATCAGTAAGTTTTGATAGTATCAAGGAACTGTGTCCAGCCCCGCCTAAAGTACAATCAACATAAATGCCGTCTGCTTTAATATTCAATCCGTTAACAGCTTCATCTAGTAACACAGTTGTATGTTCAAACATCATTATCACCTTTTCCAATCCAACGATATAAAACGGAGCTATAATAGAATAACTTGTCCATTATATATCAAAACCAATCATATTTTCTGCAATTTCAGCAAAAGATTCTTCAGACTCTGAAAAGTAGTCTTCCCAAATCTGTTTGCTCCAAATTTCAATTCGATTGGATACTCCTAAAACTACACATTCTTTTTCTAGTTTTGCATACTGAAGTAATGGTGCTGGAATATTAATTCTTCCTTGTTTATCAAGTTCACTCTCTGTCGCACCAGAAAAGAAGAATCGGGTAAATGCACGGGCGTCTTTTTTTGTCAGGGGCAGACCCTTAAGTTTGTCTTCGATAAGCGCCCACTCTCTTAATGGGTAACCAAACAGACATTGATCCAAACCGCGTGTGATGATAAACATTTCTCCAAGCTCTTCGCGGAATTTGGAAGGCACAATCATCCGGCCCTTATTATCAATGCTATGATGGTATTCACCCATAAACATACCCGGTACCCCCACTTTCTATTTAAAATGTACCACATTCCCCCACTTTCCTCCACCTATTTTTTAATTATTCTTTTCTAGCTTCTCTAAATCCTTTTTTATGCAGTAAATTTCTTCAAAAAAAAAAGGAACTTCACCCCCGGTGAAGTTCCTCAATAAAAAAACTTCACCCCCGGTGAAGTTCCTCAATAAAAAAACTTCACCCCAAGTGAAGTTCCTTTAAAGCTTTATTACCTTATGGGAGCCATCAAATTCAAATTCAAGCTCCATTATTTCTGTAATAAAATTCATCCCATACTGATTTATATAATAGAAAATGTTCCAAACCCGCTCTTGTGGAAAACCATCCGGCCGCAATGACATATCAATACGGTTAAACTTACTTAGAATGACATTGAACTTTGATTTAACGGATTCCTCCAGCTTTCCTTCCATAAATCCAATCTGCTTTAATAAATAGGTTTCATTTTTCTTTATTAGCGGCAGCAGACTTCTATCAAGCTGGTTGGTTTTCATTTCAATCAGTTCATACTGCTTTAATAACTGTGATCTCAGGTCAGAAAATAGTTCAGAAACCTCCTTATCCTTGATTGACTCTAGATATTGGTCTCTTTCCTCCACAGTTCCTCTGCTCAATACTTGGGATAATTTTAAGTTTAGCTCATGAATATCACTTTCAACGGCTCTCTCCACCAAGGTTATATTTAGCCTTGGTACAATTGGAGGCATTTTTATTTTAAAATGTTCAAAAACAAGCTTCAATTCAGCCCAATAAGAAATTTCTCCCGGTCCAGCAATAAATGCCAGAGTCGGGAAAAGCCACTCTTGCATTAATGGCCGCGTCACCACGTTATTACTTAGTTTTGCCGGGTCTTGATAGGCAATTTCAGTCAGTTCTTCTTTTGTAAAGGAAACCACTCCACTTTTCCCCACAAAAGTATTTTTTTCTGAATCAAATTCAAGCAAAATTCTTTCATTTGATTTTGAATTGTAATAAAACAAATTGGCTGCTTTTTCATTTGAATCAATTGTGATTGGATAACCCTTTTTACCTATAATACTTTGCTGTTCAAGTAAATAATTGGTGATTTCCCTATGCTGCTCTATTTGTTGAGAAAATTGCTCTGTTTGCAAGAGACGGAAATTACGATCACCTGAGTCTACAATTAATAATCCATAATCCTTAAAGAGCTCCATTACAATATTCGCAAAAAAATCAACAAACGTTGAAGAATTGCGTAATGTTTCTTCTGCAAATTTTATTAGCTGCTTTGTATGATTGGTCTCACCGAAGTTTTCAATTACATTAATGACCCACTTTTGGCAAACGTCTTTATTAAGGGCGATATCTGAGACCATTTTCTTTTGTTTAACCTTTTCAGGGTAAGACCACTTGTCTACTCTATGCTCTACCGGCATAAACACATGATTTACTTCATGGAAATCATGGTCTTCCCCAGCTATCCAGAATACAGGAATGACCGGTACACCAAGCTGCTTCTCTTTTTCCTCTGCTAATTTAATAATGGAGATGATCTTATGTATCGAATAAAGAGGTCCTGTAAGGATACCTGCTTGTTGACCGCCAATAACAACTACACTATTCAATTGTTTTAGTTTTGCAAGTGAATTTTTCACTTCTTCTGATGATGGAAAACGTTCCATAAATTTCTCTATGTGACCAGCTAATTTTCCCCGAGGAAAATGTCGATTGCTTAATTCGTCTAACCTCTTCTGATCTTCGGCAAAGTCATTAAACCGATAATGAAAAAAAGGCAGAATATCAGAGGATTGTTCTAAATAATTAGAAGCAAATCGATTCGTTGCTGACAATGAGAGATTTAAAATCTCCATTTAAGTACTTCCTTTCTGATCAACCATATTCATTCCATATGAGTATAGCATCATCCACCGTAATAAAAAAAACCTTTGCTTAAGAAAATGTAAAAGTTACTGCACTCCGCAGTATGCCAAATACAGTTAGGGAGATATAGGCTAAAAAGAAGATAAGAAAATTAAATCGCCAAAACCCTTTAAAAACCTTAGTAAATATAATTTCTCCTTTTAGATTCCAATGTATTACCACGAATATCATTGCAATGACAAGTAAGATTAGCAGAATTAGACCAAAAAAAGATTTGCCCCAAATGGTTATTAACAAAAAATGAACGGCCACGATAAATAGAATCGTGGAGTAGTCCAATGCTTTATGAAAAGACTTTCGAGCGTTCTTTGTGATCAACTTATTTAATACATAAATAATGAAAAAACCGAGAAGAGGTACGGTTAAGAAAATGGTAATGATTGATGAGATAAATGAATTCAATTAACTCCCCTCCGATTCTTTTCTTTCCCTTTAATTAAATAATAATAGGTTTCAATGTTCGTTGCTGTTTTTTGTTGAACCTGAGCTTCCTCTATTAAAAAGCCGAGTATTGCGTCGATTTCAGTCCTTCTCCCTGCCTCCAAGTCTTTGAGCATAGATGACCTGTTATTGCCTGTTTTTTTACAAATTCTTACCACATCTCTAAATCTTTTAATAGGATTTTCTAGATTTAGTATAAAAGAGATTTCTAGAAATAGTTTTTTTACAGCAGCAAAATAGAAGGTGTTAGTAATTAACTCGCCATTTTTGACTTGAAGAATTGCCGTTAAAGGATTGATGACGGCATTTGCAATTAATTTATTTATCAGCATAGTATAATAATCGTCTTTCAGGGTAATGGGAAAATGAATAGAAGCGCAAACCTCAGCTAACTCCTTTATTCTTTTGTCACCACCTTTAAATAGCGCAACATTAATAGCCCCTTTGCCATTGTGAGAAACCGTATATGTATTAACTTTACTGGCCCCATGTTCAACGGAGCCAACAAAAATATTAGTCGCAGGAAGGTTTTTTAGTAATTTTAAGTGGCTCATTCCGTTTTGTAAAAATAATAGGTTTTGAGGAATATACTCCAATTTGGTTAACTGATTCATTATAGTGTGCAGTTGATATTGTTTTAAGGCAATAATGGTTAATTCTTCTATACCTGCCCATTTGGAAATAGGAAAGGCACGGA
>JAPSKD010000067.1 GCA_031177865.1 Bacillus sp. (in: firmicutes) | reverse complement strand
ATTTACGGCCAATCATATCGGTAACTGTTCCAACACAGATAGCACCGATCAGCATACCCATTAATGCATAGCTTCCTATTGCACCTGCTTGAGCTGGAGTCATACTCCAATCTTTATATTCCATTAAGGATGGCAATACTGCACCATAGATTCCTAAATCATAACCGTCTGCCAGCATCGCAAACCAGCAAAGTATAACAACAACAAACGTTGCTTTTGGCATACCTTTAATAGAAAGTTTAGTAGTAGTTAATCCAATATTCTTTTTCGTTAAATCTTCCGTAACGACAGATTGTACTTCCCTGTTCATCCAACCATCTCCTTTTAGAATTTGTTCCAATAGGCATTGGTGTTTATTCTTGGATGAATATTCTGAAGGTTCCCCCCTTTTTTTCAATATTTCATGATTGTCTTCCTTTATATCTAGTTAGGTGGAAGTTCCATGAATTAGCTGATTATTTCGAAAATAATTCACCTATATTGATTTTATATTTTTAATCTTTTACACTATTGTTAAGTGGTTAACATTATTAAACTTTTTTTCATGCCTTTGTTATGTGAATTTAACAATACATATCTATTAATCTGAAGTAAAATGTAAGCGTTAACAAACAATGCGAATGAGCATGTTATTTATACTTAAACACTTAAATTTCACTTAGGAGTTGATAGGGTGGCAATCCTTTTTGACAGTGATATTAATTGGGAAACGTGTTTGCAATTTGGGACCAGACAATTTTTCAAGGAAAAAAAATGTATTTACCAACAAGGGACAATGGGAGAAGGATTTTATTATATCCAAAAGGGATTAGTAAAAGTGACGACAAAAACGACCAATGGGAAAGAGCGCATGCTAAACATTGCGATTCCTGGTCAATTATTAGGAATTCAAGCTATGGACCGAAAGCCCCATTTTACAACGGCTATAGCTGTAAATGATACCGTACTCTACTATTTCTCGTGTGAACATTTTCAAAAACTAATAACCTATCAACCTTCAATCCTTCACATGGTTATAAGAACGGTCATCCATAAAATGCATATTCTAGCCGATAAAATTTACTTGGACACACTTACTCCAGAACAGCAGTTGTCCGTGATTCTTTTGAATATTTGTTATGAATTTAAGAATTATGAAGTTCCTCTATCACAGCAAGAACTAACAAAATGCACAGGTTTAACAAGAATTACCATTTATAAGATTCTAAAGCAATGGAAGGAAAATGAGATCATAGAAGTTCACGGGAAAAAGATTATCATAAAAAATCCCGATGAATTAAAAAAGATTAAAGGCAGGGTGATTTCATGAAAAATCTTAGAAATGCTTGGAGTCCTTATTTACAATATGGGAATAAACTTGTGTTAGAGGAAAATTCAGTTGTTTACCGTCAGGGATGTGAAGGAAAAGGATTTTTCTTCTTATCTGAAGGAGGAATTAAAATCACCCTCCTTTCAAAAGAAGGTGTAGAACGCACAGTTAATTATGTGCCAGAAGGAATGTTATTCGGAGAGCACGGCTCAAGAAAGGAAGCCTATCTAACCTCTGCTTTAACTACCTGTTCAACGGTTGTTTATCAGTTTTCTGATGAAGCGTTAGAAAAAGTTTGTGAAAATCATCCTGAAGCAGCATGTATTTTTACCAATTCACTAATCTATAAATTTAGAATTCTGGCAGAGATAATAGCCTTTTTAAACTCCCCGGTTGAACAACAAATGGCGCATTATCTATTAAAACTAATAAATGAAAATGGCAGTTTCTCCATTGATCAAACATCATTTGCCCGTTACATAGGTACCTCAAGAATTACAGTTAATAAAATACTTAATAAGTGGAAGACTCAAAAAATCATCGACCTATCTAATAGGACGATTGAAATCCTGGATATTAATCAATTAAAGGAACTCCGTGAATCTGGTGGTATTCACATTGAAAACTTGGATTTATTAATGTTGACCAATAAGGATTGAGTATCCCCATAACTAAAGCTAAGGGTACTACGCCGCTTTTTTATAAAAAGGTGCCTAACTTTGTTGTTAGGCACTAGAACGTTTAGATGTGTGTACCATACAGTTGTCAATTATTCTTTGATACTATTTCTAAAATAATCATAGTCTGTTTTAATATAATGGAAGGCTGATGCGTTGCCGCCCTGATCTGGATGGGTAACTTTTAATAATTTTTTATACCCTGAAAAAACTTCTTTATGGCTGGCCGTTTTAGAGAGTCCTAATTTGAGACGGATATTATTCATTTTATTAGGAATTGTTTCTGGAACCTTATCAGGTTCTTTTTTGTTTCCTTTAGAAAGTTCTTCCTTTAATTTTAACAATTGGTTTCGTAATTCAATATTCTCTTTTAGTAACTTCTTAGTTTCCTTTTGTAGGTCACTATTTTCATGCTCTAGGTTGATGATTTCTTTATTTAAATTATCTCTTTGTTGAATTAAAGTATCGATAGATGTCTTGTGTAGTTGTTCCATCCCTTTTATAAGCTCATCCTGTGTATTAATTTTTACTTTTAATTGGCCAATGATCTTATCCTGAACTGTATCGTTATTTAAATACGCCTTGGATAGAGTTTCAGTTGGAAGGTATTCACTCCTCCCAATCCCCACGTTTTGAATCTTACCTTCCCTAAGCCATCGTCGGACAATTTGGATACCTATATGATCGGAAACACCTGCATCCTTTAACATATTGAATGCTTGGTCTGTATCATCAAGTATGTATCCAGAATTCCGAGGAAAAGTGCCCACGTATTTTATTTTTCTTTCTCGCAGCCATCTTCTAACTGTTTGAATACTGATTTCTTCATTTACTCCTGCATCAGTTAACAATTCATAAGCTTGATCTGTGTTCACTATTTTCCACCTTTCGCTCGTAATAAGCTCTCAGATTTTTGAAATTTAGATAATCAGGCGAACTCGGTATGTAATATAAATAATAATAAATAAGTATACGATTAATGTGAATGGATAAAAAAGACTATCCTTTCCACTCTAGTCAAATAGCACTAATAATATAGTTTTGCTAAATTTGGGCAATTAGAAAACAGCCGCCTTTTTAGGACTAAGCGGCTGTTTTCTGGTTAAATAAATTTACTTTATTCAAGGACCAAAAAGTATTGAATTTGATTAGGAGAAATAGCTGTAATAGCATGAATACGATAGCCGATACTTAGAAGTTGTGATAATGTTTCTGCACAGTTTTCACGAGGAGGCTCAATGGGTGCGTGGTAGCTTTTATATAAATGAATAAGTTGATTATTCGTTGTACAATGAAGCAAGACCACATGTCTCCCAGTCCACGCCTGCCCGATCATTGGTTGTACTTGTCTCATCCTTATCATGGTATGACACCCTTACAGTTTGATACATTAGTCTATGCTTCACTTATCTGTTCGTTCTATTTGCGTAATAGTTTTTTAAATCCGCGGAAACTTGTTCATCAGGACCATAAACCTTCTCGACCGCCTCTAACGTTCGTGAATTCACTCAGTAACTTTTACTCTTTTTGAACTCGACCATATTAACACCGGTATTAGGCAGAGTGAAAGAATTCCTCCTGCAATGGATAGTGTTGCGTAACTGGTATTTGCAACAACAACTCCAGATAGTACACCTCCTGAAGCTCCAGATAATGCAACCAAAACATCTACTGTACCTTGCATCTTCGCGCGATTGGCTGTATTAGTTGAATCTACTAGAATAGCGGTTCCACTTATTAATCCGAAGTTCCAGCCTAAACCTAGCAATATGAGTGCCAAAGTAAGTAAAGTCATCGATTCACCCGGTGCCATGGCAGCCAGTACACCCGCACCAAGTAACGTGACACCAGCTGCGATTGCCATATGAAGGCGTCCAATCTTATCAACAAGGACTCCTGTTAGCAGAGATGGAAGATACATAGCGCCGACATGGAATCCAATAATCATACCAACCTCACGTAAACCATGACCGTGCTCACCCATATGTACAGGTGTCATCGTCATGATTGCAACCATAACCAATTGGGTTAACACCATTAATGTCGCTGCGGCAACAATTCCCCTTTTGTTAAACATTAGTGTATTTGGATTACTATCAATAAGTGTGTTCTTGTTGTTTCTCTTCTCATTCGCAATGGCATTAGCAACGATGAGCGGGTCTGGACGTAGTAACACTAGAAGCACCAAACCAGCGAAAATATAGGTTGCTGCTGCTAAGATAAACGGTCCCGATAGAGCCGGGACACCAATTCTCGTTGCAAATTCTCCCATAACATCCACCAAGTTAGGACCCGCAACCGCACCAAGGGTAGTTGATACCATGGCAATACTAATGGCTGTCGCTCGCTGCTTTGGACTCGCCAAGTCGGTTCCTGCATAGCGGGCCTGTAAGTTTGTCGCGCCACCTGAGCCATAGATTAGTAGGGAGACAAAAAGTAGAAAAATATTATTTGTTATGGCTGAAACTACTACTCCGATTGCACCGATTCCTCCAGCAAGAAAGCCAGCTGCCAGCCCTAACCGGCGGCCAAAACGCTGGGATAACCGTCCTACTAGAAGTGCCGCCCCGGCAGAACCAAGCGTGAATAATGCGGTGGGAACACCAGTAAAACTATCTGTCCCCAACATATCTTGTGCCAGGAGTGCTCCAACCGTAATACCAGCTGCCAGTCCTGCACCGCCGAAAATTTGTGATAGAACCACGATAACCAGGGTCCGTCGATACAGTGCCCGCTGCTTTTCTGGGGAGTTAATGTAAGGCTGTAAATTATTTATAGCATTCTCCTTTTTATATGACACCGCTACACCTCCCTTATTGAATTGGTTCATAATCAATACCTGATTACTAAATAATACCATCTTGGTTGAGTAACGAAAACATATTTATATCCGCTTATCATTTATTGGGTTCATGACCCCTTCATAACAACTGTTGTAGAAAAAAACGAGAAACCTCATAATATATGGGTTTCTCGTTTTTTAAACAATACTATGGATTTGTTCTTGTTACAGGTGCTTGACCTCTTAACCAACCTAAAATATATCCAACGACTAACCCTATAAGAGCAGGGATGAGCCACCCTAGCCCTTCAATATAATAAGGGAGAATTTCAAATGCCCCACTCCAATTACTACCTAAAAATACTTTGTTAATGGTGTCTAAAACACTAAAAAGAGTAACAAAGCCGATTACAGATCTATATATGAATGGATTTCTTTTTATTATGTCATCTGATAGACCTAAGAAAATTAGTACAATGGCAATTGGGTAGATCATTCCAAGGATGGGCACTGAAATTTGCAGGATTTGCGTTAGTCCTAAATTTGCAATTGCAGTACTTAGTACAGCTAAAATGATTACCCACACTTTATATTTCACTTTTGGAATCGCAGTAGAAAAAAATTGACTGCATGATGTAATTAAACCAATGGAAACACAGAAACATGCCAGTGTAAAGACGATTCCTAAAATGAGTGTTCCGCTTTGTCCAAACAGGTATGTCATGATGTTAGACAAAATAATGGCCCCATTCTCTGCTTGTCCTAAAGAAGAACTCGTTGCTCCTAAATATCCTAAAATAAGATAAATCACTGCTAATAATAACCCCGCACCAAAACCAGCGTACATCATATAGCGTGATTTCTTTTTGGAATCGAGTACGCCTTGCGCTGTCAACGTGTTAGCAATGACAATTCCGAATGCCAGGGCTGCCAAGGCATCCATGGTTAAATACCCTTCTAAAATTCCTTGGAACATAGGATTCTCACGATAATTCCCTATCGGTGATTCAAATGAACCAATAGGATCCATTAAGCTCTTGATAAAAATAACTGCAATCAGAGCTAAAAGGATTGGTGTCAATAACTTCCCGAAAAGACTAATCAGTTTTGAAGGATACATACTTAACCATGCGGCTAATCCAAAAAAGACGATAGTATAGATAAATAACGAGACCGGACTTTCAACAAAATTTACTGGTAAGAAAGGCGCTGCACCCATTTCAAATGCGAGGCTCCCTGCCCGGGGAATCGCTAATCCAGGACCGATTGCAATGTAAATTAAAAATGGAAAAACTAGTGCAAAAATAGGATGAACTCTAAGATTCAGCTCATTTAAACTACCTGCCTTAGCTACGGCAATGACTCCTAATATCGGCAGTCCAACAGCAGACACAATAAAACCAGCAAGAGCAGCCCATAACTGGTCACCTGCTGATTGACCAAGGAATGGGGGAAATATTAGATTACCTGCTCCAAAAAACATAGAAAATAACATAAAACTAATAAAGACAATTTGTTTTGCAGAAAAATTCATGATGTGGTATCTCCTTATAATGTAAAAATATTATTGTATTATATCATTTATTAATTCTGAATTCTTTAGGAGTTCTTCCATATTTCTCTTTAAAAATTCGGTAAAAATAACTAATGTTATCATAGCCAACCTGTTCAACAATCAAAGCAATCGGCAAATCGCTTCCTTGTAATAATTCTTTTGCTTTGTCCAACCTTCTTTCTTGGAGAAGCTCTTTAAATGTTCGCGACGTTGCCTTTTTTATGGTTTTACTAAGACCATAATGTGATTGTTTTAATTGTTCTGCCAATTCATATAAAGAGGCTTCCTTATAGTGTTCCTCAATATATTTAAGTGATTCCACCACCAAATAGTGAGTAATGGACGCTTCTTCTTTTCCCTCCACCCTATCAGAATTCTTTATTAGCTCAATCATAAAAAGCCCCATATAAAGCTTGATCGCAGACTCTGAGAAAGAAGTCGGAAACATTATCTCGTGTATTATTTTTCCAATTAAATCCTGTATGTCTTCCACTTCAGAAACTTTAAAATAAAGAAATTGCCCATTCTGTGTATTATTGTAAAGACTGCTCAGTAAAAAATCACTGACAATATTTTCAGAACTTAAATAGGAAAAAATAAAGTCAAAGAAAGCAGGACGAATAATGAAATTAATGACAATGTCTTCTTTCGCACAGGCTTTAATTTCATGTTCAATATGCTGGTTTAACAGCAGCAGTTCACCTTTTTTCAAAGTAATCTGCCTTCCCCCAACCGTCTGCTGCAATTCCCCATTATACACGTAATTGACCTCAATGTAATCATGTTTATGTAAAGGGAAATCCACAAACCTTGTATGCTTCCGAACCATGATCATCTTATCTTTACTTAAGAATTTCTCACTCTCAATAATAAAATTCGTCTTACTTGTATATAGTTCTTTACTTACTTTCGTTTGTTGTTCAAGAATAATCCTCTCTTCATCGTTTATCTGTAAAAGCTCCTCTAAAACATCCCGATTCATGCACTCACCATTTTCTAGATTCTTTCTATCATGGACAAAATCATATCATATTTCCATTCTGCCAACAAAAAAATGTGGTCCTATTCAGGACCACACCTATTTTACCTCATTTTAAAGGAAATGCCATCGTTGACATTAATGCTAATTCTGCTTGTGTTGTGTCTAAACGACTGTATTGTACAACTATTGGAAGGTCACTGCTAATTTCGATTGCATATGGAACACCTAATGGAATATGTTCATCATACTTCTCAAGTGAGCTTGTTCGAATATGCTTCGTACGTCTCCCTGCTACCTCTACGAGGATATTTTCCAAAGGAGGGCGATCTTCAAAGTAAATAGTAATGACTAGATTAACGTTCTCATTATTACAATTTAATACACAAATAGATTCATGGCTGATAAGGTCGCCAGTACTTTCAGGAGGAATGTAAGCATCAGGTATAATCCAATGTGTTTCTCCTGCTCGATTTGAGCTCATGTCGATAACTCCTTTGATTTGGTTATTTTCAATCTAAATGGCTTTTTTACTTGTTGAACCGTTACTCTGGTCACCATATCGTTCTTTTTCAATTTCTTGAAGAGTTTTTCCTTGTGTATCCGGTGCACCAAGGGTCCCAATTAACGCAGCCACTACTAGGAACGCAATCATAATTCCACCAGCTACGCTAAAGCCGAGCTGCGTAATAATGGTTGGCATCACTGCCGTCCATAGACCTACACCAATCCTTGCAATAAAGAACATGACCCCTTGTGCTTGTGCGCGGTATCTAGTTGGGAACAACTCACTAGCCCAAAGTCCGTAAAATGCTTGTGCACCAAAACCTGCTGACGCCCCCCATAAGAAAACGAATAGTAACAATACTGGGGTTGTCATTGGAGCGAATACTAATAACATCCAAGCAGCTATACCCATTATCGCAGATGCAGCATAGATGGCTTTTCGGCTAAATTTGTCCGCTAATTTAATAAACACAAAATAGGTTGTAAGTACAGTGAATATCCATAGTACAGATTGAAGTAAATTCGCTTTACTTGCGGATAATCCACCTACTGTTTCATAAATATACGGCATGAAGAATCCCATTGCTCCAGCTGTTAAATTCCAGAATAAATAAACTCCCAGTAAAAGAAACAACGCCTTGCGATTCACTTTTAAGCTAAATAATTCTTTAATTGCATTCGTAGTAGTTGATGTTTTCTGTTTCTTTTGTTTTTCTTTTTCTTCCTTCCAGATGGAGGATTCTGAAAGACCTTGTCTAATATACCAAGTGATAAAGGCAATAACGAGTAAATGTCCGAAGATAATTCTGCTTCCTAAAAGGCCAAGCGGTGCCAACACTACAGATAGTAATAGAGCTATTACAGGACCAAATGACCAGGCCAACTGAGCCATTCCGGTATGGGCTGCCCGTTTTTTATGCGGCGCCTCTTCTGCTATATACGTCCATGAAGCTGGAACCCCTGCCCCAACGGCTAATCCTGTAATAATATAACCTACTAGTAACATTGGGAAATTAAAAGAAAAAATAATTAAAATCATACCCAGCATGTAAATAAGCAAATCATACGTGTAAATAAATTTACGCCCTAATTTATCACATAAATACCCGCCGATTATCGCACCCACTGCAGCACCAAATGCATTGGCACTTACTGCACCTAATAAACCAATTTTAATATCATCCAAATTGAGGTATTCCACCCAAAGTGATAATCCCCCAGCTCCAGCCACAATCGATCCAGCCTCAATATAATTTGCCATTGCTACTGACAGGGTTGCTTTCATACCGGTTGTCTTTTTACTGCCGATTTTTGCCATTAAAAACTCTCCCTTTCAATGTAATAGATAAATCCTGTAATCGTTTTCAACTTATAGTTAAAATATACCGGACCTAACTTCTGGGTTGTAGGAGACAAAATTCAGTTAAGGGTGAAAATATTCAGAACTATGGAAGGGATTACAAAAAAGAGACAAGGAATCTCCTTGTCTCTAAAACTCTTCCTATAAAAAATGGTGAAGTTCGTCTCTAAATTGTGATGGGGTTTGTCCAATCCACTGTTTAAATAATCGGCTAAAATATTTAGTATCCTGATAGCCAACTAATAGTGAAATATCATAAATTTTTAAATCTGTCTTCTCTAATAATTCCTTCGCTTTTTCTAGTCTTATGGTCGTGACATAATCTAGAATGGTCTCACCTGTTTGATTTTTGAAATAATCGCAAAAATAATTTGGATTCATGTAAACCTGCTGGGCAATCTTTTTAATCGTGATATTTTCATGAAGATTGCTTTTGATCCAATCTTTTGCGACTTGTATTGGGTTTTGATGTTTAACCCTTAATAATGAGATCTTTTCCATCACCTTTAACACCCAGAGTTTGATACTGTCTTTTAACTGGATTAAATTTGATGCGTTCTCTGTTATTTTTAGAGCCTCCGTTAACAAATCAGGATCATCACTATATCCCTTGTTTTCAATCCAGTTATGAACGATCCGGATGATTAAATAATGAACGGCTTCATTTATCTCGATAGGAGAAGTAGCAGCCTCCATTTCACGAAAAAAGCTTTGTAATGAAATAAGAAGCTCCTCCCTTTTTCCACGTTCTAAGGCGTTTACTATTTGTTCAGTAAATTTTAGGACTGAGCTTGTAATTCCTCTCGATTTTTGATCCATAATGCCTTCCATCATGTGTGATTGAAAGATTTTATTTCCCCCTTGAATCATCCGAAAATGCTGTAAGGTTTGTAATTGATTTTTCATATCACTAAAAACAGAGAGATCGGTGAATCCATTTCCAATGGCCACTGTAATGGTAAACGGGGTAAATTTTTGGACAGAGGACCTCAAGTCTTCTGAGAATTTTTCTGTTTCATTGGCAGCCAGAGATTCTCCTCCAGCATCATGATTAAGTAATATCCAATATTTGAATTTACCTCCACGCCACCACCATTTATTCCTATTCTCCTCAAAATACTTTTCCCATAATAACTCTTCGATAATATTTTCAACCGCAAATATCCAAGTTTTCCATTCTTCAGAGGAGAATTCTTTTGTCTTAGAAAAGATATTGTCAAGGCTGATATACAGTAATTGATAAGTACCACTTGGAAATTGGCGTGTCCAGTCCAGATATGAAATATCTTTCTCTTTATTCCAACTCAATTCACTTAGGAATTGTATCTGTTTCGTATAATCCAATTCGGCAGCCTTTTCTTGCAGCTTCTGCCATTCTTTTTTTTCTTGAAAATCAATAAATATCTTTTGTTTGACCTCATTTAGTTGGGTTTGAAATTGCTCCACGTCAATGGGTTTTAGGATATAATTCACTGCACCGTCCTTAAGCGCAGTTTGTAGATAGGTAAAGTCGTCGTAGCCACTAATAAAAATAGTAAGAAACGAATGGTGTTTTTTTAAATCCTTATTTAAGATTAATCCATCCATTTCTGGCATTCTAATATCGGAAATAAGAAGATCAAAAGAGAGAGACTCATTTATGATTGTATCATACGCTTCTCGTCCATCAGAAAAGGTCCGAATGATTTCCCATTCGTCTCCACATGAACGTACCATTCGTTCAATTCCTCTCCGAATCCTTGATTCGTCATCAACGATAATGGTTTTAATTTGCTTCTTCATAGGTTCCCGTCTCCCCCCTTCCAAGGAATTGTGTTACTTCACTCTTTTTAATCGTTGGTATTTGAATCGTGACTTCTGTTCCCTTTTCTTCCATACTTGTAATCTTTAATTCATAGTTACTCCCAAACATCATTTTAACCCGGGAATGAACATTTAAAATGCCAAAGCCAGATTCCCTTTCTCCTATTGGATCTGTATGCAAATCCAGGTTTATTTCTTCCAACCTATCTTTATTAATACCTGGTCCATTATCACGAATAACAAATAACAGGTCATGATTTCCAAGCTCCGTAATTAATTCCTGAACAAGAATTTCAATCCTTAAACCCTTCCGTTTTTCTAAGCCATATTTTATTGAGTTTTCCACAATCGGCTGTAAAATAAATTTCGGTGTATAGTAAATTTCTCTATCTGGTTGAACCTGTATATCAAAGGAAAGTCTTTCTTCAAACCTAAATTTTTGGATTTTCAAGAAGTCTTCAATATGAGAAATTTCATTTGATAATGGCACAAGGCGATCTTTGTTACTTAATGAATAACGAAGCATTCTACCAAGAATGGTGACCATTTCTACGACCGTCTTCGATTCTCCCTCTTCCACAGCCATGCTAATGGTTTGCAATGTATTATACATAAAGTGCGGATTAATTTGAGATTGCAGTGCATATAATTCAGCGTCTTTTTGTCTAAGTTCAATCGAATAGTTCTTACGAATTAATTCTCTAATTTTTGTAATCATCGAATCAAAACTATGTGCTAATATCCCAACTTCATCCCTTGATTGGATAGGAATGCTAACATTTAAATTTCCCTCTTCAACCTCCTGCATAATGTGACCAAGTTTTTTAATCGGCTTTGTTACGCTCCATGCAAGAAAGAATGAGATAGCAGTAGTGATTAAAACAAGAATAAGAAAAGCGAAAACGGTTACATTTTTGACAACATCTGTGTCCTTTGTTAAGTATTTTAATGGAATGCTATGCACAAGAATCCAATTATGAATGGGTGATCGATTAATACTAATAAGTGTATTTTCCGATTGTTCCATCGTTTGGAAACTACCATTTACCAATGGATATTCTTTTAACTCAGTGAAGATCGAACCAATTTTTAATGGATTTGTGTGAAAAATAACCTTACCATCCTCATTCATTACCCACATCGTGGCATTATCTTCCTCTTCCAAATCGGATAGTATTTTTTCAACAAAAGATAGCTTTACAGCCAAGAAGATCGTTCCCAGGGACTTTCTATTATCAAAGTCTGTAATTTGTTTCATAACTAATAAATAAGGTGGATTCCCTTCAAACTTTAAGCTTGCTTGGTTTGGCAGCAGGATTTCCATTGTTTCGCCAAGGGCATGTTCCTCCCCATATGGCAGAGATGAATTTTCTAGATTAAATCCATTGTATGGAATTCGAGTGCTAACAAAGGAACGATTTTTTGACAATAGAAAAGCTCCTAGAATTTCATTACTATTATCAAGATAGGTATTGGTTAAAAAGCTTTCCACGACAAATTTATCCTGCTGTGATTGTGATTGATTTTTCAATGTATCGTCTCTTAGCACAGCCATTACATCAGACGAACTATAAATTAATTCGGGCAAATTTTCTAATTCGTCCAAGTTATTCTCAATGTTATGATTCGCTTGCTTTAAAAGTTTAGGGATATACTCTCCAACTTGGTTTTCAATTGATTTGGCATATTCATAATAAGCTAAAATACTTAAGAGCCCCATAGGAACAACCGTTAATAAAAAATAGGTGATAATGAGCTTTGTTGACAAACGGGTGTTGTTTAATTTTCCATTCCTAATACTCTTAAAAATCATATTGATCAATATTCTCCCTTGTAAAATCAATCGGCAGCCCCATTATAACCGTATCCTCTTTAAGTTTGATATTTCCGATATTTTTAATGTGCTGCCCATCTTTTGGCCAATTGTCATTCAATAGTTCCTTAGCTAAGCTAACCGTTAAATACCCAAGCTTTTTTGGGCTCCATAAGGTGACAATTTGTGCTGAATCATCCTTTAAATACGATCTCATTAAGTTCGGGGTAGAAAGCCCTGTTACTGTGACTTGCCCTACTTTCTCAGTATCCTTTACAGCCTGAGCCGCGGCTGGCGGCCCTACGGAGGAACTCCCTAATATCCCCTTTAAATCAGGGTAACTTTTGAGTAGTCTTTGGGCCTCCATGTATGATTTTTGAGGGTTATCATCTGTTTCGACCACTTCTATTAAGTTCATTTCCGGATAGACTTCTTTCTGCTGCTCCATGATCCAGTTTATCCACTCGGATAGATTAGCAGCATCATGAGAGCCTGTCATGATCGCATAATCCCCTTTTTCACCCATTTTTGCTGCCAAGTTATCCATTAAATGACGGCCTAGTTTCTCAGGGTCCACCATATTAATAAACAGTTCCCGGTATTCGGGATTTGTATCGGAATCCCAAGTTATGACCTTTATTCCGTTTCTTTTAGCCCTTTGTAAAACTGTTCCTAACTTTTCAGGGTCATTTGCTGAAACAGCAATAAGGTCCACATCCTTTTGGATGAAGTCTTCAATAATGTTCATTTGCTGTTTCCAGTCAGCGATGGGGGGACCAGTGAAAATAACATTCACATTTAAATTTTCCCCCGCCTCAAGAGCACCTTCCTCTACCGCATTAAAATACGGAATACCACTAACCTTTGTTACAATAGCAATTGTAAAATCTACATTTTTACTAGTTTGATATTGTTGATTTTCCTTTTCTTCTCCATTATAGATGATTTTATACTTTTCCGAGTTTCCGCAACCGCTTACAAGAAATACGATGAGAAACCAAAATAATAGTCTCCATTTAGCTATTATGTTAAACACCTCACATGTAAAAACCCTTTTCAAAAATAGGAAGAGACCGTGGAAGTTCCTGGGTCTCTTAGATTATAACATAGTTTATTTATGGCTTACTTTGTCAGAATTTTCATAGAGGTCAAAGCTTTAAACTATAATATCTCCTTAAACATCTCAATAACTTCTTCTTTAGTAGGCTGGAATGGATTTCCCGGTGCACACGCGTCGTTAAGTGAGTTAACGGCCAACTTTTCCAAATCTACTTCATTTACCCCTAACTCTGCCAGTTTACTAGGAATACCTACTTCTTTTGATAGAGCTTTAATCGCTTCAATTACCTCTTCTGCACATTGCTCATCTGATTTTTCATCCACATTAAGTCCAGCAGCTTTCGCAATGGCGCGGAATTTCCGAGGATCGCGTTTTGCATTTTCTCTTTCCACAATTGGAAGAAGCATTGCATTACAAACACCATGCGGCAAATCATACACTCCGCCAAGCTGGTGAGCCATTGCATGAACAAAACCCAGACCAGCATTGTTAAAGGCAATTCCACCTAAAAACATCACGTATGTCATTTGTTCACGGGCTTCAATATCATGACCGTTTTTAACCGCACGTGGCAGGTAATTAAAGATGATTTCTACTGCTGCTAAGGCAGTAGCATCAGTAACAGCATAGGCACCTGGAGTAACAATCGCTTCAATGGCATGTGTTAAAGCGTCCATTCCTGTTGCTGCTGTTAAACCCGCTGGTTTATCGACCATTAATTCTGGGTCATTAACAGCGATGGTTACTAAGCTATTTTTGTCTACCATTACCATTTTCACTTCACGTTCTTTATCGGTTATTACGTAGTTGATAGTGAATTCACTAGAAGTACCTGCAGTGGTGTTAACGGCAATAATTGGGATTGATTTATTTTTCGTTTTTCCTACGCCCTCGTAATCACGAAGGTCTCCACCATTGGTAACATATAACCCAACTGCTTTAGCAGTATCCTGAGGTGATCCTCCCCCTACAGATACAAGAACATCACATTCATTGGTTTTAAATACATCAACACCAGCATAAACATTTTCAATGGTTGGATTAGGCTTAACATCATCATATACGATGTATTCCAGATTAATAGAATCTAATTCAGCAAGAATTTTTCCGGCTACACCTGTTTGGTTTAAAAATTTGTCTGTAACTACCATTGCTTTTCTAAATCCAAGTTCATTTACCAATGGAGCTAATTCCTTTAAACAGCCACTACCAAACAAATTTGTACTTGGAACGTAATAAACACTCATTCTACTTCCTCCTTTAGTTTGTTCACTACTTCACATTTTTATTTGTAAATGAAGGGACTTGAAAATGTCCCCTCATTTAAATAACATGATTCTTTTCTGTCACAGATTTAATATCCCTTTTCGCGGATTAACACCAAACGCGTCTGCAAGCTCCTGAAGCTGCGCATCGGTTATGGTTTGCTTTTTTCCACCTTGGGTACAAACAATTGTATATACTTCAGCAGCTTTTTCAGCCGTTTCAATCAGACCAAAGGTTTCATCTAATGTGGTACCAGCGCCGAAGATTCCATGGTGCGGCCAAAGTACAAGGCGAACATCTTCCATTTTCTCTGCAGTTGCTTCACCAATAGCAGTTGTGCCTGGAACAATCCACGGTATAATCCCCACACCTTCAGGGAAAACAACCAGACATTCAGTGCACATTTCCCATAGGGTTTTTGTAAAATCTTCTTCCTTTAAACTATGTGTAAAAGTCATGGCAATTAGGTTTGTTGCGTGGCAGTGCATAATTACTCGATGGTTTTTATCAACGGCTAAGCGTTTCATATGGTTCATAAGATGTGTTGGTAATTCACTTGTTGCAACCCCGCCATCTTCAAATCCCCAAAGAATTTCATATCTTTTACCGTCAGCTGAAATACGAATGAGGCCTAAGTTATTGGCTGGATCCCTTTTTACATTCTTAAAATATTTTCCAGAACCCGTTACGATGAAATATCGTCCAGCATGTGCAGAAGCATCAAAGTTCATTGGCACGGTTCTTTTAACTTCATTAACATTTAAAAACGGAAGAACTTCGTATTCATTTAATAAATAACTAATATTGCCGCCATTCCGTTCATCCCAGCCTAAACGGTATAAATTAGAGGTCGTTTCCAATATTTCTTGTAAGAATGGTGCTGAATATATCGCATCTTTAATCATTGTCATACTCATGGTAAATCTCTCCTTATTTTTTAAAATTTCATTCTTATATGTCAAATTAATAATGATGTATCATCTTTACATTATTATCTTAACTCGATTACCAACACAAAATCAATATAAACACAGAAATTATTGTTGTTTCATTTTTGTTTGATTAACAATATTGCCACAAATATCATTTGTTTAGTTTTGTTTTGTTAACATTTAGACATATTTATATTTATTGGTTTCTGTTTGCACAAAAAAAACAGACCGTAAAACGGTCTGCTTTGGATAATAAGCAAATATTAGGATTTTGGTCTATCCTTCTAATAATAGAGAGTTCGGATCTTCCAACAATTCTTTTACTGCAGCAAGGAAACTAACAGCCTCTTTTCCATCTACAATTCGATGATCGTAAGAAAGAGCAATATACATCATCGGGCGATTTTCCATTCGTTCTTTATCAATTGCTACAGGCCTTAATTGAATCTTATGCATACCGAGTATACCTACTTGCGGGCTATTTAAAATTGGCGTTGACATTAAAGAACCGAAAACACCGCCGTTGGTAATCGTAAATGTTCCACCTTGTAAATCTTTTAAAGTCAAGGCGTTATCACGTGCTTTTTTCCCGAGTTCACTGATTTCTTGTTCAATCTCAGCAAAGTTTTTATGGTTTGCATTTCGTACCACAGGTACAACCAGACCTTCCGGTGCTGCAACTGCAATTCCGATATCATAAAACTTCTTGATAATGATTTCATCGCCTTGAATTTCGGCATTTAAAAGAGGGAATTGCTTTAAGGCTGAGACCACAGCTTTTGTAAAAAATGACATGAACCCAAGTCGAACACCATGTTTATCAAAAAAGACATCTTTCCGTTTATTACGTAAATCCATAATAGCAGTCATGTCAACTTCGTTAAAGGTCGTTAACATTGCAGCGGTATGTTGAACTTCAACCAGGCGTTTAGCGATTGTTTGACGGCGGCGCGACATTTTCACACGTTCTACTGGTTTATCAAAATCAGCATCTATTTGTTGTGAGGTTGGACTTTGTCTTACCTTTTCCAACTTTGGTTCTTCCTTTACATTAGTGGTACTTGTATGTGCTTTTACATCATCAGGTCTAATTCTGCCAAGGGGATCACGAGTGCTTACTTGGTTTAAATCGATTCCCAGTTCTCTTGCCAATTTTCTTGCAGCAGGTGAAGCAATCGGACGATCCGTTTTCGGAAGTTCTATCTCTTGTTGCCCACTTGGCTGGTCTAATGGTTCATTAGCCGTTTTTTCAGGAGCTGCCGCTGGAACAGATGGAGTAACACCTTCAGCTGCGTTCTCTTCGATAACAGCAATGACATCACCAACTTCTACCGTATCACCAGGTTCTTTTAATACTTTTGTAACAACTCCTGAATGTTCGGCATTTAATTCTATATTAACTTTGTCAGTTTCCAGTTCTACAACACTATCCCCTTTGGATACTTTATCACCAATATTAATGAGCCATTGAGAAATGGTTCCTTCTGAAATGGATTCTGCCAGTTCCGGTACTTTTATTTCTATCATGTGTCATATCCTCCTAGGAATTAGGTTAAGTCTTCTTTCAAATTAGGATTTTAACTTAGTATTACAGTAATGATTTATCTGTTTCTAGACGACTCTTTTTCTTGATTCTGAGTAACTACTATACTATCAGTATTCAACGCCTGTTCGATAATACGTTCCTGTTCCTTCTTATGAACTAATGGGTCACCGCCTGCGGTGCTTGAACGGTACTGACGCCCGATGTAACCAACAGTCAGGCTGCCTGCAGCAAGCTCATAAAGAGTTGGTGCAATATAATGCCATGCTCCCATATTCTTCGGTTCTTCCTGTACCCATACCATTTCCCTCAAGTTAGGATAACGGTTAATGATGGTTTCCACTTTTTCCTTCGGGAATGGATACAATTGTTCGATTTGTACGATGTGTATCTCGTCCAAATTTATCTTTTCTTTACTTGAATTGATTTCTACAGCGAGGTCGATCGCTATCTTACCCGTCGTTAACACTAACCGTTTTACCTTCTCCGTCTCTTTTCCTAGAAGCTCCTGTTCCATAACCGTTTGGAACTGGCCTTCGCTAAGAGCTGTAGCAGACGATGAGACCAAAGGGTGTCGAAGCAGGCTCTTAGGTGTCAATATAACTAGTGGCCGAACATACTCAGTACCTAGAATCGATGCTTGACGGCGCAAAATATGAAAATATTGGGCCGCACTTGTCACGTTTGCTACTGTCCAGTTATTTTCAGCTGCCAACTGTAAGAAACGTTCAGGTCGGGCACTGGAGTGCTCGGGACCTTGACCCTCATAACCATGAGGTAATAGTAGGGTAAGCCCGGATTTTTGTCCCCATTTTGCTCTTGCCGACGAAACAAACTGATCAAAGAGGGGCTGCGCCGTGTTGGCAAAGTCGCCATATTGTGCTTCCCACATGACAAGTGTTTCAGGAGCAAATACGTTATAGCCATATTCAAAACCTACAACAGCAGCTTCCGACAGCGGGCTATTATGAACTGCAAACGATGCCCGTGCTTGTGGAAGATGGTGTAAAGGTGAATAAGTTTCATTCGTTTCTGTATCGTGGAGCACAATGTGACGCTGTGCAAAAGTTCCACGTTCAGAATCTTGACCTGTTAAACGAATAGGCGTTCCTTCTTTTAAGATGGCAGCAAATGCCAGCACTTCTGCTACCGCCCATTCTACTTTTCCGTTCTCATCCAGTGCTGTTTCACGGCGCTCGAGAATCCGCTTTAATTTTGGATAAACATGAAAACCTTCCGGCCATTTCAGTAGTTCACAGTTTAATTCACGCAGAGTGTCAAGCGGCACGCTTGTGTCTAAAGACGGAATTCCTTTGGCAATAACCCCGGGAACCTGAACTTCTGCAGGCGATTCACCTTGCTTCTTCTCTGATACTTTGTCATATTCCGCTTGCAGCTGTTCTTGTACGCTGCGGTTGATCAGCTCGACTTCTTTTTGATCAAGAATGCCTTTAATTTGCAGCTGTTTGGAATACAATGCTCTAACAGTTGGATGGTTCGCAATTTTTTTGTACACCTGTGGCTGGGTAACTGCTGGATCGTCCATTTCATTGTGGCCAAATCTTCGGTATCCGACTAAATCAATCAAAAAATCCTTTTGAAAACGCGCTCTGTATTGATAAGCAAGGCGAACAGCCGCCAGACACGCTTCTGGATCATCCGCATTTACATGTACAATTGGAATCTCAAATCCTTTTGCCAGATCACTCGAGTATCTCGTTGAACGAGAATCGTGGCTATCTGTCGTAAAGCCAACCATATTGTTTGCAATGATATGGATGGTTCCACC
>JAPSKD010000424.1 GCA_031177865.1 Bacillus sp. (in: firmicutes) | reverse complement strand
AATAACGAAGTTGAGTTTCTAGTGGAAGATGAAGATATTCATATGAATATTGAAAAATTATTGATTGAAAAAATCGGTCCTGTTGGCGGCAAACTTCATACTGGGCGCAGTCGAAATGACCAGGTAGCAACCGATATGCACCTTTACTTACGAACAAAAACAACAGAATTAATTAAACTACTTGAGGATGTTCAAGGTTCACTCCTTGTTCAGGCAAAGGAAAATGTTAACACCTTAATTCCAGGTTATACTCATCTCCAGCGTGCTCAGCCGGTCTCATTTGCCCATCATTTGATGGCTTACTTCTGGATGTTTGAACGTGATAAAGAGAGACTGATCGATAGCTTAAAGCGTGTCAATTGGCTGCCACTTGGTTCTGGCGCCTTAGCAGGGACTACTTTTCCAATCAATCGTGAACGTGTCGCAGAGTTGCTCGGCTTTGAAACCATTTATCCAAACAGTATGGATGCAGTCAGCGACCGGGACTTTATACTAGAATTCCTCTCAATTGGTTCAATCATCATGACTCATATTTCAAGACTATCTGAGGAGCTTGTGATTTGGTCAAGCCAAGAGTTTCAATTTGTTGAACTCGATGACTCTTTTTGTACAGGGTCCAGCATTATGCCGCAAAAGAAGAACCCAGATGTTCCTGAGCTATTAAGAGGAAAAACGGGTCGTACTTTTGGTAATTTGATTGGTTTATTGACAGTTCTAAAGGGATTACCATTAGCTTACAATAAAGATTTACAAGAGGACAAAGAGGGAATGTTCGATACCGTTGAGACATTGGAAGGCTCGCTAATGTTATTAGCGCCAATGATTGAAACAATGACGGTAAATAAAGATATTATGAGAAAAGCAATAAATAATGATTTCTCTAATGCTACCGATATTGCGGACTACTTGGTAAGAAAAGGCCTGCCATTTAGAGAGGCACATGAAGTCATTGGGAAGATTGTCTTATATTCGATTCAACAGCAAAAATTCTTGCTTGATTTAAGCTTTGAAGAGTACCAAGAGTTCAGTTCCTTATTTGAAGAGGATATTTATGAGGTTCTATCACCAGAGCATGTAGTGGCCGTTCGAAATAGCTTCGGTGGCACGTCTCCTGAACAGGTAATAAAACAAATCGAGCTTGGCGAAGGAAAACTGGGCAAATAAACGAAAACCACCGAAGGGTGGTTTTTTATTTGTTTTATTATCCAAAATATTAGATAATTTCCTCATATGATTTTTTTAAGAGGAGGAAGAACGATGAAATTACGTGTCTCAGTTGTACAGTACCATTTACATACGATTCATTCCTTTGAAGAATTTGCCGCACAATGCGAGCATTATATAAAAACGGCTGAGGAATTTGGTGCAGAGTTTGTCCTTTTCCCTGAGTTCTTCACCACACAGCTACTATCGATTGGAAATGGGCAGGGGCAGAGTCTGACAATTAATGACTTACCAGGTTTCACTGAACAATACCGAGAATTGTTCTCGAATTTTGCCAAACAAACCAATATGCACATTATTGCCGGTACACATGTTATTGAAAAGGGCGGTAAGCTATATAATACTGCTCATTTATTTTATCCAGATGGAAGGATTGGCGAGCAGGCAAAACTTCATATTACCCCTACCGAAGTAAATGAGTGGAACATGGAGAAAGGTGACAGCTTTCAAATTTTTGAAACAGACAAAGGGAAAATTGCCCTGCTCACCTGCTATGACATTGAGTTCCCTGAAATTGTCCGCATGGCAAAAGCCAAAGGGGCAGACGTAATCTTTTGTCCATCTTGTACCGATGATCGCCACGGCTTCCATCGAGTACGCTATACAAGCCATGCACGTGCTGTTGAAAACCAGGTATATGTGGTATTAACTGGAACAGTCGGTGCCTTGCCAACTGTTGATTTCATGCGTGCTAATTTTGGGCAGGCGGTTATTATTACACCAAATGATATCCCTTTCCCGCCAAAAGGTATTCTCGTGGAAGGGGAAGTGAACAACGATATGGTTGTCACAGCCGACCTTGATCTAGAGTTATTGTACGAAGTTAGAGAACGAGGATCCGTTACTACCTGGCGTGACCGGAGAACAGATTTATATCCGGATTGGGAAAAATAATGGAAGGGTGGAATTGCCTTGTATCGGAATGAATTCTACGTATTTGACCAAGATAAGCCAGTTCCTGTGACTATTCGTAATTACACTCTAGACGATTTTGACGAACTTATTCAAATACAGTCTGAATGCTTTCCACCTCCATTTCCTGCAGACCTATGGTGGAATAAAGAACAATTATCGAACCATGTGATGAGATTTCCAGAGGGAGCTATATGTATTGAAGTAGATGGTATATTAGCCGGCTCTCTTACTGGGCTTTGTGTCGATTTTGATCCTAACTATATGGAGCATACATGGGAAGAAATCACGGACCATGGATACATTAAAAATCATAATCCTAGTGGTGATACACTCTATATTGTAGATATCAGTGTCCGTCCCAAGTTTCGAAAACTTGGTCTTGGTAAACTGATGATGCATGCTATGTATCATGTTGTCATCCAGAACAAGCTTGTCCGTTTACTTGGCGGGGGCAGAATGCCGGGTTATCATAAAGTAGCAGATACTATGAAACCGGATGAATATTTAAAAGAAGTAATTTCGGGGAATTTAAAAGACCCCGTAATTAGCTTCCTGCTTCGTTGTGGAAGAGTGCCGGTTGGCATTGTAGAAAATTATCTAGAAGATGAAGAATCATGCAATTTCGCAGCTTTAATGGAATGGAAAAATCCATTTAATTGAATATAGGGAGAGTGTTAAATAATGGAATATAAACGAATTACTAGTATTGAAGATCCAACCTTTAAAAAACTTCATGATTTAATGGGAGAAATTTTTCCGCCAGAAGAAGTCTTAGCGTATGACTTATGGAAAGAGCCCTTAGAGGATCCCGGTATTCGCGTATTTGTTGCTGTTAATGGCGAGGAGGTTGTAGGGGCAACCGAGTATCGCTATTATCCAGATTGGAATATTGCGATGACGGATTTCACGATCATTAGTAGGCCAGGTCTCAGCCTAGGGCGATTTTTAGCACAGAATCGCTTAAAGGACTTGCAAAAGCTTGCTGCTGAAAACGGTAAGGAGCTTTTCGGTATGTTTGCCGAAATATATGATCCTTATCGTGTAGGTCATGAGTTCGGCGGCGTGAAGGTAATGGACCCTTATGTACGTCGTGAGGTTCTTTCACATTTAGGTTATAAACGAATTGATTTAGACTATGTACATCCATCATGGGAAAATAATGGTGAGGCTGTTAAAGGACTCGATTTTTGCTTTATGCCAATGAACGATGAGCTAGAATCTATTCCTGCATCCCTTGTGGCTGACTTTCTAACCACCTATTACTCCATTCTTTCAAATAAGCCGCAGGAATGGCAAGATATGATTGCACACTTAAAAACGAAAGAAACCATTTCTTTATTGCCGCTTTAATAAAATGGGTTTCTAATATAAATTTTTAAGAAGCAGGAATGATCCTGCTTCTCTTTTTTTTCAGCATAAGTATGCTGCCATTTGTTAAAAAGGGTTATTTCCGACGCTTGTTTGTAACGCGCTGGTTGGCTGCATTTGCTCGTGCCATTGCTTCAAGGTCAGCATGATCAGCAAATTCAGCGGAATATTCCACATCATAACCATCTGATTTCATGTTTTTAGGAACCTGTGGAAGTGATGCTTTGTTTTTATCACGAGTTTTATGTCCCTGCGCACGACCCATTAGAAAAACCCCTTTCAATGTTAGCGATAAGGGAACGTAAGAAG
>JAPSKD010000066.1 GCA_031177865.1 Bacillus sp. (in: firmicutes) | reverse complement strand
TGGACATGCCGTGGCAGTAATCCTTTTTTTAGTTCATGATGATTATTTTCCATGTTGTCCTACCTTTGTTTAAAAAGTTTTTACTATCTTGCTTAAACGCTTTTAAGTGCTAAAGTATTATACTAATGTATCATATTATAATAGATATTCAACCTTATTTTTTATAGCGGCTGTTTTCATAAAAATTGTTGTTAAAATCTTAAAGCCGATTTTAACGTGGGTTAAACTATTTTTGTGCTTTGAATTAAATGTGCAGGCTCTTTTCTAACAATTGAGCCTTTACTACATATCATTGCACATTCAAGAGGTTTTAATCTCTCGAAGTAATAAAGTTTAAGAAAAGAGCCTATAAATAAAAGCAAGCAAGCACGCGAGACAATCGCGTGCTTGCTTGCTTTTATTGTTTATCCATATATTACGAAGACATTTTTACTTTTTTTTGTGTTGTCGTCCATTTTCCGCGGCTTGGGCTAATTACCAAGTCATTATAGGCTAAGACATTTAAATCTCGTTGTATGGTGCGAGGAGTGATACCAAATTCCTCTACAAGTTCTTGCGTCGTGACGGTTCCTTTATTACGAATAAACATGTAGATGCATTTGATGCGGTTTAACATCCGGTTAGTCGAAGGTTTCAAAAAACCACTCCCTATCCTTTTATAAAAACCTAGTGTCTATCCCTCTACCGACAGCCTCTTTGATTAGTATGTAATTTTCTTCCCGCAGACAACTCCTTTTATTAATAGATAGTTGCAGTGGATACCCCGATGACTTACATTTATTGTACCCACAATTTCTGAAAATTTCCACCATTAGCGAAATATTTACATAAAAAACATCACTTCGTAACAATAATTGTTCGGCTTTTCTCCTCCCTTTCTTGATTCTTACTATAGTCTATGGGTGTAAATGTTAAGTTCATGACAAATTAATTGAATTTTTTGTAAATTAATATAACCTAGAGCCATATAACCTAATGGAAAATATTTCGTTTTTAAACAGAATATTGATAAGATAATTGCGTGGATATAAATTTTGTTTGGAATTAGGAGGAAAGCTCAATTGACAAAGATTAATTGGACGCATGAAGTAGAAAAAAGAAAAGAAAATTTGTTAAAAGACACACAAAATTTATTACATATTAAGAGTCTCTTAGACGAAGAAAATACATTTCCAGATGCACCGCTTGGGAAAGGTGTAAAAGAAGCATTAGATATCATGCTTAACCTCGGTGAAAAGGATGGGTTTATACCTAAGAATGTGGGGAATTTAGCTGGACATCTAGAATTTGGAGAAGGGGAGGAGCTCTTAGGGATTCTCTGTCATGTTGACGTCGTTCCGGAAGGAGATGGCTGGACGAGCGATCCTTTTGCTGCTGAAATTCGTGACAATAAAATATTTGCTCGTGGCGCAATTGATGACAAGGGACCAACAATGGCTGCTTACTACGCTATGAAAATAGTAAAGGAGCTCGGTCTTCCACTAAAGAAGCGAGTCAGAATGATTATCGGAACCGATGAAGAAAGTGACTGGAGATGTGTAGAGCATTATTTTGAACATGAAGAGATGCCTACTCTAGGTTTTGCGCCTGATGCTGACTTCCCTATTATAAATGCCGAAAAAGGGATTGCTGATATCGATATTGTTCAGAAACCAACAGGTGAAGAAACAGGAAAAGTTGAGGTAATAAGCTTTATATCAGGTAAACGGTATAATATGGTTCCTGACCATGCAACGGTAACATTAAACATCATTGAAAACCAAATGGATGTAGTGCAGAGGTTCACCAATTATATGAAGCGACATCAATTGGAACACCATTCACATGTGAAAAATGGTGAGTTAATTCTCGAAGTGAAAGGAGTATCTGCACATGGAATGGAGCCTAAAAAGGGAATTAATGCAGGTTTATTTCTAGCAGATTTTCTTTCAAAGTTAGAACTAAATTCTACTGCTTCAGATTATTTCAAATTTGTTTCCCGCTATTTTCATAATGATTCCAGAGGTATAAACCTTGGTGTAGATTATTTAGATGATGTTTCAGGAGAATTAACCATCAATCCTGGGAAACTATCATACATCCGTCAATCCGGTGGAAGTATAGGGTTGACCTGCAGATATCCAGTGACAAACAATATGGAGGAAACAAAAGAGAAGCTTAATCAGCTAGTAGAGAAAAAAGGGTTTGCAATTGAAAAGTTTAAAGATACTAAGCCGCATTATGTTGATGAAAGTGAATTCTTAATTCAAACCCTGAAAAGAGTATATGAAGAACATACTGGAGAAAAAGCATATTTAATAGCGATTGGCGGAGGAACGTACGCACGTTCATTAAAAAGTGGAGTTGCGTTTGGTCCATTATTTCCAGGCAGACCGGATGTAGCCCACCAAAAAGATGAATATATCTTAATCGATGACCTATTAAAAGCAACAGCCATCTATGCTCAATCAATTTATGAATTAGCTCAGTAATAGTAAACCTTGATGATAGGAGCGCAAATCAACAGAAAACATATAAATGAAAAGGGGAATAAAGAATGGAATTTGCCTTATTAAATGGGGAGATTATTAACCGCTCACAAGCTAAGGTTGATGTGGAAGACCGTGGTTATCAATTTGGTGATGGCGTTTACGAAGTGATCCGTGTTTATAATGGAAAAATGTTTACACTAACAGAACATTTAAAAAGATTCGCTGATAGTGCTCAAAGTATAGGGATTTCTTTACCATTCACGAGCCTAAAACTAACGGAAATGTTAGAAGAACTAACACTGAAAAACAATCTGCAAACAGGAAATATATATATGCAGATTACAAGAGGTACGGCGCTGCGAAATCATTTATTTCCAACTGGAAATGTTACACCAACCCTTGTAGCCTATACGATTAAGGGAGTAAGACCGCTAGAAAACCTTAATTCGGGAGTAAAGGCAATCTTGACAGAGGATATTCGCTGGCTCCGCTGTGATATAAAAAGTTTAAACTTACTTGGTAATCTGTTAGTAAAACAAAAAGCAAGCGAGCAAGGCTGTTTTGAAGCAATTCAGCATCGAGGTCAGGATGTTACAGAAGGAAGTTCCTCTAATATTTTTATGGTGAAGAATGGGACAGTCATAACCCATGAATCGAACCACTTAATATTAAAAGGAATTACAAAAGATGTTATTTTAGAACTCTGTATCAAAAATAATATTCCAGTGCAGGAACGGACATTTTCATTAGCTGAACTCGAGGAAGCAGAAGAAGTATTCTTATCAAGCACAACCGCTGAAGTAATGCCGGTAATTGAAATTGACGGTAAGAAAATTAGGGCAGGAATTCCTGGACAGCTCACTCGAAAATTGCAAGATTTATTCGAAAAAGAAATTGAAAAACAATGTGGAACACTTGTTGATAACGTAATGTAGCATAAGAGCGTGCAGCAGATAAAACTGGTGCACGTTTCTTTTTGTATTAGGCTGTTTTCGTAAAGATTGTTGTTAAAATCTTAAAGCCGATTTTAACGTGGAAATAGCTATTTTGTGCTTTAGAATTAAGTTTGCAGGCTCTTTTCATAAACTTTGTTTAAAAAGCAACAAAGTTTAAGAAAAGAGCCTTGATTAAGCAGTAAAATACATACATGTTGGAAAAAATAGTCTAAAATAAGAAAAGGAATGATAAGTATGAACAAGCAAACACATTTTTTCTTTGCGATAAAAATTCCACAAGAAACAAAGCTGATCATGAAAGAGAATAGTGAGAGGTTAAAAGAAATTCTCCCCTTCAGCCGTTGGGTTCACCATGAAGATTTGCATATTACCTTAGCTTTTCTAGGCAATGCCCCTTCGGAAAAACTTACGAGCGTGATGGAGAAAGTTTACGGAACATTTAGCGGGTCAAAAGGATTTATATTGGAAATAAACAAGCTTGGAATCTTTGGAAAACTAGATTCTCCGCGTATTTTTTGGGCAGATACAAAGGAAAGTAATGATTTACAGATGGTTAGGAAAAAAGTTTTTACCACTTGCTTAGACGCCGGTTTTCAACTAGAAACAAGACCCTTTAAACCTCACATCACCCTTGCACGGAAATGGACAGGGGACAAGCCTTTTCAGAAAAATCTCCTTGATGTTTGGAACGAACTTCAGCCCGAGCCGCTCTCATTTAAAGTGAGTGAAGTAGTTTTATATCAAACACATCTTGATAAAACACCAAAATACGAGGAAAAAACCATATACAAATTGGAATAAGCGACAAATTTATCGTAAAAGGCTGGTTGTATGAAACAAATCTATTTTATTATCAATCCAAAAGCGAGAAATGGTTACTGTTTAACTGTCTGGAAAAAGGTTGAAACAAAACTTATGAATGATAAAATCCCTTACCTGGCCTTCTTTACTGAATACCATGGTCATGCGATCAAACTAGCGGCACAAATTGCTGCAAGGAATCATGAGCAAAAAGTCATTATTGCTGTTGGCGGGGACGGAACCATGCACGAAGTCGTGAATGGGATTGTAGAATATAACAATATTACTCTTGGTTTTGTGCCCGGAGGCTCTGGAAATGACTTTTCTAGAGGCTTCCAAATCCCCGCAGATCCAAAAGAAGCATTAAAGGTAATTCTTCGGCTGATAAAGGAGGAAGCACCTCTAATTGATATCGGAAAGGTCACGATGAAGGATGATTCTCAAGCCTATTTTATTAATAATATGGGTGCTGGGTTCGATGCATTAATTTCATATGAAGTCAACCATTCTAAAGTCAAAGCTTGGCTTAATAAACTGTCTTTAGGCCGGTTGGTGTATGTATATTTTTTACTAAAAAAACTATTTTCTTATAAATACTCAACAATTGATTTATCAATTGACGGCAGAAGGCATATACTTGAACAAACATGGTTTGTAACTGTTTCCAATCAGCCCTATTACGGGGGAGGAATGATGATTGCTCCTAATGCCGTCCCTGATGATGGTCTCTTAGACATTACAGTGGTCCATAGATTATCAAAGTTAAAGCTATTATTGGTTTTTATCAGCGTATTTTGGGGTAAGCACGTTCAATTTAAAGAGGTGAAAACCTTTAAGGGTCGAATGATTTCCATTCAATCCTCATCGTCCTTATATGTCCATGCTGATGGCGAGGATATCGGATTCACTCCCTTAAATATCCAGGTTCAAACAAAAACTCTAAATGTATTAACGAGGGTGCGAAGTATACGAGAAACTGATCTGAAAGAGAGGGACTCGAATGAACTCCAATGAACGTATTTTCCTAGCTTATTTAGATGAGATGGATATCATTACGATTCTTCTTCCACTTTCCTATCATCAAGGATTGTCTTCCACTTTCTCGATTACTGATGAATCACAACATGTTAGACCTTTACAAATAATCAAAAAACAGCAAATTGAAAATCATAATAAATATATTTGTCAGATTGTTGAGGAAGTTTCTTTTGGTCATTCTTTTTGGATTATGGATGAGCATGGTGGAAGAACTGATCTTCAAATAGGTGCAGTGATTCGAACACCAGCATTTGATGATCGCTTTTTCTATGATGGAAACGACCTTGGAGTGAAATGCAGCGAAAATCAAACGCACTTTAAACTTTGGGCACCAACCGCAACACAAGTAAAATTGAAATTACGAAATCCAAACAGTTCTTTTTCCGAAATTGTTAAGATGAAACGCGAAGATAAAGGTGTTTGGTCAGTCGTCATTCACGATGATCTAGAACTTTATCAATATTCGTTCCTAATCCTTGTCAACCAGGTATGGGGAGAATCGGTAGATCCTTATGCTGTTGCTGTCACAGCGAATGGGGAACTTGGGGTTATTGTAAAGCTCGAGAAAACCCGAAGGGAAAAGCCTTTATTACCTCCATTTGAAAATCCAGTCGATGCGATTGTTTATGAAACGCATATCAGGGATTTCACCATCCATCCCAATAGTGGTGTGAAGCATAAAGGACTCTATTTAGGTGCAAGTGAGATAAATACAAAAGGTAAAGACAATGAACTAACAGGACTATCCTATGCAAAAGACTTAGGAATTACTCATATTGAATTTCTGCCATTCAATGATTTCGCAGGAGTAAACGAATTAGAACCACATAAAGACTATAATTGGGGATATAACCCGATACACTTTAATGTCCCCGAGGGATCCTATTCTACAAATCCATCCGATCCTTATTCACGAATTATTGAATTGAAGCAATTGATAGATGCCATTCATGGCCAAGGAATAAGAGTCATCATGGATGTAGTTTACAATCATGTCTACATTCGGGAGACCTCTTCTTTTGAAAAAGTCGTTCCGGGATATTACTTTCGTCATAATGAGCTTGGTTTCCCATCGAATGGAACAGGAGTTGGAAATGATATTGCCTCAGAGAGAAAAATGGTGAGAAAGTTCATCCTTGATTCTATCCGTTTTTGGATGGAAGAATATCATATTGATGGGTTTCGTTTCGACCTAATGGGGATATTGGATGTTGAAACCATGAAAGAAGTTAGGAAGACTTGTGATAGTATTGAAGAGGGAAGCCTGATTATTGGCGAGGGCTGGAACCTCAATACCCCTCTTCCCATTGATAAAAAAGCAATCATACGCAATCACTCAAAGCTTCCTGACATCGGTCAATTTAATGATAAATTTCGTGATACGATAAAGGGAAGTACTTTTAATTTGTATGATAAAGGGTACGTATTAGGGAATGAGCATTATTATGAAGGCGCTATCGATGTCATTACTGGAAGCATTGGATTCAATCAAGAAGCTGGCGGACTCTTAACTGAACCTTCTCAGTCGGTAAATTACGTTGAATGCCATGATAATCATACCATGTGGGATAAACTTGTTTCTTGCCTTCCGGATTTAGATCATGATCTTCATATGAAATATCACCGGCTTGCAACGGGTCTTGTAGTATTATCTCAGGGAATTCCTTTTCTGCACAGCGGTCAGGAATTTTTTCGGACAAAACGAGGGGATGGAAATAGTTACAAGTCACCAGACCATATTAACCAGCTCGATTGGGACCGAAAGCACCTTTATAAGGACAATGTAAATTATATAAAGGGATTGATTAAAATCCGTAAAGAGTTACCTTGTTTTCGAATGAAAACTGCGGATCAAATCAGAGCTAATACTGATATTTTACCACTCCCGGCACCTCTAATTGGATTAACATTTCAGAATCAGAGTAATGATATTAGTGAGGTGCTTTTACTCATTAACCCTTTAAGGACGAAACAATCAATCGAAATTCCGGTTGGCAGCTGGTCAGTAATCGCCAATGATAAAAGAGCGGAAATTTATTCCAAGCAAAAGGTTCAAGGAAAAGAAATAGTACTGGAACCAGTTTGCTTAACCATTTTAGCAAAAAAATAGTTTGTTCAGATGTACTTGACGACTAAAGCTAATTGGAGATAAAATTTAGTAAGATGGCTATTGTGTGTTATTGTCCAATAGCTTTTTTTATTTTTCTAAAATATTTTTTCTAATTAACTACTAAATGGTGTTTCTCGCCCATTTACAGAACGGCATAAATTGAAGGTGAACAATTTTGGAACATATATTAGGACAAGAATGGGAGATTGTCCCTGCGGGGGGCGCAACGGGAGAAGCCTTTTATGCTAGCTACGAAGACCAAAGGCTTTTTCTAAAACGCAATTCCTCTCCTTTTCTAGCAGTTTTATCTGCAGAAGGAATCGTCCCAAAGCTTGTTTGGACAAAACGATTGGAAAACGGAGATGTGATTACGGCACAGCAATGGCTGCCTGGACGTGAATTAAAGCCTCATGACATGAATCATGAACGTGTTGCTAGGATGCTTAGGAAGATTCACCGCTCTGAACCAATGGTAGGGATGTTAAGCAGGCTAGAAAAGCAGCCTTTACAGCCAGATATGATTTTTCAATCTGTTGTTGAGCTTTTGGATGAAGAAGTGTTATCTTTACCTGTAGTAAAAAAAACACTGAATTTTCTATTAGACGAGGCAGCAAATGTCTTCAGTAATGAAAAAGTCGTTTGTCATGGTGATGTCAACCATAACAACTGGCTGCTCACAGAAGACAACCAGTTGTATTTAATTGACTGGGATGGTGCGATGATTGCAGACCCGGCGATTGATCTTGGTATGCTACTTTATTTGTACATTCCGGAAGATAATTGGAATAGCTGGTTAGCGATGTATGGAAAACCGTTAACAGAAAACCTAAAGCTTAGAATGAAATGGTATGTGGCACTTCAAACACTGTCTTCGATTCAATTTTACAAAAACAAAGACCGTCTACAAGAAATGGATAAATGGATTGCATTTTTAGATGAGCTTTTGTAATCAGGAATACGTGTCTATATTTGACACCCATTGTGATAAATTACCTTGATTAGATAGAATATGCTCATCTAGGTCTGCCGTCTCGGCACCATACTGACTGTAATTATATACCTCCTGCAAAATGCTTTTAACATTTTGATCAATCTGTGTGTTCACCATTAGAGACTTTACTAATCGTTCCAATTGTTCACATTCTGAAACAGACCCACAGCAATCGGTTTGATGATTATTTAATATATCTTTTAGTAATGAAACTTGGTCCTGATGACTTAATGGCATGTTGGTACACCCTTTCAAAGTGAAAATAAAAAAGAATTCACAGTTAGGTTGTGAATTCTTTTTTTGTTTATACATTAATGGATAACCCCATTATTACCAATAATAAAAACAATATTTTTTTTAGGAGTGGCATAATGAGACTTAGGAATAAACCGTGGGCAAAGGAAATGATAGAGAACCATCCACAATATATTGTTGCGAATCCCGAAAATTACAAAGGCAAGTGGCATGAGGTTTTTCATAATGAACAGCCTATACACATTGAGGTCGGGACAGGAAAAGGCCGCTTTATTACAGAAATGGCAAAGGCACATCCGGATATTAATTATATAGGTATAGAACTTTATGATTCCGTAATTGTTGCTGCCTTAGATCGATTAATTGAAGCCGATTTACCAAATTTAAGATTACTCAATGTCAATGCTAGTGAGTTGAGTAATTATTTTGCAAAAAATGATGTTGACAGAGTCTATCTGAATTTTTCCGACCCATGGCCAAAGACCCGCCATGAAAAAAGAAGGCTAACCTATAAGGACTTCTTGAAGCTTTACGAAAACATATTGGTTGATAAAGGTGAAATCCATTTTAAAACGGATAATCAAGGCTTGTTTGAATATTCATTGAAGAGTTTTTCCGAGTATGGATTATTATTAACCTTCCTTAGCCTTGACCTTCATAAAAGTAATTTTGAAGGAAATATCATGACTGAATATGAACAAAAGTTCTCTGAAATGGGCAACCGGATTTACCGTTGTGAAGTAAAATATCAAAACTAATCGTTGGACAGTCTATTCAAAAGACTGTCCTTTTTGTATATGTTAAACTATTTATATCAGGTCAAAGGGGGCAGTGTATGGAGACTTTAAAAATTGGCAGGGTTCAACTTACATGGGTTTATGGGGGAGTTACAAACTTAGATGGCGGTGCAATGTTCGGTGTCGTTCCGAAACCACTATGGTCCAAAAGGTATCCGCCTAATGACAAAAATCAAATAGAACTTCCTACCGATCCAATCTTAATTCAAATGGACGGGAAGAATATTTTAGTGGAAGCAGGGCTTGGAAAAGGGAAATTATCGGAAAAACAACTTAGGAATTTTGGTGTTACGGCAGAATCTGATGTAGAAAATTCGTTACAACAGTTGGGGTTGGTTCCAGATGATATTGATTATGTTTTAATGACCCATATGCATAATGATCATGCTGGCGGTCTCACGAAATTGGAAGACGGAACGTATAAATCAGTTTTCTCTAAAGCCCAGATTATTACCTCAACGATTGAATGGGATGAAATGAGGAACCCGAATATACGATCAAAGAGTACATATTGGAAAGAAAATTGGGAGGCTATACAATCTCAAGTTATTCCGTTTAGTGAAAAATGGAACTTGGGAGCTATCACCATGTTCCATACCGGCGGTCATAGCAATGGGCATTCCATTCTACTTATTGAAGATGAGGGGGAGATGGCCATCCATATGGCAGACTTAATGCCTACGCATGCTCATAAAAACCCATTATGGGTCATGGCCTATGACGATTACCCAATGGATTCTATTGCTGCAAAAGAGAAATGGGGTACCTATTGTTTAGATAAAGATGTATGGTTTACTTTTTACCACGACGCCTTTTATCGTGCAGTAAAATGGGGAACAGACGGTCAAATTCTAAACAGTATAAAGAGGTTGAAATAAGGCCACGATATAAAAAAGCCGTACCTCTTTGGATACGGCTTCTCGAGTTTTACAGGGCTGGTTCTGTAGTTGACTTTACGTCTAAAAGGGTTCCGGTCGAAGCGTCAGCAATGAATTCGAACTGTTCATTGACTCCATTTTGACTTTTAGAAATGCCGCCTTTATAAACTTGATATTTGATTTGTTGTTTCTCAAAAGGCTCCTTTACCATATGTATCCAAGAGCCGCTAATCGGTCCGTTTTGGTTAAATTGTTTTTTTACGCTTTCCAAAACTTTTTCAGGTGAAACATATGTTTTTTGTGAAATAATTTCCTTGACTGCATAGCCGCTGATTACCCCAACTACTGCTCCTAGGATAAATGATTTCCAGTTCATAAGGCACCTCCAAAAATTTCAACTTGCTATTGTTTCCAGTATATCTCATTTATTAGCAAGAACATAATAAATCCTTCAGACAAATTAATTGGTGGTAAGGGAACCTAAATTTCAGTACTATGAAAATATACATATAGTTACATACAAACTAAGGGGGAAATTACTTTGAATGAGCAGACATTAAATTTATTCAAAACATTAACAGAGCTCCCAGGAGCACCTGGAAATGAGCATTTAGTTAGAAGTTTCATGAAAGAGCAATTATCTCAATATGCGGATGAGATTATCCAGGACAAATTAGGCAGTATTTTTGGTGTCAAAAAAGGTAGTCAAAATGGACCAAGAATTATGGTCGCCGGTCATATGGATGAAGTTGGCTTTATGGTAACAGCGATTACGGATAATGGTATGCTTAGGTTTCAACCGCTAGGAGGCTGGTGGAGTCAGGTCTTATTGGCGCAGCGTGTTCAGGTAATGACAAATAATGGACCAGTTATTGGTGTCGTAGGCTCCATTCCTCCGCATCTATTGGATGAGGCTAAGCGAAACAAACCAATGGAAATGAAAAATATGCTAATTGATATTGGTGCAGATGATCGTGAGGACGCAGAACGAATCGGAATTAGACCAGGCCAGGCAATCCTACCTATTTGTCCATTTACACCAATGGCGAATGAAAAGAAAATACTAGCCAAGGCTTGGGATAACCGCTATGGCTGTGGGCTTGCGATTGAATTGCTTCAAGAAGTAAAGAATGAAACGCTGCCTAATACTCTTTATTCCGGTGCAACAGTCCAAGAGGAAGTAGGTCTGCGCGGCGCACAAACAGCTGCCAATATGATTAATCCAGATATCTTTTTTGCGTTAGATGCGAGCCCAGCTAACGATATGTCAGGAAGTAAATCAGAATTTGGTCAATTAGGAAAGGGAGCGCTCCTCCGAATACTTGATAAATCTATGGTGACGCACCGAGGAATGAGAGAGTTTATTCTAGATACCGCAGAAACAAATAAAATTCCTTATCAATATTTTGTTTCACAGGGCGGAACTGACGCAGGACGCGTTCACCAATCCAATGAAGGTGTTCCAAGCGGTGTAATCGGTATTTGTTCTCGCTACATTCATACACATGCTTCCATTATCCATATCGATGACTACGCAGCCGCCAAAGAACTAATCGTAACACTGGTAAAAGCATGTGACCAATCAACAGTAGATACCATCAAAGCTAACAGCTGATTTGCAAAATTGGAGGCATTTATATGTCTTCTTTTTAATGTGGAATTGGAGAGATGATGAAGAATGAAAATTATTATAGGGTCTAATAATCCTGCTAAAGTGGCTGCAGTAAAGAATGCCTTTCACTATCAACAAACGGAGTTTCTTTCGTTAGATATCCCTTCGGGCGTCAGTGAGCAACCATTTTCAGACGACGAGACCATAAAGGGAGCAATCAATCGTGCGGTTGGTGCTTTGGATATGGGAAACGGAGATATTGGAATCGGGCTAGAAGGCGGTGTCCAAGAGACTGCCCAAGGATTACTATTATGTAATTGGGGGGCGCTAGCCTCAAAAAATCAGCCGCCGATTATTGCTGGCGGTGCTAGGTTTCTACTTCCACTCGAGATAGCAGATCGATTAAGAGCTGGAGAAGAACTTGGACCCATCATGGATGACTATGCAAAGAAGGAAAACGTACGAAAAAAAGAAGGTGCCGTTGGTATCTTTACCAATGGACTCATTAATCGTTCAGAAATGTTTTCACATATCATGAACCTTCTGGTTGGTCAATATCACTATCAAAAATCCTCTAAGAAGTAAATTTAATTGCTATTAAAAGAATTCTTTCTTTTTCGACAACAAATATCGACAAAAGACTTGTCTTATGAATATTACGGAAGGTATGATATAGATAGGACAATTGTCATATAGGAGGCGAAGAAAGATGAAATTCTTTAATGCCATTTTGATTGTAACCTTATCTGTGCTTTTACTTAGTGCCTGTGGCAAATCAAATTTTAAAGCCGAAAGTAAAGAAACCCTTGGAGAAGTGAAAGCAGCACTTAATAAAAAGGCGAAAAAACCAAATAAAAAAAGTGGAGATATTAACTTTTATTTACCCTTTGGATATGAAATTGAAGATGAATCTCCAAATAATATAATTTTAAAAAATGGGTCTAAAAAATATATTCTTTTTAATAATCCGCAAGAAAATAAAGTGAGCGATGTAGTTTATAAATCAACTGTTGCACAAAATAAGGACCTAGATATTAATGAACAATTTAAGAAAAGTGACCAGTTTGGATACCTAATCATAAAGAAACTAGACGAAGATATGAATGAAATGACGATTGGGATTGGTGGAACAAAGATTACAACATTGATTAAAACAAGCAGTATGAAAAATGAAGCTGAAGTGATGACGCAAATGGTAAAATCAGTTGTAAATGTTGAAAAATAAAGAAAGAGGGTATTACGTTTGAAAAATTTAGCGTCTATGGAGCAATTTGAACAACTCCGTGATGGAGGAAAAACAATATTTATGTTCTCAGCAAACTGGTGTCCAGATTGTCGGATTATCGAGCCTATACTTCCAGAAATAGAAGACAAGTTTAGTGAATTTACTTTTATTCATGTTGATAGGGATCAATTTATTGAGTTATGCCAACAGTTAGACGTATACGGTATTCCAAGTTTTATCGCATTTGAAAATGGGAAAGAGCTTGGTCGCTTTGTAAGTAAGGATAGGAAAACACAAGAGGAAATAGAAGGATTTATTAACGGTCTAAAATAATACAGCCATACTCCTCCATCTTTTTTGAGATGGAGGATTTTTTAATGTACAATTGGTGGGTAGGCTGGAGGGATAAAGATGAAGATGGATAGCATTAAAATGAAAAGAGAATTAGAAACACGCTTAGCTGCGGACGATCGGCACATCACGTATGATCGTGAAAAGGATCAATTACGTATTGAAAATAAAACCCTTGGAAAAGGAATCACCATCACGCTGGGCGGTATTGTTGCAAAGTGGCATTCTGAGAAGGAAAAGGCCATTGATGAAGTGGTTTATTATGTGGAAGAGGGACTAAGGGCCATGACGGACACAGTCCAGTTAACAGACCATGAGAAAAAGATATTTCCGGTTATACGCTCCACTTCGTTTCCTATCGAATCAGAAGAAGGTGTTGCTTTTTTAACGGAGGAGCACACTGCCGAAACAAAAATTTATTATGCCTATGACATGGGGACAACGTACCGATTAATTGATTCACGTATCATGGAAAAAGAGGGATGGCAGGCAAGCCGCATTAAAGAAATCGCCTTATTTAATGTGAGGTCACTAAAGACATCTTTGAAAGAAGATCAAGTAGCTGGAAATACCTTTTATTTTCTTAATTCAAACGATGGTTATGACGCAAGCAGGATATTAAACAAAGGCTTTTTAAATGATATGCAGAAAAAAATTACAGGGACAATGGTCCTTGCTGTACCACATCAGGATGTTTTAATCATTGCGGATATCCAAAACAATACGGGGTATGATGTTTTAGCACAAATGGCAATGAGTTTCTTTGCCAATGGGCGTGTACCGATAACGGCGTTGTCATTTTTGTATGAGGATGGAGAATTAGAACCAATTTTTATCTTAGGTAAGACACGAGATGGAGACGGAAAAGGATCACGGTAAGTGGTCTTTTTTGCTTATTCTTAGATTTCTTGTCGAAAAATTTATAATACCTGTTAAAATAGATTGATAGAAATAGTAGAAAGAGTGATAGTTTTGAGCTGGATCCAAAACTTTTTTCAAAGGTTTATAAAGGAAAATCAGGATGAATATGACATACATAACAAGCAGCTGGAAAGGGCGCTGCCTCAAAAAATAATTGAGGGTAGTTATCATCTTGATACAAAAATTTCCTATCAGTATCCTAAAGGTAAACGACAATTGTATGTGCAGTCAGAGGTTCCAACTGTAAAATCTGAAAAAAACAACCGTCCAAAAAGGGTGGAGGTGCGTTCTGAAGTAAAAGGTTCAGACATAAGAAGTTCTGATATTAGAAGCTCAGATACAAAGACGAGGGAGGTAAATAGCAACAGTACACCTCCAATTAAGAAAAAACCGTTTCAACTGACAGAAGTTCCTTCGCCTATTTATGGCTTTAGCAGACCTGCTAAACCCTCAGAAAAAGTTGTCGAGCATGAGTTAAGCCATTTTCTAGATGATGATTCTGATAAACTACTGGTTTCAATTATGGCCACAGAGCAAGAGCTCATGCCCGAAGTGGAAATAGCTGCCTCAGAGACCGCTGTTGCGTTATCTGAAGCCATTGAGGTAAATGAAGAGCTTCCAGTAAATGAAGAGCTTCCAGTAAATGAACCAAAGGTACAAGAACAAGCGGCCACGACCAGCCTGGATCTAGCGCAGGATTCTAGAGAGTTACCAACCCGAAAACGGTCCCATCTTCCTTTCAATGTGATGATGCTAAAACAGGATAAGTTAAAATGGGAAGAAAGAAAAAGCAGAAGAACTTTGTCTGAGGAAAAAGAAAAGAGTAAGGACGAAACAACTGAAGTAAAGAAAATGGCAGACAATCTCGAATCAAAAGAAGAAATTCAAGTAGACCTTCCAAAAGTTGAAGTGATCGTTAATAAACCGGTAACCGTTCAGCCTGAGCTCAAAGTTGAATCAGTGCCTACAAGCAACATCGTAATAGCCGAATCCAAAGTAGAATCAGATTTAAGTTCATATGAGTTTCCAAAGATGAACTTGTTAAAACCGCCTGTTATTGTTGAAGACGATACAGAATGGTTACTGTACCAAGAAGAACTATTAAACCAAACGCTGCAGAATTTTAATGTTGGTGCGAGTGTTGTAAATGTAACGCAAGGTCCAGCTGTGACTCGTTTTGAAGTCCAACCTGAGCCAGGGGTAAAGGTAAACAAAATTACAAATTTAAGTGATGATATTAAACTAAGTCTAGCTGCCAGAGATATACGAATTGAAGCACCTATCCCAGGTAAACACACGATAGGTATTGAAGTGCCAAACCAAAAATCACGTCCTGTGTTAATCAATGAAATTATTCAGAGTCCAGTATTTCGTGAATCAGCTTCACCGTTGACAGCAGTACTGGGTCTCGATATTTCCGGAAAACCAATTGTTACAGATTTAAAGAAAATGCCTCATGGATTAATAGCTGGAGCAACAGGTTCTGGTAAGAGTGTATGTATTAACACAATCCTAGTTAGTTTATTATTTAAAGCAAGTCCCGAAGATTTAAAGCTATTATTGATTGATCCTAAAATGGTAGAGCTTGCTCCCTATAACCGAATTCCACATTTAGTTAGCCCTGTCATAACAGATGTAAAGGCAGCCACAGCTTCTTTAAAATGGGCTGTAGAGGAAATGGAAAGAAGATATGAGTTATTCGCACACTCCGGAGTTCGCGACATTAATCGTTTTAATGAGCTCGCCATCAAGCATAAACAATACTCTGATAAACTTCCTTTTATTGTCATTATTATTGATGAATTAGCAGATTTAATGATGGTGTCACCCGCCGATGTCGAAGAAGCAATTTGTAGAATTGCCCAAAAGGCGAGGGCATGTGGAATTCATTTAATTGTCGCGACACAAAGACCGTCTGTAGACGTCATTACTGGATTAATAAAAGCCAATATTCCAACGCGGATTTCCTTTTCTGTATCTTCACAGGTTGATTCCCGCACCATAATAGATATAAGTGGTGCTGAAAAATTACTTGGCCGAGGAGATATGCTCTTTTTAGAGAATGGCTCATCAAAACCCGTCCGTCTTCAAGGGACTTTTGTTTCAGATGAGGAAATTGACCTTGTGGTCGAGCATGTGAGAGATCAACGTGAGCCGGATTACTTGTTTGAACAAGAGGAACTATTAAAAAAGACACAGGTAACTGAAGATGAAGATGAGCTGTTTTTCGAAGCATGTGAATTTATTATCGAACAAGGGCTGGCGTCCACCTCAAGCTTACAGAGGAGATTTAAAATCGGCTATAACCGCGCAGCAAGATTAATGGATATGCTCGAATCTAATGGTTTTATTACCAGCGCTAACGGCAGTAAGCCACGCGAAGTCTTGATCACCTTGGCAGACTTGGAGTCCTTGCAAGATACTGGTACAATGAACTAATCTTAAGAATTCTATAATAAGATGACTGCGTTAAATATAATTTTTGCACTCTGTTGATTGGAGCGGAAATTAACAGACTAGTTTAACAAAGGAAAAAGAAAAAACAAAAAATATAATGTTAATGAAGTATCAAATAGTTTTTATTGATGAACAATGATATAATACTTAAATGTGAATCACTCAATTATTTTCGTATATTAGCAAGTTAAAGCGCCAATGCGCTTTAGTAGTGTCTAGCTGCAGCGCCTAGGGGCTCGGTGTCATAAGCTTGTCTGGTTGCGGCTCCTTGGGACTCAAGGAATAATCGACCCCATGAAGAAGGCAAAAAGCGCCTTCTTGCATGGTTCGTCTTATTCCTTCGTCCCAGGACAGTCGCCTCCACATTTCTGACAATCCGTCTAGAAGGTTAAAGAGCAACCTTCATGCCGGCTCGTCTAGACATACGCCCCTGTGCAAGGCGCTTACGCTTTTCGCTTTAAAAATTAGCATTTCAAGATAGATGTCATATACTGTTTTACAGATAGACGTTGGTTGGAGGTTCTTTATATGACTATTTACCATTTTGTAGGTATAAAGGGGTCAGGAATGAGTGCATTAGCGCAAGTTCTCCATGATATGAATTTCGATGTACAAGGCTCCGATGTCGAAAAGCACTTTTTTACTCAACTGGCCCTTGAAAAATCAGGAATAAAGATTCTCCCCTTTCAAAAGGAAAACATCAAACCGGGGATGACTATTATTGCTGGTAATGCATTTCCTGACACTCATGAGGAAATTCAAGAGGCTATGAAGCTCGGGCTGCCGATTATTCGTTACCATCGATTTTTAGGTGATTTTATGCAAAATTTTACGAGTGTGGCTGTAACTGGTGCACACGGTAAAACGTCCACAACGGGTCTGCTTGCCCATGTTATCAAGGGTGCAAAGCCGACTTCGTTCTTAATCGGTGATGGTACAGGTAAAGGCGAAGAAGGCTCGAAGTATTTTGTTTTTGAAGCATGTGAATACCGAAGACACTTTTTGTCCTACTTTCCTGATTATGCGATCATGACAAATATTGATTTCGATCATCCTGATTATTTTGCCAATATTGATGATGTTTTTTCAGCATTTCAAGAAATGGCCGTCCAAGTTAAGAAGGGGATATTTGCATACGGGGATGATGAACAACTTCAAAAAATCCAGGCAAAAGTCCCTGTATTGTTTTATGGATTTGGTGAGGAAAACGACTACCAAGCCAAAAATCTTGTGAAAAGTACCACTGGTACAACATTTGATGTTTTTATTCGTAATACATTTTATGATACATTCACAATTCCTACGTTCGGTGAGCATAGTGTATTAAATGCGCTTGCTGTTATTGGGGTATGCCACTACGAAGAACTTGATGTTTCGATTGTTAAGGAACAATTGGACACTTTCCAGGGCGTGAAAAGAAGATTCTCTGAAAAAAGAATTGGGTCACAAATATTGATTGACGATTATGCCCATCACCCAACAGAAATTAAAGCTACCATCGATGCCGCCAATCAAAAATATCCAGATCGAGAAATTGTAGCCGTGTTTCAGCCTCATACGTTTTCGAGAACGCAGGCTTTTCTAGAGGATTTTGCAAAAAGCTTGAGACTTGCAGATAAAACGTACTTGTGTGAAATTTTCGGCTCTGCCAGAGAAAATCATGGAAAGCTGACAATAAAAGATCTTCAAACAAAAATTGAAGGTGCAGAAATTTTATCGGAAGAAAATACCTCCCTGCTCGAGAAACATAAAAATAGCGTCATTATCTTTATGGGTGCAGGAGATATCCAAAAATTCCAAGAATCGTATGAAAACCAGTTAATCTTATAAAAAGAGAAAGGATGTCAGTCCAGCTGACATCCTTTCTCTTTTTATATAAAGAAGAATAAATTTCTTACTTTCAGAATTGTCTAGCTCCAGCGCCTAGGAAAAATTGAACTGCATTTTTCCCTGGTCAAGGCGTTTCCGCTTTTCTATTTTAAATTCTCGGGGTTAAGACCTTCTAGTTCTGGAATAACGAAGAGACCGTCTTTACGGATTAACACATCATCAAAATAGATTTCGCCCCCGCCATATTCTGGACGCTGAATGTTAACCATATCCCAGTGAATATTTGAATGGTTTCCGTTAAAGGCCTCATCATAACATTGACCTGGTGTAAAGTGGAAGCTGCCTGCGATTTTCTCATCAAATAAAATATCCTGCATTGGGTTTAGGATGTATGGGTTTACGCCGATTGCAAATTCTCCGACATAACGTGCTCCTTCATCGGTATCGAATATTTTATTGATTCGCTCAGTATCGTTGGCAACAGCCTCTACAATTTTACCATCTTTAAATGTTAGTTTTACATTTTCAAAAGTAAAACCTTGGTAAGGAGATGGGGTATTATAGGTAATCACTCCATTTACTGAATCACGTACGGGTGCACTATATACCTCTCCATCAGGAATATTTGCGTTACCAGCACACTTTATAGCAGGGATATCTTTTATAGAGAACGTAAGGTCTGTTCCAGGTCCTGTGAGACGAACTTTATCTGTCCGGTTCATCAATTCCACAAGACTGTCCATAGCTTTAGCCATTTTT
>JAPSKD010000423.1 GCA_031177865.1 Bacillus sp. (in: firmicutes) | reverse complement strand
AAATATTGTTTAAAAAAATTACTCCGACTGAGGGAGCACAACGATTTAGAACAGAAGCAAACAAAATCCTCTCACACAATAACTAATCTATATATCAAAAGAAAGCTCTCTTGGAACTAGCACGCAGCTGCTTGTTTCAAGGGGGCTTTTTTAAATGTCTGATTTTTAAACAAACAAAGCGGAAAATTAGATTCAGACTATTTTGATTTCATTGCATAATTAAACATGTAAACACTTACATAAAAGTGTGAAAAAAAGAAGGGGGAAATAAACAATGAAGAAATTTTTAGTGCTATTGTTTTCTTTTGTTTTAGTTTTTACATTAGCAGCATGTAACAGCAGCAGTTCAACGAGCAGTGAAGAAACTAAACCTAAAGAAGACAAAAAAGATGAACCAGTAACTCTTCGTATTGCTTGGTGGGGATCTCAGCCACGACATGATTACACACTTAAAATTATCGAAATGTATCAAGAAAAAAATCCAAATGTAAAAATCGAAGCAGAATATGCAGCTTGGGATGACTATTGGAAAAAGCTAGCCCCACAAGCAGCAGCTAATGAGCTTCCTGATATTATCCAAATGGATTTATCATACTTCTCACAGTATGCGCAAAATAACCAAATTGCTGATTTAACACCATATTTGGATAAACAAATTAACACAAAAGATATTGCTGAAAATATCATCAATGGCGGTAAACTTGGCGACAAGCTATATGGAATTAATGCAGGTGTAAACGTTGTTGGTTTCCACCATGATCCAGCAGTACTTGCAAAAGCAGGTGTAGATTCTATCCCTGAAAATTGGACTTGGGACGATTACAAAGAAATCGCAGCAAAAGCAAAAGTCGCTGGCGTATTTATGGATACAGGAATGAAAGCCGATGTATTCTTCAACTACTACTTAAGAACACAAGGAAAGTCACTTTATAGCAAAGATGGAGCATCACTCGGATATAAAGATGACAAGCTGTTCGAAGATTTCTTCAATATGACAGCTGGTTTGGTAAAGGATAAAGCGGTTCCAACACCTGACTTCTTAGCACAGTTAAAAGGGATTGAAGATGATCCTGTCGTTACTCAAAACGCAATTGGTATCTGGCAATGGTCTAACCAGTTTGTTGGGTTACAACAAGTGGCGAATAGAGAACTTGCAATCGCTCCAATGCCAGGTCCAGACAGTGAAAAAGGTTTATATTTAAAACCAAGTATGTTCTGGTCTGTTGGAAATAATTCAGAACATAAAGAAGAAGCTGCAAAGTTTATCGATTTCATGATCAATGATATCGAAGCGAACAAATTAAATCTTGGTGACCGTGGTGTTCCTGGTTCTTCAGTTGTAAAAGAAGCATTAAAGCCACTGCTTTCACCAGCACAAGTCCAAGTATTTGATTATGTAGATTGGGCAGAAGGAAATAGCTCAGAATTCGATGGTCCAGACCCAGTTGGTGCCGGACAAGTGATTGAAACTCTTGATAGTTTAGCTGAACAAATGGCTTATGGAAATCTATCAGTGAAAGACGCTGCCAAACAGTTTAGACAGCAAGCTGAAAGTGTCTTAGCACAAAACAAAAAATAATTTCCACTTCGATAGCTGATCATGTAATAGTAGATCAGCTATCGTCCTTTCATCTTAGGAATGCAGGCCAAAGAATAAGGAGATGAAAAAATGATTACACGTGTGATGAAGGAAAATTTAAAAGCAGATATCACAATCCGCCCCATCAGCAAGCGTTCCCGTATCATCAAGGAAAACCTGACAGGCTATGCATTTATCAGTCCGTTTATTATCGGATTTCTGGCTTTTACATTTATTCCTATACTGGCATCTTTATATTTATCATTTACAAATTATAATCTTTTTGCAAGCCCAACATGGATAGGCTTGGATAACTACATACAAATGTTTACAGCCGACCCACGCTATTGGAAATCATTAAAAGTTACACTCATTTATGTATTAGCTGGAGTTCCTTTAAGACTTGCATTCGCATTATTAATTGCCTTAATGCTTAATACCGCATCAAGGGCTGTTGGACTGTACCGCTCATTGTTCTATTTACCTTCTCTAATTGGCGGCAGCGTTGCGGTTGCGATTATGTGGCGTAATGTCTTTGGTGATGTAGGGATTGTTAATATTCTTCTTGATTTACTTGGACTTCAATCTGTTAGATGGTTTGGTAACCCGACTGCAGCATTATGGATGCTGATTTTCTTATCCGTATGGCAATTTGGTTCTTCGATGCTGATCTTCTTAGCTGGATTAAAAGGTATTCCAAAAAGTTATTACGAAGCCGCTAGTGTTGACGGTGCAAACGGGATCCAAAAATTCTTCAAAATTACTTTACCAATGCTAAGCCCTGTTATTCTATTCAATACAGTTATGCAAACCATTGCTGCCTTTATGACATTCGTACCAGCCTTTATTATTTCAAAGGGTACAGGTGGTCCGTTAGACGGAACTCTACTTTATTCATTATATCTATTCATTCAAGGTTTTGAGTTCTTCAATATGGGTTATGCTTCAGCGATGGCATGGATTATGCTTATTATTGTAGGAATTTTAACAGCAATTATTTTTACTACTTCAAAATATTGGGTTCACTATGAATCGGAAGGAGGCAAATAACAATGGCATTAAAATTTAAATCACCAAGATGGTGGATTTATCATATACTTGTCGGCGGCTTTGCGATTTTAATGCTCTATCCAGTTATTTGGCTCCTAATGAGTTCTTTTAAACCTAGTGATACGATTTTTGTGACGGCAAAATCACTGATCCCAGATCCATGGATTTGGACCAACTTTATAGACGGTTGGAAAGGTATTGGCGGTAATTCATTTGGTGTCTTCATTAAGAATACTGCCATTCTAGTTGTTATTACTTTAATTGGACAGGTAATCTCGTCTGCGGTTATTGCTTTTGGGTTCGCACGTCTAGAGTTTAAAGGAAAAGCATTTTGGTTTGGAATTATGATGGTTACCCTAATGCTCCCACATGATGTGGTAATGGTGCCGCAATATATCATTTTCTCAAAGCTTGATTGGCTAAACTCTATTAAGCCACTTGCGGTTCCAGCCTATTTCGGACATCCATTCTTTATCTTCCTATTAGTCCAATTTATCCGGACCATTCCACGGGAACTCGATGAAGCGGCGATTATTGATGGATGTGGTACCTTTAAGATTTTCACAAAGATTATTTTGCCATTAATTAGACCAGCATTAGCTACTGCTGCTATTTTCTCATTCTATTGGACTTGGGAGTCATTATTAGGACCGGTACTTTATTTAAATAGTCCAACAAAGTACACCGTTTCAATGGCTTTAAATATGTTCTTGAGTAATGAGACAGTATCGAACTGGGGTGCAATGTTTGCGATGTCAGTTGTTACACTGATTCCTGTATTTGTTATCTTTTTCCTCTTCCAACGCCATGTGGTTGAAGGGATCAGTACAAGCGGGTTAAAGGGGTAACATGGTAAGAAAAATCCAATACTTTAAACTTTGCCACTTCGTACCCTAAATGGAAGTGGCAAAGAAACAATAATAAAAACTTAGGGTACAACGGTTTAAGGAGGATTACAAATGGACACTTCAGGATTTTTGGGCAGTTTTAATAAATTGCTTGACTGGATATCAAGACTAGCATTCTTAAATTTATTATGGATTTCATTTTCGATCCTAGGTCTCATCATCTTTGGATTTTTTCCTGCAACGGTGGCGATGTTCGCAGTTGCCCGTAAATGGATGTTAGGTAACGATGAAATGTCTATTTTTAAGACTTTTTGGACTGCATATAAACGAGAATTTTTAAAGAGTAATATACTCGGAG
>JAPSKD010000422.1 GCA_031177865.1 Bacillus sp. (in: firmicutes) | reverse complement strand
GTTAGCCCGTTAGCAATATCCATTAACACTTCTCTAATTAAACCATCCATATTCTGATCAATTAATTCAGCCCGCCATTTCAAACCTTCATCTCCATAACGCTCACGAAAAGGAGTCTGTCTAAGCTGCGGTTTTAACATCCGTGGTTTGGAAGAGAAATACTCCCAGACCGGTCCTGAAATCACATAGGGACTTTCTGATCGTTGGAAAACATTTATAATATCTGCAATGCAATCTCGTAAAACAGCAATCTCGTAAACAGTGGTATCCACACTTCTGCGAATTCCATATAATCCACAAAAATCAGTAGCCCCAATTCGAACATTTAATATATTTCCCTTATAACGATCAAGCAGATATTTTATTGCCATTAATTCTGTCATTCTAGTTTCTTTTTGTATTATTTTATCACTTTCAAGAATAGGCATGGCGTAAAAAGGCTTGTGGGCTGTATGAATATCCACAACCTCCGCTAATAATTCCTCACCAGACTGTGCATTAAATTTTGGTAAAACCACTCCCGTTAACAATTCAATTGCATTTCCTAGTTGTCCCTTGATTCTTTTAAGCTGCTCGATATTCCGAATCCGGATAAACATAAGAGGCAGGTCGTCAATTGTTAAGTAATTTTTATTGATTTCACCATATAATTTTAGCAGTTCCTCTACAAGCCGCTTTTCCGCTTTTTCAACCTCAATATCACCAACGGCGTCCTCTAGGTCAATTACAAGGGAAGTTAACCCTTCATGCTTTTTTGAAAGGAGATCTTGATGAATATTTGGACGAGTTGCCGGCATGTATAGAGTTGCCCCAAGTCCATAAGATAAAAGCTCCCGATCACTATACTTGTTAAAGTCCTTCGGCTTTTGAAAGAATAATGCCTCAAGCTCATTTTCATAAAAATAAGTAAAATACTTCATTCTCAATTACTCCTTTAATAAAAAAGAATGGGGACTGACTTTCGTCTGCTCCCCATTTTATGCCGTGCGTCCTTAATTATGATTCTTTGCCAACTTCTTTCTTTTTGTTCATGTAATGAACAACAAAAGTAGCTCCGAATGTAAGTAAAATGATAATAAAGAAAACTGCGTGTGGTACATGAATCCCGAAAACGGCTACCAACATTTTTGCCGCAATTAAAAGAATTAAGACATATGCAGATGTTTCAAGCTCCGGGATACGGTCAATTAATTTTAAGAATACTCCGGCAACACCCCGCATCATAAGTACCCCAAGTACACCACCGAGTAATAACACCCATACCTGTTCACTAACACCAAAAGCTGCTAGCACACTGTCAACGGAGAATGCAATATCCATTAATTCAACAGCAATAACCGTTCCCCAGAATGTTCCAAACAGACGGATAAGAAGACCGCTTTGGTTCATTCCATGCTCTTCTTCCGCTTCGCTTTGTGCGGCTTTACGTTTATCCATGAAATACTTAATAGATAACCAAGCAAGATAACCTGCACCTAAAATCTTTACCCACCAAAGTTTAATTAAGAATACCCCTACTCCAATAGCGATAAAACGGAAAACATAGGCACCTAATAATCCATAAAAAAGTGCTTTTTTACGCTTATCTGGTGGTAAGTGCTTCACCATTACTGCTAAAACCAGTGCGTTATCAGCGGAAAGTAAACCTTCCAGAATAACCAATGTACCAATTAGTCCCCATGCGACTGGATCAGTTAGAACTTCAGCCCACATTGCCCAGTTAAAAAATTGAGAATACGTATCTATAATTCCTTGCCAAACAGACATAAAAAAAATTCCTCCCGGATGTTATATGTTTTTTGTTCAAAGACCCAGCATGTGCTGGGTCTTTATTCTAGTTGTTATCCTACTGATAATCCAAAGTCTGTAGCAAGAGCTGCTAAGCCGCCTTGATAGCCGCTTCCAATTGCGCTAAACTTCCATTCGCCGTTATGACGATATAGCTCCCCAACAACAACCGCTGTTTCGATAGAGAAATCTTCTCCTAAATCATAACGGATTAATTCTTCACCAGTTGCTTCATTGAAAATACGGGCATATGCATTAGAAACCTGACCAAAGTTTTGGTTTCTTGCTGCTGCATCATGAATTGTAATCGTGAAAGTAACACGTTGAATGTTAGCAGGAATTGCTGTTAGATTGATGTTTACTTGTTCATCATCACCATCGCCTGCACCAGTACGGTTATCTCCATTATGTACAACAGCACCATTTGCACCTTGTGGATTATTGTAAAATACAAAGTCGGTTTCGTTTGTAACCTTGCCATTTTCACCTAATAAGAAAACAGATGAATCGAGGTCGAAGTCATTCCCGCCGTCATATTTATTCGTATCCCAGCCTAAACCAACTACTACATTTGTTAACCCAGGATTTGACTTCGTTAAATCAACTTTTTGACCTTTTGATAAACTAATTGCCATTTTTACATTCCTCCATTTTAGGTAATAGTCTATATACGAGCTTCTCTAGGAAAGGTTTCAATAATTATAATAAATTTTTTACTATTAATTCGCAAATTCTTAACTCATCCATTTTGGAGGGGTATTTTTATCCCAATAGATAGACCCTAGCTCATGATGGCTTTGAAACCCGTCATGATAGGTATGGTAATGAAAATTAAACCAGTAACCTGCCTGAGGTGGATTATCTCTTCTCACATGAAAACGAAGAACATCCATATTGGTTTCACTATTTTTGATATTAAAGATTTTTTCAGATTGCCCTTTTCCTGGAGTCTCCGTAATAGCTAAATTTAATAAATCCTCAGTTGGGAATTGAGCAGCTGTTTCCTGCAAAGCTTTTTCGATATTTGGCATAATGATTTCCCGAAACTCATTTTCAATTACAGGTTTAATCCTCATACCGAATTTTTGATAGGATTGCAGCTCTGCCTTTTTGATCAGCTCTTCGAGAAATTTTTCCTTATCTACTACTTCTTCTGTCTCAAAAAAACTGTTTTCCTGAGCATAGCCTCTTAACAGCGCAGCTTCAATCGTATCTCTCTCTGTAGGTTTCTCAGCATTTACGTTATTTATTAGTTGAGTCGGAGTAATAAGGCCAAATGTTAAAAGTGAAACGAGTACGACAAACGATTTACGAATCCATTTATTCATCTATATTCCCCTTTGTACCTGGAAGAATTGGGTTAATTTTTCCGATATTTTTTGACTCTTAAAAATTATTATACTTCTTTTGCCGGCAAAATGGAAAAATCATTTCTTCCAGAATGATAGAAAATCTTATTTTTCTAAGAAACCAAAGTGAAATTTAGCAGTTTTTCTCCGTAATACGTGAAAACCATATTTTTCAAATCGCTTACTTTTATAATGATCCTTTAATATGACTCTATGATTTGTTACTCTTAACGCTTGCTCTATCGTTTCCTCATTCAAATCATCATAAAGAGCAATATGTCCCAACGCCTTTATCCCATCTGATTCGAGAATAGCCTCATCAAACATCGGGTCAAAATAGACACAATCGACGGAGTTATCCGGCAAAGATTTTAAATATTCAAGTGCATGACTGTGAACAACCTGTATTCTAGTCATTGCCCTATTCATATCAGAAATTTCCGAATCCCAAGTTTTCAGTCCTTCCTTGACCATGAAAGCCAAATACTTTTGACCCTCGGTGCCTGTCACCCTACCATCTTCCCCCACTAAGTAACTAGCCACAATCGAATCTGAGGCAAGACCCAGTGTACAATCGAGGAATGTCATTCCCTTGGCAAGCTTTGCTGCATCGGCAAAGGGGTCATGTTCACCGTTTGCCAGTCGCTTGATTCGAAACATCGCTGAATTTGGATGGAAAAAGAAGGGCTGCTCCGCTCCTAGC
>JAPSKD010000421.1 GCA_031177865.1 Bacillus sp. (in: firmicutes) | reverse complement strand
TACCCATTTCCATTGGAAGTTAGGACTATTCATAATATTGGAAAAATTCATTATAATATTTTCTGAGGAAAAGGTAATTTGATAAGGTAACACCCATGGAAGATATTGGGCAGTACCTGTTTGTTGCATCAGATAAAGACCGGCTGCAATACCCAGACCTCCTGTAATAATGGACACAGCTTGATTTTTTATATTCATGGCTAACCAAAGCTGAAATCCAATCAATGCAAAAGAACTTAGATACGGAAACATTGTAAAATGGAAAAGCCTGGACCAATTCAATGTTTCGTACCCACCAAACAGGATACCTATAACCCAGAAACCGAGCATCAACAAAAAAGATGATAAAGTGATACCAAAAATTGCCCATAAATATCTACTCCAATAAAATACTTTCCTTGATATGGGTATGGAAAATAGGAGTTTCCATGATTTTGCTTGATGTTCAATATTAGCTATAAAAGAAGTGAAAATCGTTACAGACAAATGGACCATTACAAAATTACAATAGTAGGTTACCATCCACATCGCACCCCAAATACTGTAACTATTCCCGTTTGTTACATCCCTTTTAATTTCATCGATATTAAGAAGCATCAGAATAGTATTCCCAACAAGTAGAATTAAGGGTAATAGAATAACAAGTAGCCAAAACCGAGAACATTTCATTTTTATCAAATCGGACGAGAAAGTTGATTTCATTATAAACTCTGTCCTTTCCCGGTAAGATCAAGAAAAATGTCTTCCAACGATTTCTTGATTCCTTCCAATCGTGAAACTATAAATCCATTCTCCATAAGAAACTTATTTACTTCCCCAGCAATTTCAGGCTTTGATTCATTTATATATAAAAACTCTTTGTCCTCCTCTTCAAAGAAAGCCCTAACCCCTATTTTTTCCAGGCATCTTGAGGCTCGAATTGGATTCCTCACTTTAATTTTTAATTTCGGTTCACTTTCTTTCCGCAGAACATCAATTGAATCTTGAAAAAGCATACTACCTTTGTGTATAATTCCAACTTCTGTAGCCATCAAGTCTACTTCACTAAGTAAATGACTGGATACCAAAATGGTCATTTCATATTTTCTTGGCATTTCTTTAATTAATTCACGAATTTCCTGGATTCCAGCTGGATCAAGTCCATTTGTAGGCTCATCAAGAATCAACAGTTGCGGGTTATTCAGTAGTGCTGTAGCAATACCCAGCCGTTGTTTCATACCTAGAGAATAATCTTTTACCTTTTTATCCTTCGCTCCGACTAGCCTCACCAACTTTAGTACTTCATTCACTCTTTTATCGTCTTCAATTCGGAGCAAACGGCGAGCAGCCTCCAAATTCTCATAACCAGTAAGGTGCCCGTAATAAGTTGGCGTTTCTACAAGGGACCCCACTCTATTTAAGATAGACAATCGATTTTGTTTAAGTTCTTGATTGAATATTTTTACTTCCCCTACCGTGGGGCGAATTAGTCCAAGCAACAAACGGATAGTGGTTGTTTTTCCCGCACCGTTCGGCCCTAAAAAGCCGTATATTTCCCCTTCTTTAACCCTCATATTTATTTGGTCCACGATTGTTTGACCCTTGTACTTTTTTGTCAGGTTTTTGGTTTGAATTATATATGAACTCATTTTCATCACCTCAAATTTTAAATGTAATGAACAAGCTAAAAACTATTTGGCTGCTTAAATAAAATTTAATAAGCTAAATCCATACACTGAAGCAACTAAAAAAACTATTGTCCATCCTGCTAAACTGACTGTCATCCAACTGATGACATAACCCTTATTTGATCCGAGCGTTAAAGCGACTACAGCTGCAATATCGGTTCCTACAAGAATTGGTGCGAGCAGCGCTAGCCCCGGAATACCATATCGCTCCCATAACTGTCTTGATTTTGTTTCCTTTTTGGAAGGTGTGTTTACGCCTTTTTTTAACCTTTGTGCCTTCCGCCATCTCACAAACTGCTTAAAGAAGAAACCAAGTAATAATAGTAAGATAAGATTTCCTGTAAATGCTGTCACCCCAACTGCAATTGGTTGTAAACCCCAAACAATTCCGAGAGGTACAACGATCGATACATCCATCCATGGGGCAAAGGCCAACAAAAATAAAACTAGATACTTCCATATATCCTCTGCACTTTGTGCCCATTCCAACATAACAATCTCCACCCCCTTTATATGGTCAGGTTAAATACGATTTAACACATGGACAGTAGTTAACCAATAGACAATATACTGACCTATGCCTAATACACCAATACATATCAATGGAACAAGAATTCTATCGGAAAGGAGGAAACATATTACTGCCACTGCCGGAAGCGCGAAGCTATAGTAAATATATACATTCCTGCAAGCCTTATAGGTTACCCACTGTTGCCCTTCATCCATCTCGCGAAATTCAGGAGGAATCAACCCCAAAGGCTTGATTTGATTATTTGAGTCCCTGCGGTTGTAAAGCTTTATGAAAGTCAACCATAAAAAAGTAAAAAGTACCAATATCATGAAACTTAGCCTAGCAAGGTTCACTAGCGTATTGGTTAGGGAAAGCAACAAAAATGTAATGATTAATACAAACAAAATCATCGGTATTAGTGGAGATTTCAAAATACTTTTCATCATGTTCATCAATCCTCTCTCTTCAAATAAAAAACTTCTTCAACGGAAACATCAAAGGCAGCCGCCATTTTTAACGCCATTGTAACAGATGGAGAATAGTCACCTTTTTCAATCAATCCTATTGTTTGCCTTGTAACTCCAATTGCATCAGCCAAATCTTGCTGTGTCCATTTAAACCGTGCGCGTAACTCTCTAACTCTATTCTCAAGCATTTTCTATTCCTTCCTTCTTAAATCGCTCATTATCATTGTATATTAAATATGACAAAATGCAAATGATTATTTACATTTTGTCATATTTAATTGCGTATAGGGCAAGGTAACAACAAAGTCATATATTATAAACCCTATAAGCCCCATTCCGTTTTTGGCTCTCTCTAAATAAGCATTGTTGATTTTCTCAATGAAACAAGGAACTTCACAATTTGAAGCCCCTTGCCTGTTTTCTAATCTAATTAATCAAGTGATTGCCGAAGATTACTCTTACCCTATTTCCTGTTACTGTGCAATGCACAGGGTCACTTTAAATAAACTTTATAAAGTTTATTTAAAGTGACCCTTTTATAAAAACATCAATGTGCGGAATACCTCTCCTCTTTGTTGACTACGCGGCGAATGAAGAATGCAAGGATCAAGCATATCAATGCTATGATCATCGTAAAAAAGAATACGTTTTGTGAACCCGATGCCATCGCGTTCGCAATTTCATTCTCTTTGGTCGGGGCGGAGGAGCTATGCAAATATTTCTCCATACCGCCGGTAAGGATACTGATTGCAACTGCTGTTCCAATCGCGCCTCCAACCTGCTGCAGTGTGTTCATGACTGCAGTGCCGTGCGGATATAATTGCGGCGGTAATTGATTTAGTCCGTTCGTTTGAGCTGGCGTCCAAATCAAGGCTATACCAACCGTGAGTCCGATATGCAAAGCAATGATAAATGCTACTGTAGAAGTAGGGGATATGGTTGTAAAGAACCATATAATGACTGTTAGGATAACGAGTCCCGGAATAACAAGCCATTTCGGTCCATATTTATCGAATAAACGCCCCACATATGGTTGGATGAGACCGCTTAGTACACTACCCGGCAAAAGCATAAGTCCAGTGATTAACACAGACAGTCCTTTACCAGTCTGTAGAAACATCGGAAGAATAATCGTGCTCGACATACTGATCAACATACATGACATTATAAGAAGCATCCCAATAACGTACATTGGATACT
>JAPSKD010000003.1 GCA_031177865.1 Bacillus sp. (in: firmicutes) | reverse complement strand
ACCAGCACACTTTATAGCAGGGATATCTTTTATAGAGAACGTAAGGTCTGTTCCAGGTCCTGTGAGACGAACTTTATCTGTCCGGTTCATCAATTCCACAAGACTGTCCATAGCTTTAGCCATTTTTCCATAATCCAAGTTGCAAACATCGAAATAGAAGTCCTCAAATGCCTCTGTGCTCATTTTTGCAAGCTGAGCCATGTTTGATGTTGGGTAGCGGAGGACAACCCACTTTGTTTTCGGTACGCGGATATCGCGATGAACCTTTTTACCAATCGTACTGCCATGAATTTTAATCTTATCGTCTGGTACATCAGCCTGCTCGTTGATGTTATCACCTGAGCGCAGTCCTATGTATGCGTCCATTTTGCTCATAACATTCGCTTCAAAATCTGCAATCATATTGAATTGCTCTTCCTGGGCACCTAGTAATAACGCACGGTCTACTTGTTGGTCCTTTAAAAGTACAAATGGATATCCCCCAGCTAAATAAGCTTCCTTAACAAGTGCTGTAACAAGCTCGCGCTGCAGACCAAAGTTTTCAATTAATACCTTTTCACCTTTTTTCAGTTCTACCGAGTAGTTGATTAGATTTTTTGCCAGTTTTTCAATACGTGGATCCTTCATGTTTAACCCTCCAACAAAAAAATGTAAATACATACTCTATTGTAACCGATTCCTTCAAATAGTGAGAAATATTGAACTTAATACGAAAACGTATTGTATTCCTTTGCAGGAAAATGAGACAATCATATTGAAGTAGTATAAGATACCTAAATACGTTTAACACAGCCTTAGATAGGTAATACATAAAGGTATAAAAGCGGAGGTAAAAAACAAATGGAAATTATTTTATACGTTAGTGTCGCTTTAATTGCGATCGCATTTTTAGTACTCGTCATCTACGTAGCAAAAACGCTTAACTCTCTTCAAAAGACTCTTTCAAGCGTTTCGACCACTTTAACTGGATTAGAAAAACAATTGGATGGGGTCACAAAAGAAACGACTGAACTCTTACAGAAAACCAATGCACTAGCGGATGATATTCAAGAGAAATCACAGAATTTAAATAGTGTTGTCTCTGCTGTAAAAAATGTTGGAACGACGGTAAATAAATTCAATGGCACCTTAAAATCGTTAACTGAATCTTTTGATATACAAGTGGAAGAAAATAAGGAAAAAATCTCCCAAATTGTGCAATGGGGTAATGTTTTCCTTGAATTAAAAGATAAATGGAATGCTAAGAAGCAAGAAAAAAAAGCGAATCCTGTTGAGGAGATTAAGAGAGTTAGGTCTCGGTAATTTTTTATATAAGGGAGGAATCCAGAATGAGCAGTAAGGATTATGAAATGAGAGAAACAAACCAAAACAAAACTAGTGACTCTTCCAGCAGTTTTTTATTAGGGGCACTGATTGGCGGACTAGTAGGTGCAGCTGCAGCCATTTTCTTAGCCCCTAAATCAGGCAGTGAGCTTCGAAGTACACTTAACAACCAAGCGGGTACATTAAAGGAAAAAACTGTTCAACTTATCAATAAAACAAAGACACCAGTTGATGTAGAGGAAGACAATTATATTCCCATCGGTGGTATGCCAAAAGCAACTAGTGAAGGCTCTGTTGATGAACTTTCAATAAGAAAAAAATTAGAAGAAGCAAAAAAAGCTTTAGAAGAGGAAGAATATAAAGTAACACATTGAGAGAATATTTGAAAATTAATCCGATTATTTGTATCAAAAACGGTGAAGTGATAGAATGACTTCACCGTTTATTTATTTGGAGGATAGAATATGTTGAAAAAAATTGATACATTAGACCAATTTGAAGAGTTATTAAAGCAAGAGGACAAATTTTTTATTTTAAAACATAGTTTAACTTGTCCGATTAGTCATGCAGCGTATCAGGAGTATGAAAAATACGCAGGCAGCGATCAAAGTATACCGACTTATTATTTAGCTGTTCAAGAGGCACGCCCTTTATCGAATGAAGTGGCAGAGAAGTTTGAAATTAAACATGAATCCCCTCAAGCATTTTTGATTAAAAATGGTGAGGCTGTCTGGAATGCCTCTCATTGGAAGATTACAAACAAATCTTTAAACACTGCATTAAATGAAAATTTATAGTACTTTTTTAAATCCCAAGCATACAATAGGTTATTATAAAATGTTTCACTTTAGTGCTTAAAAGCGTTTAATCACTAAAGAAAAAAGACGTGACAAAAAAGCTCTTATCAGATATAATAAAGCCTAATTATTGAATAATGAAAAAATTTATATTTAAGGGAGCTAGCTGACAGTATTTAGTTATTCTGCAATCATTCTGTCAGGCTATTGAAAGGACGGGGACAATAAATGAGCAAAAGTAATTTAGAACTGTTAAGGACACGTGTCGATGATTTAAACTTAGAATTATTGAAACTAATTAATGAAAGAGCTCAACTTGTCCAAGAGATTGGGAAGGCTAAAGAAAGTCAAGGTGTTTACAAATACGATCCTGTTCGTGAAAGAAAAATGCTTGATGTCATTAAAGAACATAATGATGGACCATTTGATAATGCGACAATCGACCATTTATTTAAGGAAATCTTTAAGGCTGGCTTAGATTTGCAAAAAGATGATCATCAAAAAGCACTTCTTGTTTCTAGAAAGAAGAAACCTGAAAATACAATCGTCAACTTAAAAGGTGAAACGGTTGGAGACGGAAAACAGCATTTTGTTTTTGGTCCATGTGCTGTCGAGTCTTATGAACAAGTGGCTACTGTGGCAAAAGCAATGAAAGAAAAAGGATTAAAGCTTCTTCGCGGCGGTGCTTATAAACCAAGAACATCTCCATATGACTTCCAAGGTTTAGGAGTTGAAGGATTAAAGATCTTGAAGCGAGTGGCAGATGAGTATGATATGGCTGTTATCAGTGAGATTGTAAATCCAGCTGATATTGAGATGGCTATTGATTATATCGATGTTATCCAAATTGGTGCACGTAACATGCAAAACTTCGAATTGTTAAAAGCTGCAGGAGCAGTCAATAAGCCTGTTCTTTTAAAACGTGGTATTGCAGCTACTATTGAAGAATTTATAAATGCTGCTGAATATATTATGGCACAAGGAAATGGGCAAATTATTCTTTGTGAACGTGGAATTCGAACATACGAACGGGCTACCAGAAATACGCTTGATATTTCTGCAGTACCGATTCTTAAGCAAGAAACACACTTACCAGTAATGGTGGATGTAACTCACTCAACTGGCCGCAGAGATTTACTTCTTCCATGCGCAAAAGCAGCACTTGCAATCGGTGCTGATGGGGTTATGGCTGAAGTTCATCCAGATCCTGCCGTTGCACTTTCAGATGCGCAGCAGCAAATGAATCTTGACCAGTTTAATACTTTTTATAATGAACTGCTTGCTTCCAATTTAATTAGAGTTTAATAAAGTGAGAAAGACCCTCTGCAGTCCTTGCGGAAGGTCTTTTTTTATTAAAAACTGAAAATATAGTGAAAATGAGAACAAATATCATTGCGACTTGATTGTACTTATCGTATGATTAGATACATAAATAAAAGTTTGTATATTATCTCACAAGCAGAAAAGCGAAAGCGCCTAGTTCAGCCCTGACAAGCGCTGGAGGGCCTGTGGATGAAGTCGTGCTTTTTGACTTTATCTGCAGGACCGAAGTGACCTCGAGGGGCTAAGCGCTGTAGCTAAACAAAAAAAAGACTAAATTATCGAAAATGCTGTAAAATAAGAGAAAATACGTATAGTGTTTAAGGAGAGTGTTAAAACGTGAATATTACAATTTATGATGTTGCCCGGGAAGCGAATGTTTCGATGGCAACCGTTTCACGTGTCGTCAATGGAAATCCAAATGTAAAGCCTGTTACTCGAAAAAAGGTATTAGAAGTCATTGATAGACTTGGTTACCGTCCTAATGCAGTTGCAAGAGGATTGGCTAGCAAAAAAACAACAACCGTTGGGGTAGTAATTCCGGACATCTCGAATATCTTTTTCGCAGAACTCGCACGTGGTATCGAAGATATCGCAACTATGTACAAGTACAATATTATTTTAAGTAATTCCGATCAAAACAAAGAGAAAGAATTACACTTATTAAATACCATGCTAGGAAAACAAGTGGATGGAATTGTTTTCATGAGTGGAAATATCACCCCAGAGCATGTCGAAGAATTTGGGAAATCACCAGTACCAATTGTCTTAGCTGGATCTATTGAAGAATCTGAACAGATTCCTTCTGTTAACATTGATTATGAGCAGGCTGTTTATGACTCAGTGAAAGAATTTATTGATAAAGGTCATAAGCATATTGCATTTGTAGTTGGGCCCTTACAGGAGCCGAGAAATATCCACAAAAAACTAAAAGGATATCAGCGAGCACTTGCAGATGCAGCGATAGATTATAATGAGTCACTTATTGTCGAAGGCGATTACACCTATGACTCTGGCTTAGAAGCGTTTGATAAATTATTGGAAGCTCCTAATAGACCGACTGCAATACTAGTTGGCTCTGATGAAATGGCACTGGGTGTCGTCCATGGCGCCGAGGATAAAGGATATAAAATTCCTGAAGACTTCGAAGTTATTACATCAGATAATACAAGGCTTTCATTAATGGTTCGCCCTCAGTTGACCACGATCGTTCAGCCTTTATACGATATCGGAGCTGTGGCTATGCGTTTACTCACCAAATTAATGAATAAAGAAGAGGTAGAGGAACAAACTGTTGTTCTTCCACACCGCATCGAGCACCGTCAATCAACGAAATAAGAAGAAAGGAAGCGCATATCATTTATGCGCTTCCTTCTTTTTTATGGCTCTTTTCTTAAACTAAGTTGCTTTTGGAGAAACCCCTTGTATGAGCTATGATTTGTTGCAAAATTGAATCAATTGTAAGAAAAGAGCCTGCAAGCTTAATTTCAAGCAAAAAAATATTTTGTTCTGCGTTAAAATAGGCTTTAGGATTTTAACAACAATCTTAACAAAAACAGCCTTTTTAATCTTCCATCGTAGATAGGTCACCTGTTGGCAGGTTTAGTTCCCATGCTTTTAATACACGTCTCATAATTTTACCGCTTCTTGTTTTTGGAAGCTTATCTCGGAAATCAATCTCTCTAGGAGCTGCGTGTGCTGCAAGACCTTTTTTTACAAAAAGCCTGATTTCTTCTTTAAGTTCATCTGAAGCTACATAGCCGTCTCTTAGTGCGATAAAAGCTTTAATAATCTCACCGCGTACTGGGTCAGGTTTGCCGATTACCCCGGCTTCTGCTATTGCAGGATGTTCGACAAGCTTGCTTTCCACCTCAAACGGTCCAACACGTTCACCAGAAGTCATGATTACATCATCCACTCGTCCCTGGAACCAGAAGTATCCATCCTCATCCATATAGGCTGAATCACCTGAAAAATACCATCCACTTGGCATAAAATACGATTCATATTTTTCACGATTATTCCAAATGGTGTACATCATAGATGGCCAGCCCTTTTTAATAGCAAGATTTCCCATACGGTAAGGAGGGAGTTCATTGCCTTGGTCGTCGACGATTGCAGCAACGACACCCGGTATCGGTTTACCCATTGATCCTGGTTTAATCTCCATACAAGGGTAGTTACTAATAAGCTGTGCACCAGTTTCCGTCATCCACCAGTTATCATGAATTCTTTTGTTAAAGACCTTTACTCCCCATTTTACTACCTCAGGGTTTAACGGTTCCCCAACACTCAAGACATGGCGAAGGCTGCTTAAGTTGTATTTCTTAACGATTTCATCTCCAGCCCCCATTAACATCCGGAAAGCAGTAGGAGCACTATACCAAACGGTAACACCAAAGTCTTCAATCATTTTGTACCAAGTATCCGGGCTGAAACGTCCACCTACAATTACGTTGGATGTTCCTGTTAACCATGGTCCAAAAATACCGTATGAAGTCCCAGTAACCCATCCTGGGTCAGCCGTACACCAATATACATCTTCTTCTTTTAAATCTAATACCCATTTAGCTGTTTGATAGTGTTGGATCATTGCATTATGTACATGCAAGACTCCTTTTGGTTTACCTGTAGAACCAGAAGTATAGTGAAGAATGAGCCCATCAGTTCGGTCTACCCATTCAATACGCAGCTGGCTGCTAGCCTCCTCGAATTTTTCCAAAAAGTTAATATACCGTTCATTTTCTTCAACATTATCCCCGACAAGAAAAATGTGTTTCAACGCTGGCAGTTCATCTACAGGTACACGATCTAATAATTCAGGAGTTGTTACCAAAACTTTCGCTTCACTATCTTGCAAACGATCGCGAACGGCACCCTCCATAAAAGCTTCAAATAATGGACCGACAATCGCCCCAAGCTTGATAGCACCTAAAACAGTAAAATATAGTTCAGGTGACCTTGGCATAAAAATGAATACGCGGTCTCCTTTTTCAACATCTCCATATGTTTTTAACACATTACCAGCTTTATTTGAAAGCTCTTTCATTTCCTTGAACGTAAACTTTTCATTTCTAGTGTTATCACGATAATAAAGCGCTACTTTATTTTTTCGAAATGTTTCTGCATGGCGGTCGATAGCCTCATAAGCCATATTAACAAGTCCAGTTTCATACCATGAGAATTCCTTTTCAGTCTCCTCCCAACTGAAGGTCTTATACTTTTCATCATAATTTGATAAGTTATGCTCCCCTTGCATAACCGGCAGCTTTTCCACTTTCATTCCATTTCCCCCTTATGCTAGTATGACATTATTATAGTACAAATAGAAACTATTCTCAATTTTTAAAAAAGTTTTATCGCTGTCGAGAAATTGTCACATAGATTTCTACTTAGACAGAAAATGATGTAAAGAGGTTAATGATTGATGGAAATTATGTATAATGGATATGAAACACGAATGATTTTTCAGGTGGTGTAGGGATGGAACACAAAAAAACGTACAATGCTAAAGAATTAAAAACTCCCCATGGAAATCTAATTATTGAAGGTCCTATTTCCTCAGATAAACTTGCTGGATATGAATTTCACGAACATCTTACCGCTTTTCGTCCTCCTGAACAGCAGCATCAAGCGCTAGTTGGGATTGCACAACTCGAGGAGGGAAGAATTATTATCGCAAGGCACCAACATACCATTGTTGGTTATGTGACATACCTTTTTCCAGATCCTCTTGAAAGATGGTCTGAAGACAAAATGGATAATTTAATTGAATTAGGTGCTATTGAAGTCATTCCTAAATTTAGAGGCTGTGCTGTCGGAAAAAATCTCCTAACCGTTTCTATGATGGATGATGCCATGGAGGATTACTTAATCATTACGACAGAGTATTATTGGCATTGGGATTTAAAGGGAACAGGGTTAAATGTTTGGGAGTATCGAAAAATCATGGAGAAAATGATGAATGCGGGCGGTCTAGAGTGGTATGCAACGGATGATCCAGAGATTTGTTCACACCCTGCTAACTGTTTGATGGCGAGAATTGGGAAAAGGGTCGATGTAAAGACCATCCAAAGGTTTGATCGACTTCGTTTTATGAATCGCTTTATGTATTGATACCAAAATCAATCAATGGAGGAGGCCATTCGGATGTTAGTAGAAGAAATCATGAAAAAAGAGATTGTTACCGTTACTCCAATGGTTTCAATAGCTGACACAATGAGATTAATGGAGTCAAAAAAAATCCGTCATATCCCCGTTATAGACGCTAATCGACAGCTTGTTGGTATTGTAACCTTAAATGATATACGTGACGCTGCTCCATCTATTTTTCGTGCCAATGAACATTTGGAAGACCTAGAAAAACCCGTTGACTCGATCATGAAAAAAGACGTTATCACTGGTCATCCTCTTGATTTTGTGGAGGAAATAGCGGCCGTGTTTTATGAGCATAAGATTGGCTGCCTTCCGATTACTAACAATCAGAAGTTGGTTGGGATTGTTACTGAAACCGATTTATTGAGAACACTCGTTGAGTTGACTGGTGCCCATCAACCTGGGTCTCAAATCGAAATAAGAGTGCCTAATCTTGCAGGAAAGCTTAGTGATATTACTAGTATTATAAAGAATCGAAAAGCCAATATATTGAGTGTACTCGTTTATCCTGACAAAAAGGATGATCAATTTAAAATTCTCGTCGTAAGATTACAAACGATGAATCCCACTGTACTCATTCAGGATTTAAAACTATCTGGCTATGACGTTCTATGGCCAAATCTGCCAGGTGTTTCCCTATGACCCAAGCCTGTTCATTTGTATTTTCAGAAGAACTATTAAATTATAAATTCAGCGATAACCATCCTTTTAATCAGTTTCGACTGAAACTTACTTTCGATTTGTTACATAGAATAAATGCCTTAGACAATATGCAAGTTGTTCCCCCAAGAATGGCAACAGATGAAGAACTTAGCCTAGTTCATGATCCAAGCTATATAGACGCTGTAAAGATGGCTGGGCATGGACAACTTCCACTACAAGTGGCTGAAAACTATGGGTTAGGAACGGAAGATACGCCAATCTTTCCAAATATGCACGAGGCTAGCGCTCTACTTGTAGGGGGAGCATTAACCGCTGTAGATCAAGTAATGACAGGACAGGCAGTCCATGCCCTTCACTTAGGTGGGGGATTGCACCATGGCTTTCGCGGAAAAGCTTCTGGTTTCTGTATTTATAATGATAGTTCAGTTGCTATTAAATATCTGCAAAATAAATATAATGCAAGGGTTCTTTATGTAGATACAGACGCCCATCATGGTGATGGGGTCCAGTGGTCCTTTTACGATGATCCCAATGTCTGCACCCTCTCCATACATGAAACGGGGAGATACCTTTTTCCTGGTACCGGTAATGTGAATGAAAGAGGACAAGGAAAGGGGTATGGGTATTCTTTTAATATTCCAGTAGATGCATTCACTGAGGATGAATCATGGCTTCATGTGTATACTCAATCAATAAAGGAAGTAGCAGAGTTTTTTAAACCGGATGTTATTCTGACTCAAAATGGAGCAGACTCTCATTATTATGATCCATTAACCCATTTATCAGCGACAATGAAAAGTTATCGTGAAATCCCAAAGCTGGCTCATGAGATTGCCCATCAATATTGCGGAGGAAAATGGATTGCAGTTGGCGGAGGGGGTTATGATATTTGGCGTGTGGTTCCTAGAGCGTGGGCACTTATCTGGATGGAAATGACTGAAAACTCAAATTGTTATGGAAGTTTACCGCAGGATTGGATTGACTACTGGCAAGACAAGGCACCAGTCAGCCTTCCAATGAATTGGGACGATCCAGATGATATGTATAAGCCAATCCCTAGAAAAGCTGAAATAACGGAAAAAAATTTAATCACCCTTAAAAAGGCACTTTATCCAATCAGAAATAATCAAAAAAGTGAATCTAAAAAATAAAGGGGCTTGGATAAAATCCAAGCTCCTTTATTTTCTCATTTATTGAGGTGTAGGTACCGGTGTAGGTACTGGTGTAGGTGCAGGTGTAACACCAACATCAACTTTGTTAGATGGTACAGATTCGTTCCCAGCGATATCTACGGCTGTTACGTAGTATGAACCGATCGTTGCAGAAAAGGAAAGACTAGAACCACTGATGATACTCGCGACCTTCGATTCGTTTTGATAGACTCGATAGCCAACAATATCATTATCTGCTGGTGGTGACCAAATGAGATTATTTCCGGATAATGAAAGGGTTATCCCGTCTGGCCGTTTTCCGTTATCGACCATTTTATCATTAGGAACTAGGATCTTACCCCATCGCTCCATTTTAGGAATTAGCTGGCTTGTATTACTAAAATTAGTGCCAACCATTTGGGTGATAAAGTCTGGATTGAGGATCACTCCTTGTTGGGCAAATTCTTTAGGTGTTGAATCTAAAGCTAGATACTTTTTGTCACCAATTTGCACATAGTTTCCGGCAATCAAGCTGTTATCTCGTTTTGTTGGAACATTTTCTGCGTTAAAATAATCACTTTCAACTAAACCAGCCTTAGAGCAGGCATCCGAAGGCAACAAGCCTGACACCGCACAGAACGAACGCTTTACTATTCCCTCTGGTACAGGAAATGATTCAGAAGGATTAATTAACTCAGGTTTAATATCATATGCGGCATTAATTAATTCAGCCCATAAATTATTTGTCCTCTGTGAGTAGGACATTCCGCCGGTTTTTAATGATTTTGGTGTATCATAGCCAGTCCAGATTCCGAAGGTTACATTTGGATTGGTAGCCACAAACCAAGCGTCATGATAATCATGCCCAGTTCCTGTTTTACCTGCCCAATCAGCCCTAAACTTCAGCTTACTGTTAATACCAGCAGCTGTACCACTTTTAATTACATCCCGCATCATATCAAGTGTTAAAAACGCTGTTTGCGGTTTAAACACGTCAACAGGCTGTACTTCATGTTGGTAAATGGTCTTGCCGTTTTTATCGACAATCTTTTCGATCATGTACGCATCAATAAATTTACCTTGATTCGCAAAGGTTCCAAAGGCGTTGGTGTTTTCTTCGACTGTTACGCCATTTTTCATTGATCCAATAGAGGTTGAGAGATTGGTATAATCCTCGCTTCTTAAGGATGTAAAGCCCATTTTTTCAAGATACTTTGCAGGCTGCTGGTCAATGATATCTTTATACAATTTAACAGCAGGTACGTTATAAGATTTTTTTAGTGCATATCTGGCTGATGTGATACCGCTGTATCGCCTGTCATAGTTGTTAGGCCATGGTTTTGAACTGGAAGGGTCAAGCCTTAAGGCTACATCCGGTAAAGGTGTACCTGGTGATGCTTTCCCCAATTCAATGGCAGGTGCATAAACAAGTAATGGCTTCATCGTAGAACCATTTTGTCTCACAGCACTCGTCGCATGATTAAGCTCCTGTTTATTATGGTCTCGTCCACCGACAAAACTGATGATTCTCCCTGTTTTATTCTCGATAAGCATAGCACCGACTTCAACGGGCTCCATGACAGTGATTGTTTCACCTGTTTCAGGATCCTGTTTCGTTTCTTGCTTATCAGGTCCATAGTTAGGGTAGTTATTCTTAACAGTCTGAAATACATCATATATTTCTTTGTTAATCGTTGTGTGAATCTCGTATCCATTTTGTCTTAAGTTTTGCTTAGCTAATGTTCGGTATTTATAATAAAGATTTTCATCTTCCTTTAAATCTTTTTCTTCATAACCTTCGTTTTTCGCCAATACATTGGTCAATACTTCGACGGCTCGCTTTTCAATTTCAAATGATAAGTATGGATATTTTTCAAGCGGGTTGTCGCTTGCTGGAATAAAATCCTTTGTAATATCATAGGCTGCAGCTTCAGCATATTGCTTTTCAGTGATGTGACCGCCATCATACATTCTTTTTAAAACCGTTTTCATTCGGGTAAGCCCTGGTTCTAAATTGTTTTTTACAGTACCCTCTCTTGTAAAGGGTGTGTAGCCAAAGGGACTTTGTGGTAAACCTGCAATAAAGGCAGCTTGTGGAAGGGTTAATTCGCTCGCGTTTTTCCCAAATATTCCATTTGCTGCGGCTTGAACACCGCCGATATTTTTACCAGATGAATTTCTTCCAAAGGTTGAAACGTTTAAGTAAGCTTCTAGAATTTCCTTTTTGCTAAAAAATTTCTCTAGACGCAGTGCCAGTAAGATTTCATTTGCTTTCCTTTCGAATGAAACCTCATTCGTTAAGATTTGGTTTTTGATTAATTGCTGTGTTAACGTACTACCACCTGTTTGAATAGCAGAATTTGTTACTTCTTGGAAAAGTGCTCGCAAAACCGCTTTTGGGACAACCCCTTTGTGTTTGTAGAAATACTCATCCTCTGTTGCAATTACTGCTTTTACAAGGTAGTCTGATACTTGATCAATTTTTACTTCTTCCCGTTCTAGGTCTGTACGCAGCTTTCCAAGATAAACATTGTCAGAAAAATATAAGTCCGATGTTTCCGTATAATTATAAATATCCTTTTTCATGCTGTCATAAGACCGGACAGGCTCATCCTTAACAAGCGAGGCAAAATATCCTGCACCCACACCTCCTGCAAATGCTCCCCCAAGAATGACGACAGTTATAATCAGCAGCATAAGGTTCCAAAAGACCTGGTACGTAATACGTGCACTTTTTACTGTCTTTTTATGGGTAAACAAGTTAGAAATGGATTTCAGTTTCTCTATCCACGCTTGAAATTTATCGTTCATCGAATCACCTCTTTTAAAATCACATATATTATAGCATAATGATGATTGTAGAAATGACAAACTTCTACATTTTTCTGATATTACCAATTTCTGTTTGACAGTGGAAATAATTTATGGTAAAAATTCTATAAGTTATAAATTTAATAATCAAGCTATGAAGGGAACCTACTGTAGGTCTTCTATCCCTGTTTTTAGAGAGTCAGCGGCTGGTGAGAGCTGATACAAATAGAAGAGTGAATTACGTCCCAGAGCTTTCTCCGTGAACATAGAAGTAGTGGAGAACGGTTTAAACCGTTAATTTTTCGAGTTGGAGCGTTTTTTGCTCAAGCCGGGTGGTACCGCGCGTTATGCGTCCCTGCATTTTTGCAGGGGCGCTTTTTGTGTTATTCTGAGGAATTGGAGGAAAATAAAATGGATTTATTACAAGATTTAGCATGGCGTGGCCTCATCTACCAGCAAACAGATGAAGAAACTCTTAAGGATTTGATTAATAAGGAGAGTATTTCTCTATACTGTGGTGCAGATCCAACAGCAGACAGCTTGCATATCGGTCACTTGGTGCCGTTTTTAACGCTTAGAAGATTTCAACAGCATGGCCATCGTCCTATTGTTTTAGTAGGTGGTGCGACAGGGCTTATCGGAGACCCGAGCGGAAAAAGTGAAGAGCGAAAGCTTCAAACACTTGAAGCTGTCCAAAAAAATGTTGAGGGGATTCAGAAACAGTTAGCATCCATTTTTGAATTTGATGGTCAAAATGGAGCAGTTATGGTAAATAACTACGACTGGGCAGGATCAATGGATATTGTTACGTTTTTACGTGATATCGGTAAACACATTGGGGTCAATTACATGCTTGCAAAGGATACGATTGCTTCACGCCTTGAATCGGGAATTTCATTTACAGAATTTACGTATACGATTCTTCAAGCGATGGATTTCAATCACCTTTATGAGAACTTCAACTGTAAGTTACAGGTGGGGGGAAGTGACCAATGGGGTAATATCACATCCGGGCTGGAATTAATTCGAAAAATGCAGCCAGAGGGCTCCAAAGCATTTGGATTAACCATTCCACTGGTTACGAAAGCAGACGGAACAAAATTCGGAAAAACAGAAGGTGGCGCCGTTTGGCTTGACGCTAAAAAGACAACTCCTTATGAGTTCTACCAATTCTGGATTAACACCGCGGATGCGGATGTTGTTAAATACTTGAAGTACTTTACGTTCTTGTCTCACGAAGAAATCGAAGGACTAGAAAAGTCCGTTCAAGAAGAACCTCACTTACGTCTTGCTCAAAAAGCATTGGCTGAGGAAATGACTCGTCTAATACATGGTGAAGACTCTCTGCGACAGGCAATAAAAATTACAGAAGCATTATTCAGTGGAGATGTTCGCAGTTTATCTGCTTCAGAAATCGAGCAAGGGTTCAAAGATGTTCCTTCCTTTAATGCAGGTGATACAGATGGAAATTTGGTAGACTTATTAGTCGCAGCGAAAATTTCTCCATCCAAGCGCCAGGCAAGAGAAGACATCACAAATGGTGCAATCACAGTCAACGGTGAACGCATTACTGATACATCCTATGTATTACAAGACACTGATCACATTGAAGGTCAGTTTACGATTATTAGACGAGGTAAAAAGAAATACTCTCTAATTAAATATTAATTATTAGAAAACCCGGCCTCATTCGGTACATGAGGCCGGGATTTTCTTTTATAAAAATTGGTATCCTTGTGGCTGAATCTATTGATTGTGCCCAAAAAACTGGAGGGAGCAGGAATACGGTCACAATAAAGTGGTAATTGTGCCCGAAAAAGAGGAAGGAGCAGGAATACGGTCACAATAACATGATAATTGTGACCGAAAAGGTGAAAGAAGTGAAATTTCGGTCACAATCCACCCTTAATCAAAAACAGCTAGTCCAATATTACAAGTTTGTAACAACGTACGGAGAATCAACGTCTTGTAGGATAAGAAGACCAATTGGTGGTGATTTTTTATGAAATTTCTAGTTCATGCTTTTTTTATCATTCTCATTTTACTTGTTACTTTCTTTGGGCTAGGCCCAGTTTTGTATGCTGATGGTGTGATACAAGAACGAATTTGGACTGCAGTGGTGGTAGTTGTTCTATACGCATTGTTAGGAATACTATATTCAAGGGCGATTAAGTGGATAAAGAAGAAATAAAAAAACCGTGCCACTGCTGGCACGGTTTTTGAAAAATTAACGAGAGTAGAACTCGACAATAAGAGTTTCGTTAATTTCAGCCGGTAATTCAGAACGCTCTGGTAAGCGAGTGAATGTACCTTCAAGCTTGTCTGCATCAAACGTTAAGTAGTCAGGAACGAAGTTAGTAACTTCAACTGCTTCTTTAACAACATCAAGATTACGTGATTTTTCACGTAGGCTGATTGTTTGACCAGGAGCTAAACGGTATGATGGAATATCTACGCGAGAACCATCAACTAAGATGTGGCCATGGTTAACTAATTGACGTGCTGCACGACGAGTACGAGCTAAACCTAAACGGTAAACTACGTTGTCAAGACGTGATTCAAGTAGGATCATGAAGTTTTCACCGTGAACCCCACCCAATTTGCCAGCTTTATCAAATAGGTTACGGAATTGGCGCTCAGTTACTCCGTACATGTGACGAAGTTTTTGCTTTTCTTGCAATTGCAATCCGTATTCAGAAAGCTTCTTACGTTGGTTTGGACCATGTTGTCCAGGAGCGTAAGGACGCTTTTCTAATTCTTTACCTGTGCCGCTTAGAGAGATTCCAAGACGACGAGAAATTTTCCAGCTTGAGCCAGTATAACGAGCCATGAATGACTCCTCCTTAGTGTTTTTATTTTTTGGTAAAATAAAAACCGTTATGAAACATCAATGATAGCCATTTTGTTTTCATGCACCTTCGCCCTAGCAGCAGAGGGTTACAAGATGCACCATCATAAGTAAAAATGACTCATGAGGAACAAAATGAATCCATTCACGTGTTCACATAGGCTGCAGTTATTTTACACAAAGAATATTATATAATTTTATTCATTAATGTGTCAAGTTAATTTCAGGAAATGAATAGTATAAAGAAATGAATAGTATAAAGAAATGAATAAAAAAATGATAGCGTTTTCATTTAGGAGGAGTCAGATTGGGAAATGAAAATTTTCGCTTTGAAACGGAAGCCGTTCACTCTGGGTATTGTTCCGATGAACACCAAGGAAGTTTAGTTCCTCCCTTGTATCAAACTTCCACATTCACCTTTTCAACTGCAGAACAAGGGGAGAGAAGATTTGCTGGTCAAGAAGAAGGATTTATATACTCCCGTCTAGGAAACCCAACCGTAAAAATTCTCGAAGACCGAATGGCAAAACTGGAACAAGGTGAAGCAGCCTTGGCATTCTCATCAGGGATGGCAGCAGTTTCTGCCGTGTTAACAGCTTTAACTAAAACAGGTGACCATATCCTGTGTTCACAAGGTGTATATGGTTGTACGTTTGGATTACTACAATTGTTAAAAGAAAAATATAACATCAACCATGATTTTTCGTTAATGGCCTCAAAAGAAATTCTAGAAGAAGAGATTCACCCAAATACTGCCTGTATCTATATAGAAACCCCAATTAATCCTACCATGAAACTAGTTGACTTAGAATTAGTCTCGAAGCTCGCTAAACAACGTGGTATACCTGTTGTGGTGGACAATACCTTTTGCTCTCCGTATTTACAAACTCCTATTAGCCTAGGCTGTGATATTGTTATTCATAGTGCAACAAAATATATTTGTGGTCACGGTGATGTAATTGCTGGAATTGTTGTAGGGAAGAGTGATTTTATCCAACAGGTATCGAGAACAACACAAAAAGATATCGGCGGCACAATCTCACCATTTGATGCTTGGCTTTTATTAAGGGGTTTAAAAACGCTGCCCGTTAGGATGGACCGTCATTGTGAGAATGCCAATATGCTTGTTGAATTTTTACGGAATCATCCAAAAATAAAGAAGCTCTATTTTCCTGGCAATAGTGACTATATAGATGATAATAAGATTATGCATAAACAAATGAAAAAACCTGGAGGGGTGATTTCGTTTTCCGTAAAAGGAACGAAGGAATCAGCTCAATTATTTATGAATCAATTACAGTTGGTAAAAATAGCGGTAAGTTTAGGAGATGCTGAAACGTTGATACAGCACCCTGCAACCATGACACACGCTGTGGTTCCAGAAGAAGAACGAAGAAAAATGGGGATTGACGATACATTACTTCGCCTGTCAGTGGGTCTTGAAGCATGGGAGGATATACAAGAGGACATAGAACAAGCACTTGAAAAAATATAAAAAACTCGCCGAGGCGAGTTTTTATTTTTTTTACAAATGATTAACAAGAATGGCTGTAAATTCTTCCAACTGCTGTTGGTCCAACTCATCAAAGCGATTTTTCTCTGGTGAGTCAATGTCTAAGACACCAAGTAATTTTCCGTTCTTGATTAGAGGTATAACGATTTCGGAATTGGAGGCAGCATCACAGGCAATGTGACCAGGAAATTGATGAACGTCTTCTACCCGGATGGTTTCCATTTTCTTTGCCGATGTTCCACATACACCTTTGCCCAGCGGGATACGGATACATGCTGGCAGTCCTTGGAAGGGCCCCAATACTAGCTCGTTATTCTCGTCCATTAAATAGAAGCCAACCCAATTTATACGATCAAGAAACTGATTTAACAATGCAGAAGTGTTGCTAAGATTAGCGATTTGGTTATTCTCGCCATGGAGAAGTGCCTGTAATTGTTTTTTTACCAATTCATAATTTTCTTGGCGGCTTCCCTTGTACATTTCGACATTAAACATGTTTTTTCACCCCTCCTTTAATAAATTTCTTATTTATTTTATCAAACTAACATGAAAAAGGGCATACTTTGTCGATAAATTCATGAAGGAATATACCATCTAAGCAAGAATTGTTTATAGAAAGATATAAAACTCGTGTATACAGGAGGTGTACGATGAAAAAGGATTCTAAAGAAGAAATAGTGAAAGCAGCGATATCGCTTTTTAATTCAAATGGATATGCTGGAACATCGATACGTGATATTGCAACTGCAGCAAAAGTAAACTCAGCAACCATCGCTTACCATTTTGAGAATAAGCTTGGATTATTAGAATATTGCTTTACTTACTTTTTTGAGCGATATCTCAGTATTATTGAAGAAAAGTTTTCTTTAATAGATACAGGCGTAAAGGATTGTTTAAAACGGATTACAGCTGACTTGCTCCACTATCAATGTGAAAATATTGAACTTACAAGCTTCGTATACCGAGAAATGTCAATGGATTCTCAGGTAGTCAGAGAAATTATGTCTACCTATGCATTAAAGGAGAAGTATTATTTTCAAAAGATGTTTGAAAAAGGGTTTGAAAGGAAGGAATTTCGTCCACATTCTATCGCGTATTTAATCATCCAATACAAAGGCTTACTTATGATGCCCTTTATTAATGCTCATTATCTGAGAGAGGTACTATATATTTTTCCAAATGAAAGGTTCTTTGAACAAAAGTATCTAAAGGAAATTAATAGTTGGATCGAAAACACGCTAGCAACTAAAATGATAGAAAAGAAAGAGGCTATCCTGTAATTGGACAATCATATAGATATAAATGGTAAGCACTAGCTTGGGAACCAAATTTCCTTGAGCAAGTGCTTTTTAATTTGTAGTTTAAATGATTAATCTTTTCACTAGGTTTTTTGTCATAAAATAGTAATTTAAAATTTCTTTTAGAAAAAAATTGAAAATACTAGTCAAAAAATGTCGTTTACATGGTATCATAGAGGCATTGAACTTTACCGAATTTAGATGGTTTTTAATAGATTAGTATCTAGCGTTGTAAGATTTAATTGAAGTGTTTGAAACAGGGGGCTTGAACGTGACATATTTTATTGGATTTATTATCCTGCTACTAGCCTTATTTGTATTGGGGTATTTTATAAAGAAAAAGTATTTTAAAGAAATGGATAGGTTGGAAACTTGGAAAATCGATTTGTTTAATCGGCCGATTTTGGATGAAATGTCAAAGGTAAAACAATTAAATATGACCGGACAAACCGAGGAATTATTCGAGGGCTGGCGTAATCAATGGGATGATATTGTTACGGTTAAATTGCCAGAATTAGAAGAGTTGTTATTTGATGCTGAAGAATTTATCGATAAATACCGCTTTAAAAAAGCGAAGGCTACTCAACAGGAAATCAAAGATAAATTACAGTCAACTCAAGATGAAATTAATAAAATTGTTGAAGAGCTTCATGAACTTGTTGGTAGCGAAGAAAAGAACAGGACTGAAATTGAGCAGTTAAAGGAATTGTATCGGGAAACGAAAAAGACGCTGCTTGCTCATCGACATAGCTTTGGAAAGTCAGAAAAATACTTAGAAGCTCAACTAGAGGACGTTACGAAAAAGTTTCACGAATTTGACGAGAAGACTGAACATGGTAACTATCTTGAAGCTCGTGAGCTCGTATTAGGAATTCACAATCAATTAATCAAGGTTAAAAACAATATGGATGCTATTCCTCAGCTGTTAATAGAGTGTCAATCTCTAATCCCGGCTCAATTATCTGATATTTTTGATGGATATCGTGAAATGACAGAAAAGGGTTATTACTTAAGCCATATTCAACTAGAAAATGAAATTGAAAGTCTACAAGAAAAATTGGTTGAGTATTTAGCACTGATTGAAGAGACGAAAATAGAGGAAGCACTTGAAGGAATTGGTGAAGTTAAAGAGCGAATTGATATTCTGTTTGACTTATTGGAAAAAGAAGTGAATGCGAAGCATTTCATCTTTCAAAATGAAAAAGGGATGAGTGGACTTTTATCCTTGGTTCTAGAAGAACATGATCATCTTTCTAATGAAGTAAAGCATGTTCAAGAAAGCTATCATCTGACCGAAAGTGACTTTGAAATCCAAAGGCATTTGGAAAAACAGCTTGCTGCTGTTACAAAGCACTATGAAATCTTGATGGAAAAAATAAATATCAATGAAACGGCGTTAACGATTCTTTGTGAAGAACTTAAAGAAATAAAAATGCATATAGAAATGATTCAAGAAGAGCAAGAAAATTTCGCTCTCAAGTTACAAGCCCTAAGGAAAGATGAGTTCGAAGCGCGTGAAACACTAAGGGAATTAACCAAAAAAGTGGGCGAAACGATTCGTTTAGTATCTAAAAGTAATATTCCGGGATTACCAGAAGACTACAAATATTTATTGGAAGATACAAATGAAAGTATACAAAACGTAAAGCTTCAGCTTCAAGAAAAGCCGCTTAACGTATCAGCGCTAAATCAATATTTAGAGATTGCAGTTTTAACAGTTGAAAAATTATCAAATACAACAGTTGAACTCATTGAAAGTGTTTTGCTTGCTGAAAAGGCGATTCAATACGGAAACAGATACAGAAGTCAATATCCTTCTGTTGCCAAGGGACTTAGTGATGCAGAAAATGCATTCAGACATTTTGAGTATCAGGAAGCTTTAGAACAGGCAGCTGCTTCTCTTGAATCAATTGACCCTGGCGTCTTGAAGAAAATTAAGGCAGCAGTGGTAAAGCAATAGGTAATAACTTTAAACCGATTCTGCTAAAAATGGCAAATCGGTTTTTGTTTGTTTATATCACAAAACTTTTTCAATTGATTAAGTTTGTGGTAAGATTTAGTCCTGCAAAGGTGAGGTGTTTGAAAGATGATTTATTTTGATAATAGTGCAACGACAAGACCATATAACGAGGTTTTAGACTCATTTATAAAGGTCTCAAGTGAATTTTTTGGCAATCCTTCGTCCCTTCATGGCATAGGGCTGCAAGCTGAAAAACTTCTCACACAGGCTCGTGCACAAGTAGCTAACCTCTTAACTGTAAAACCAACAGAGATTTACTTTACTTCTGGTGGTACCGAAAGTAATAATTTAGCCATTAAAGGGACAGTGATGTTGCATAAGAATAAAGGGAAACACTTAATTCTATCTAGTGTTGAGCACCCTTCTGTCCGTGGTGCTATGGAACAGTTAAAAAAGTTAGGTTTTGACATTACCTATTTGCCGGCTGATCAAAACGGAAGAGTAATGGTAGATGATGTCAAAGCTTCTATAAAAAAAGATACAATACTTGTTTCAGTTATGCAGGTAAATAATGAAGTCGGAACAATACAGCCAATTGCAGAAATTGGTAAGCTTTTGAAGCAGTATCCTACCATTCTCTTTCATGTTGACGCTGTACAAGCTATCGGAAAGGTTCCATTACATTTATCGGAAAATAGTGTAGATTTATGTTCATTTTCAGCACATAAGTTTCATGGATTAAAGGGGACTGGTGCGCTCTTTATAAGAGAAGGGGTTAGATTGGATCCATTGCTTTCGGGTGGAAACCAAGAATGGAAAGTAAGAAGTGGAACGGAAAATGTTGCAGGAGCTGTTGCAATGGCAAAAGCTCTAAGGATGACGATGGTAAATAGTGAGCTGGGAATAGAAAGAATGAAAAAGGTTAAATCCCTTTTAAGAGCGGAGTTAAGCAGGATAGATGATCTTATCATCAATACACCGTTAGAAAATTCTGCACCTCATATACTCAATTTTTCTATAAAGGGTGTTAAAGCAGAAGTTTTAATCCATACTCTTGAGCAAAAAGGAATCTATCTATCGACAACAAGTGCCTGTTCTTCTAAGAAACAATTACCAAGTCAAACACTCTTAGCAATGGGGGTTCCAGATGATTTGGCTGACAGTGCATTTAGAATAAGCCTCTCGTATGATAATACTGAAGATGAGGCAGAAAAAGTAATTGTAGCAATCGAAGATGCTGCTAAACAACTAAGAAAGGTTATGAAATAATATGAATTATGATCGAATACTGATTCGCTATGGTGAAATCTCTACCAAAGGCAGAAATCGAAAGAAATTTGTAGACAAGTTAAGAAAGAGTGTTCGTATTGCATTAGCTCCCTTTCCGAAAATAAAAATAAGGGCAGAGCGTGACAGGATGTACGTGCTTGTTAATGGAGAAAATGTGGAAGAGATCATCAAGTCTTTAAAAAATATATTTGGTATCCAATCCCTTAGTCCAGCAATAAGAGTTGAGAGAGACCTTGAAAAAATGAAAGAGGCAGCTCTTTCCTTAGTGAAAAGCCTTTACAAAGAGGGAAAAACCTTTAAAATTACCCCGAAACGATCGGATAAATCATTTGAATTAGATACATCTGGCATCAATCACACCTTCGGCGGCCATATTCTCGCAAACATACCAGGCATCAAGGTGGATGTGAAAAATCCTGATATCAACTTGAAAATAGAAGTTCTTAGTGAGGCTATCTACATGTCTTGTGAGAACATCTTAGGAGCTGGGGGCCTGCCAGTTGGCTCCAGTGGTAAGGCGATGTTAATGCTGTCTGGAGGTATTGATAGTCCAGTGGCAGGATATTTGACGATGAAACGAGGAGTAGAAATAGAAGCAGTACATTTTTTCAGTCCACCGTATACAAGTGACAGATCCAAGGAAAAAGTAATCGACTTAGCAAAAAAGCTGGCTGAAATATTTGGTTCGATGAAACTTCATATCGTTCCATTTACGGCTATTCAACAATCGATAAAAGAACAAATTCCAGAAAATTACTCCATGACAACCACAAGAAGATTTATGCTGCGAATAACCGATGAGATTAGAAAAAAACAGGAAGGTCTAGCGATTATCACTGGAGATAATCTTGGTCAGGTTGCCAGTCAAACTTTAGAAAGTATGTATGCGATTAATGAGGTAACCAATACTCCAATACTAAGGCCACTGTTGACAATGGACAAAAATGATATTATAAAACAAGCCATAGATATCGATACTTATGATATTTCAATTAGACCTTTTGAAGATTGCTGTACGATATTTGTTCCATCTTCACCAAAAACAAAACCGAAAAAAGAAAAAGTTCAGCACTACGAAAGCTTCTTCGACTTCGAACCATTGATCCAAGAAGCAGTCCAAAAAACAGAAATGCTGACCATCAGACCAGACAGCAAAGAACAACCATCCGAATTTGAGGATTTATTTTAAAATAGGCTGTGTTAAAGCTAATTGTAATATTGGCACTCTGTTGATTTGTGCGGAAGGCACGAAGACTCCTGCGGGAGGACGGGGCTGGGGAGACCCCACAGGCGCTTACGCGCCGAGGAGGCTCCCCGGACCGCCCGCGGAAAGCGAAGTGCCTGGAGCACAAATCAACAGACCTAATTAACACAGCCCTTTAAAAAGAAATTTGTGAAATATTTGTGAACAATTACCAATTATAAATAAGAATACAGCCATGTGATTCTACACATTCTATACTCACAAGGAGGTGATATCACATGGCTAATAACAACAACTCAAATCAATTACTTGTACCTGGTGTAGAGCAAGCTCTTCAACAAATGAAATTTGAAATTGCTCAAGAATTCGGTGTTAACCTTGGTGCAGACACTACTTCACGTGCTAACGGTTCTGTTGGTGGTGAAATCACTAAGCGTTTAGTATCAATGGCTGAGTCTCAATTAAGCGGATTTTCACGATAACAAATGAATACGATGGCTACAGAGAGTGGGATTTTTCCCACTCTCTTTTTCATTACTTTTTTTAGTATAATAATTTTAAATTTTTAAATAATTTTGTATAATAAGATTGGTGATAATGTATATATCTGGAATGAGGGGGAGAAACATGAACCGCGAAGAGTTAATTGCACCAGAAAAGTATAATCTTGTATCGGAAGTAGAACGATTTGCACAAGATCCAAAAAGATTAGCATTAAAATGGGAAAGTGAGTCAGGCGAAACAAAACAGGTTACATATAAAGAATTAATAAAAAAAGTTAATCAAGCGGGAAATGTCTTCACACAGAATGGTTTGAAAAAAGGCGATGTAGTCTTAGTGATAATACCAAGACTTATAGAAGCCTATGTGGTATACTTGGCGGCTTTAAAAGCCGGTCTGGTTGTTATTCCAAGTTCAGAAATGCTGCGAGAGAAGGATCTTCAATATCGAATATCACATGGGGATGTAAAAGCAGTAGTCAGCTATTACCCGTATGTGAATCAATTTGAAAATATTACTAGTCCACAGACACTATTAAAGTTTTCAGTCGGTGAAAGGCAGGAAGGCTGGATCTTCTTAGATGAAGAAATGAAAGCGGCTCCACAGGGGTTTGGATTTGCAGAAACACTCCGTGAAGATATGGCGTTTTTATCCTATACATCAGGAACAACCGGTAATCCAAAAGGGGTAGTACATACACATGGATGGGCATTTGCTCATTTAAAAACTGCAGCACCAAAGTGGCTTTGTATAGAAGATGGTGATACAGTGTGGGCAACTGCGGCTCCTGGCTGGCAAAAGTGGATTTGGAGTCCATTTTTATCCGTACTTGGTTCAGGTGGAACGGGGTTAGTATATAATGGCAAGTTTGAACCCCAAAAGTATTTAAGCCTTTTAGAAAAATATTCAGTAAATGTCCTTTGTTGTACACCAACAGAATATCGGTTAATGGCTAAGGTAGAAAACCTTAATGATTATCATTTACCTAGTCTGCATAGTGCTGTTTCCGCTGGAGAACCACTTAATCGAGAGGTTATAGATACTTTCAAAAGACAGTTTAATGTTGATGTCCGTGACGGCTATGGACAAACTGAAAACACCTTGTTGGTTGGGGTAACCAAAGGAATGGAGTTAAAATCTGGCTCTATGGGCAAACCAACTCCAGGCAATCGAGTAGAAATTATTAATGAAGAAGGCGAAGTCTGCCCAGTCGGTGAAGTTGGGGACATCGCTGTACATGTCGATACACCAGCATTGTTTAAAAATTATTATAAGGACCCGGAAAGAACAGCTAAGCAATTCCGAGGTGATTATTATATAACAGGGGATAAGGCAAAGAGGGATGAAGATGGATACTTTTGGTTTGAAGGCCGCGGTGATGATATCATTATCAGCTCAGGCTATACAATTGGACCTTTTGAAGTAGAGGATGCACTTGTAAAACATCCATATGTTAAAGAATGTGCGGTAGTGGCAAGCCCTGATGAAATTCGCGGCTTTATTGTAAAGGCATTTGTCGTGTTAAAAGAGGATATCGACGCAAATGATCCAGAATTAACAAAGACTCTTCAAGAGCATGTTAAAACACTTACGGCCCCTTATAAATATCCAAGAAAAATCGAATATATATCTGAATTGCCAAAAACAACTTCAGGGAAAATTCGACGAATTGAACTTCGCCAGCAAGAAATACAATCAATAAAGCAATAGTCTGCAAGAGAGGGCTGTCGATTATGCGACAGCCCTTTTTTGTCAGATTATAAGAATGTTCTCTTAACCTTTTCCCAGAAAGAATTATCTCTTAGCTTCAGGGTTTTAATTTTCTTTTCACTGAGTCTGATCTGGATTTTATCAACATGACGAATGCTTAGAGCTTCATTGTCTAATCCCATTGTAGGGTGCTCATTGCCTTCCGAAATAATTTTCAGAGTTAACGAGCGATTACCGCCAATAACAAAGGGAGCACCTAATGTACGATATTTGTTATTATTAATGGATGCGACCTCGCTCACCTGCATGCAGGGGATTAACGGGTCGACGACAGCGCCATTAACCGATTTATTGTAAGCCGTACTTCCCGTTGGTGTAGCAACAATCAATCCATCTCCACGGAAGGTTTCAAAATGTAATTCATCAATAAAAACATCTAATTCAAGCGTTCTAATGATCGAAGAGCGAATACTAAACTCGTTGAGGCATGGAAATATCCCTTGTCCATCGACGATCACTTCAATAATAGGATAACGCCGTACCTTTAAATCTTCATTCGTAACAGCCTCAACCTTTGAAACGGCTTCAACCATTTTGGAGGAATCATTAATTTTGAAATCACAATACATACTCAAGCTATCCTTTGTTGTGATCCCACAATAAAGGACATCATCACGAAAACCTGTTTTCCTTACAGCTTGAAGGAAGGTACCATCATCACCGATGCTTGCAATAATATTGGCATCACGGTGATCATTTACAATCGTTAAACCATATTGCTTTGCAGAATCATCTAAATTTCCGACCTTATCTAGCATTTCCTTATCTAAATGATGATAAAAGTAGATATTACGTCTATGGCCCATAATGCCCTCCAAATTTTGATTATTAATTTTGAGAAAATTTCCCATGAAACTTTTTATTTTTGATAAACTTAGGTAGTCTGCTTTAATTTTAGCATTATTTTGAAACAATATTAAATTATGTAAGGGAAAATTAATAAGAATTAAAAGGAGGAGTCTAAAGCATGAATGGGAAACGATGGGCCGCCCTTGGAATTGCTGCAGCATTATTTTTTGTATCAGTCGTGATTAACTTTTTATCTGCATTTGCTTTTAAAGGGGTTGAAACGGATTTAAGTGAGCTCTTAGCCGCGACAGAGCTGCCTTTTACGGAGGAAATTGTGCAGGAAGGAAATGAAATGAAAAAGATTGCCGTACTCGACGTTGATGGCGTTATACAAGATACAAATAGTGCGGAATCTTTTTTTCAATCCGCTGGATACAATCACCAAGGATTTATGAAAAAATTAGAGTACATAAAAGAAGATGATACCGTAAAGGGGATTATTCTTAAGGTTAACTCTCCCGGTGGCGGTGTAGTGGAGAGTGCTGAAATTCATGATAAATTAGTTGAAATTCAAAAGGAAACAAAGAAACCGGTCTATGTTTCAATGGGCTCAATGGCTGCTTCTGGAGGTTATTATATTTCAGCTGGTGCCAAAAAGATCTTTGCAAGTGAAGAAACTCTTACAGGTTCTCTCGGAGTCATCATGCAAGGAATTAATTATGAGGGATTGGCAGATAAGTATGGCGTAGATTTTGTAACCATCAAAAGTGGCCAATATAAAGACATAATGAGCCCAACTCGCCAAATGACAGAAGACGAACGGCAAATTCTCCAAAGTATGATTGACAATTCCTACGAAGGGTTTGTGAAGGTAATTTCAGAGGGAAGAAATATGACAACAGACCAAGTAAAAGAGATTGCCGATGGAAGAATTTACGATGGAAGACAAGCCAAAGAGCTAAATTTGATAGATGGCTTTGGATATTTAGAAGATGTAATACAACAAATGATGGAAGACGAGAAGCTTAAAGACGCTAAGGTAGTCCGATATACTGAGGCATTAGGTTTCGGTTCACTTTTGAATTTAAAGGTTCAGAAATTAATCGGTACCGAAAATGAGATGGCTGGGCTGATGGAAATTTTATCAAGACCTAATTCTCCACGTCTAATGTACTTATATGCAGAGTAGGGGGGAAAGCAGATGGAAATTGAAAATCAAGAGGAATTTGCTGAATCAGTAACAATTCAGGAACCCGATACTGTCTCCATTCGTTTTGCAGGTTTTTGGATGCGTTTTTGGGCATACCTGCTAGATTTGATTGTTATAGGGAGTATAGAGAGATTAATCATTAACCCTTTATTTCGAATCTTAGAGGTTCCATTAATGGAATTTAATATGTTTGCCCCTATTTCAATCGCTTCAGCAATCATATTTTATTTATATTTTGTGTTAATGACAAAGTACTTTCATCAGACTCTAGGAAAAATGGTATTTGGATTAAGAGTAATTGATTTGAAGAGTGACAAATTATCCTGGGGAACAATCCTCTTCCGAGAATGGATTGGTCGATTTATCTCTGCAACCATTGTTGTAGGCTATATCGTTGTTGCCTTTTTACCAAAGAAACAAGGTCTACACGACCTATTTACAGACACTTCCGTTATCCATGTAGAACGATAATTTTTGACCCGCTAACAATTGTTAGCGGGTTTATTTTTTTTTCTTGAGGTGATACTAATAGGCTGAAAGGGTGTGAGAAAATTGGTTTGGCTGGTTATAGCTCTCATTTTTATCATTTTATTCATTCTACTAATCATTTTTTCAAAACTAACGATTCGCCTTAATTATTTCCATCATAACGACAATGATGAATTAAAAATTCAATTTAGAATCTGGTTCGGCCTAATTAGGTACACAATGAATGTACCCCTTATCAAAATTGACGAAAACTCACCAAGCATTGTCATGAAGGGCAATACACAAATGGGGGATTCTAGTGAAAAACAGTCCCCGACAAAGGAAGCGAAAATTACAGAAGATGGTATCATATCAAAATTTACTAACGGAAAAGAAATCATCCATCATGTTGTTAACACCAATGTAATCGTAAAGAAATTTATGAAAAGAATGGTAATCAAACATTTTGAATGGCATTCATTAGTGGGTGTAGGTGATGCTGCACATACAGGGATTATAACGGGTGCACTTTGGACAGTAAAGGGAAGCATTTTGGGGGTGCTAAGTCACTTTTTGAGGATGAAGGAAATGCCAGTATTGTCGATTACGCCCCATTTTCAATTGGCAATCATCCAAACCCATATCACATGTATTTTTCAGTTCCGTATCGGGTATGCTATTTTAGCAGGATTAAAACTAATTAAATTCTGGAAGGGCGGACGCCCAAATCTCAAAATGGAAACTGCCTATTCAAAGGAAAAAACTAAAACCGTGTAAAAGAGGAGGAAACAGCTATGTCTGAACATCCAATTCAAGGTTTAATGACGACTGCGATGGAAAGTTTAAAAGAAATGATTGACGTTAATACGATTATTGGTGATCCTGTTGAAACTCCTGACGGAAGCGTTATTCTCACCGTCTCCAAAGTGGGCTTTGGATTTGCCGCTGGTGGAAGTGAATTTAAACTAGACGGGTCACAATCAAAAGGACAAGAAGAAGGTAAAGGTCAGTCTAGGCTTCCATTTGGAGGAGGTAGTGGTGGCGGAGTCTCGATAACTCCAATTGCATTCTTAATTGTAAACTCAAAAGGCGTAAAAATGCTCCATCTTGACGAAAGTACCCATCTGTATGAGAAGATTCTAGAATTGGCGCCTCAAGCGGTCGATAAGATTCAACAAATGTTCTCGAAAAAAAATGAGCAGCAAGGTTCCCAGCAGGGCTCCCAACAGGGATCCCAACAGGGATCGCAGCAATCCAAGCAAAACGAATCTCCTAAACAAGAATTTGATATATAGGAAAAAAAGTTAACTTCCACATATAAAGGGGGAGGTTAACTTTTTTCATGAAAGTAAAAGCTTAAATAATTGCAAAAAGAATTCTGAAAAGATATATTTACACTGTACATAATTTTGATGAACGCGAAAAGTACTTCGCTTTTGTCAAATTAAAATTTCGACTTTGAGAATTGTCTAGCTGCAGCGCCTAGGGGCTCGGTGGAAAAAGAAAAATCGCTTTTTCCTCGGTCATAAGCCAATCCGTCAAGAAGGTAAAGATCAACCTTCTCGCCGGCTCGTCTTATGCCTGTCGCCCCTAGGCAGGCGCTTACGCTTTTCTTTGTACGAAAAAGGAGGATGTTTAAATGGCAAACGTAACTTTTAAGGGGAATCCAGTAACTCTGCTAGGCAACGAAGTAAAGGTGGGAGACAAAGCTCCTAATTTTAGCGTATTGGCAAATGATTTAACACCTGTAACCTTAGAAAACACAAAGGGTCAGGTTCGTTTAATTAGTGCCGTTCCTTCTTTAGATACTGGCGTGTGTGACGCAGAAACACGTCGTTTTAATGAAGAAGCAAATAGCTTAGGAGATGTTAAAATCCTAACTATCAGCGTAGACCTACCATTCGCACAAAAGCGCTGGTGTGGAGCAAACGGCATTGAAAATGTCCAAACATTATCAGACCACCGCGATCTATCTTTTGGAGAAGCATACGGTGTTGCGATTCAAGAGTTAAGATTATTAACTCGCGCAGTCTTTGTTGTAGATTCTACAGATACTGTTACTTATGTGGAATATGTAAGTGAGGCAACAAATCACCCTAACTATGAAGCAGTACTTGAAGCAGCTAGAAACGCAAAGTAATTATTAATGGCTATTACGGCCTCGTCTATTGGATGAGGTCTTTTTCTTTATTTAGGAGGTGTAAGCATGAAAATCTCTCCAGTCGAACAGCTTTTCACACTATTCAATGAAACTGCTCTTGTTTTACAGGAAGAATTATCATGTACATATTTAGAGGCATTAGCCGAAACAGGTGAGAATCTATTTCACGGCTCTATTCTTCAGGATGAAGTAAGTGAAATAACGGAAAAAAGACTTAATAAACAATACAAAGAAATCGATTTAGACAATTTTACAAAGGAAGAAATTCGTAAAGCCTATCAGCTGGTAATCTTAAAGGGGATGAAAGAAAATGTGCAGCCTAACCATCAGATGACACCTGATAGTGTAGGAATGTTACTTAGTTATCTAGTGGATAAGTTGATGACACAGCCTTCCTTCCGATTATTAGACCCTGCCATTGGAACGGGGAATTTATTAACAACCGTACTAAACCAATTGCAAAAAAATGTACAATCAATTGGAATTGATATTGATGACTTGTTAATTAAACTTGCCTATGTAAATGCAAATTTACAAGAACATCCGATTGAGCTTTTTAATCAGGATAGTCTGGAACCATTATTTATTGATCCCGTAGACGCGGTGATAGCTGATTTACCTGTTGGGTATTATCCAAATGATGTTCGTGCGTTAGATTACCAATTAAAGGCGGATAAAGGCCACTCCTATGCGCACCATTTATTTATGGAGCAAAGTGTCCGACACACCAAACCGGGAGGATATTTATTTTTTATCATTCCAAATGGTCTCTTTGAAAGTGAACAAGCACATCAACTTCGTGATTTCTTTAAAGAAGAAGTCATTATTCAAGGTGTACTCCAATTGCCAATCAGTATGTTTAAGAATAAAAATGCTGCGAAGAGTATCTTAGTCCTGCAAAAGAAGGGTGAAGGGATAGTAGCACCGAAACAAGCCTTACTTGCTAATTTGCCAAACTTATCTAATGCAGTTGAGATGGACAATATCTTAAAGAAAATCGATAAATGGTTTCAAGATAATAAGCGATAAAACCGGGATTAGTGACGGTTTTATCGCTTTTTTATTGGTTAAGAACAATTAGAATAATGTGAATAAATTTTCATTTTGGAGGTAACCGTTTCCATCCAATTTCCTCCTTGAAATGTAATATATACAGTGATTAAATGAGGTGATGAAAGCAATAAACGATGTCTGTTTGAGCAAAATAACCTTGTACGGATATGACCTTCCCCGAACCGATGTTGTTTTTATAAAAGGAGCGGTAAACGAAATGTCTAAAATCATAGCCATTAATGCAGGAAGTTCTTCATTGAAATTTCAATTATTTGAAATGCCAAGTGAAGATGTTATTACGAAAGGAATCATTGAGAGAATCGGATTAAATGATTCAATCTTTACTATTTCTGTTAACGGTGAAAAAATCACCGAAACCACTGATATTCCTGACCATGCAGTCGGGGTAAAAATGCTGCTTGATAAGCTTACTTCTTTAGGTATCATTCAATCATTAAATGAGATTGAAGGAATTGGTCACCGTGTTGTGCATGGCGGAGAAGAGTTTAGTGATTCCGCTCTTATTACGGAAGAAGTTCTTAAGAAAATTGAAGATTTATCAGAGTTAGCTCCATTGCATAATCCTGCAAACGTAACGGGAATTAGAGCTTTTCAAGCTGTACTTCCTAATGTCCCAGCTGTAGCTGTTTTCGACACAGCATTCCATCAAACTATGCCAGAAAGTTCTTATCTATACAGCCTTCCATATGAATACTACGAGAAATACGGTATTCGTAAATATGGCTTCCATGGGACAAGTCATAAATATGTTTCACAGCGGGCTGCAGAGCTATTGGGTCGTCCGGTTGAACAGCTTCGCCTTCTTTCGTGCCATTTAGGGAATGGAGCAAGTATTGCTGCGATAGAGGGTGGTAAATCCATTGATACATCTATGGGCTTTACACCACTTGCAGGCGTTACGATGGGAACACGTTCAGGTAACATTGATCCAGCACTCATTCCATTCATCATGGAAAAAACAAATAAGACGGCTGAAGAGGTTCTCGATGTTCTAAATAAAAAGAGTGGAATGTTAGGTGTCTCTGGTTTCTCTAGTGATTTAAGAGATATTGAAATTGAAGCACGCAAAGGAAATGAACGTGCACAATTGGCATTGGATGTATTTGCCAATCGTATTCATAAATATATTGGTTCATATGCTTCACGAATGTATGGTGTAGATGCCATCATCTTTACTGCTGGTATTGGTGAAAACAGTGATGTAGTACGTGAAAAGGTCTTAAAGGGTCTAGAATTTATGGGCGTTTATTGGGATCCGGCTTTAAATAAAATCAGAGGTGAGGAAAGATTTATAAACTATCCTCATTCCCCTGTAAAAGTAATCGTTATTCCTACAAATGAAGAAGTAATGATTGCCCGAGATGTTGTTCGTTTAGCTCAATAATTTATGAATAAAGGCAAACTGTCATAGAGACGGTTTGCCTTTTTACATTTTTTATGTATTTCTTTGTGATATACTTGAGGAAAGAGAGCCACCAAAAGCGGAAGCGTCTTCGGAACAAGCCAGCTTGTTCCTGCGAGGATTAATCGAAGGAGATTTCCTTAATGCACAGAGGCGACAGGCATAAGACGAGCCGGCGAGAAGGTTGATCTTTAACCTTCTTGACGGATTGGCTTATGACCGAGGAAAAAGCGATTTTTCTTTTTCCATCGAGCCCCTAGACGCTGCAGCTAGACATTAAGTCAGGAGGATTGCCTATGCCATTAACTGACCGGGAAACAGAGGTATTGAATGCAATTAGGGAGTGGGAAAAGCAATTATTAAACTACGAGGCAAATGATCTACAGCTTACGTATGAAAAATATTTAGAGCGTTCTTTCTCTTTGTTACCTGAAAAAGTTCAAAGTCAATTTTTTTCAGTTATTGATAGCTGGTTGTTCCATTTGCATGGGATGATTCAGGGCACTCAATTACAGATGGACGCAAAGGAAAGAATCCTATCTTCAGGTCGTGTTTTTAATAAGGATTTGCACCAAATTGAGGATTTAACAAAATTGGATATTGATCAGTTACAATACATAGCCATGCAGCAAATTGCAAGGCACCGATTATACTCTTTTGCACAGGGGGGCTTAGCGGGGACAGGTGGGCCGCTCCTTTTGGGTACTGACATACCAGCTATGGCCGTAATTAATTTAAGGGCGGTACAATTAATTGCCATGACATATGGTTTTGAGGTAAATACACCTTACGAGATGATGAGTTCTTTAAAGGTTTTTCATACCGCTACATTACCTCCCCGTCTACAAAAAGAGGGATGGTCGGTGTTGATGGATGAAATGAAAACCAGCCGAGATAATTATTTTTATGAAGGAAATGAAGAAATTACGGATGTAACTTGGCTGGAACAGCCGATCCAGCAATTACTGAAAGCTATGGTCATTACGGTGTTCCGAAAAAGGCTCATTCAAGGTATTCCGCTCGTAAGTATGGCCATTGGTGCAGGGACTAATTATCAATTAACAAGAAAAGTTACGGAATTTGCCCATAACTATTACCAATTGCGATATCTTAATCAGAAAGAGGAAATCTAAGGATGAGTATAACAGAGCATAAGCAAGGAGCTCCAAAGACTGTAAATTGTAAAGTAATTACCGTGAGTGATACAAGAAATAAGGATACAGATAAAAGTGGCAAGCTGATGATGGAATTACTAGAACAAGCCGGGCATGCCATTGTTGACTATTGTATAGTCAAAGATGAAGCAACTCCTATTAAAGAGGCCATTTTACAAGGATGTGAGCGCGGAGATATTGATGTCATCCTAACAAATGGAGGGACAGGAATAGCAAAGCGCGATGTCACGATTGAAAGTGTTCAAAGCATACTAGATAAAGAAATAGTTGGATTTGGAGAATTATTCAGGATGCTGAGCTATCAAGAGGATATTGGCTCGGCAGCTATACTTTCACGCGCTATTGCTGGTGTAGTAAAAAATAAAGGTGTCTTTTCTACCCCTGGCTCTACAGGCGCTGTAAAGCTTGCTATGAATAAGTTAATCCTTCCGGAGATTGGTCATGTAGTGAGAGAAATAAAAAAAGATTTATAGGATAAAGAGCTCCCTGAAGCAGGGAGCTCTTTGATTGTCCAGCTCTAGCGCCCTAGCGGCTAGTGTCCTTCGCTCTCCGCCCTACGATAAGTCAACATCGAATCGCCTCCGGCTCTTCGTGTTTCCTTTATCTCAGTTGGAGCGCTCCAGGCCATACGCCGCTGACCAGGGCGCTTGAGCTTTTCTTATTTAACTGTGCATTTTTTCTGATACGGTTTGATTGGCTCGATACCACAACCATAAATCATTAATGATGGAAGCCAGTTCAGCTATCCCACTGTTTAATTCACATGATTTTTTAAAATTATTTTCATTAGAAAGTTGTGCTTGTTTTTGATTAATTGTACTTTCAAGTTCTGCAATCCGATCAGGAATGGAACCTCGAATTTTTTCCCAATGAAACAGGATTGCCTGCTGTGTTTCCTCACTATAGTGAGCCCATTGCATTTCTAGATTGGGAATTGAAATGCCAAGCCTTTGATCGTAGGAAAAATATTCTTTCATGTGATAGCCTCCAAGACGAGTTATTCTTTTATTTTACAACACATCTAGAATGCAATCACGATTTTATTCTATAGAATTTAGGAACTTTTTTGTGTACGGACAATGAGGACATCACAGAGGGAGTAACGAGTAATATGTTCAGAAACACTGCCAATCAAGAACCTTTCAACCGCATTCATACCAGTGGCACCGCAAACAATTAAATCAATATCATGTTTTTTAGCAATTTCCTTTGGAATTTTCACTTTTGGAGAGCCATATTCGATTTCATAATGGACATGTGTAACTCCTGCATTTATGGCCTGGGTTTGATATTTTTCCAGCATATCAATCGCAAGCTTGTTTGCGCGTTCGGCAATATCTGGATCATATGAATCAATTAACAGGAATGACCTTGTGTCGATTACATGTGCTAATAACAGTTTAGCGTTGTTTCTTTTAGCAATTTCAATCGATTTTTCTAGGGCCCACTCTGATTCTTTTGAACCATCAATTGCGACTAAAATATGGCCATATCTTCCTCCCATGGTAATCCCTCCTTACCTAAATTATACATTATTTTCTAGGGATAAATGTTTCAATTTTTCGAAAAATAAAAGGGTAATTATCCATAGAAGGGAGACTCGACATATGTCTAACCAGGATCCGAATAAAACATTTTCATTTGAGTACGATGAACAAGGGACAAATGAGGTAAGTGAGCTAATTATGGATTCGTATAATAGCGGATATATCGACCAAGAGACAGGACAAATCAGAAGCGAGGTTATTTTAAATAACGATGAATAGCAATGTTAACTCGCCATCAGGCGAGTTTTTCTATGCTTGTGTCTATTTAATTTTTATACTTAGGGACATTAACCCAAGAATTGAGTTTTCTATGTGCATATTCTTTAGTGTGAGAAGTATAAAATGAGGAGGAGAAGATTATGCACATGAATCAAAATGATATGAGGTTTGGCTTCGGCTTTGGACGCCCAGGCTTCGGGTTTGGTCGACGCCGTTTTGGATTTGGTTTCGGGTTTCCACTTGGATTTTTAGGGGGATTAGCACTAGGAGCTGCAATAAGACCATATCCTTACTATCCATATCCATACCCATACCCATATTATCCACCTTACCCGTACCCTTACTATCCTTATTATTAAAAATAATAGCCTGTGCAGGTGTAAATCCCGCCGGGCTTTTTTACTAGATTATTTTCATATGGTTGATTAGATTATAAAAGAGTTGGGATTCCTTCAATTATTTGGTAAAATGGAAGTGTTTTCATAGTAAAGTAGAAATGGATTATCTTTCCTTGGGAAATGGGATATAGTAATTACATCTATGTTTTATTTACTATGAATTATATTAAATGGGGGTTAGTACATGCGGATCGGCATTCCTAAAGAGATAAAAAATAATGAAAATCGTGTTGCGATGACACCTGCAGGAGTTTTCAATATACTGAAATTTGGACACGAAGTTTATATTGAAAAAGGAGCAGGACTAGGTTCAGGTTTCACGGATGAAGATTACACTTCTGCCGGTGCAAAAATCGTAGAAACTGCTTCTGAAGCATGGTCAATGGAAATGGTAATGAAGGTTAAAGAACCACTGCCAAGTGAGTACCAATATTTCCGTGAAGGATTAATTCTCTTTACATACTTACATTTAGCTCCAGAGCCTGAATTAACAGAGGCTTTAATTGATAATAAAGTAGTTGGTATAGCTTATGAAACAGTGCAGCTGCCAAATAGATCATTACCTTTATTAACACCAATGAGTGAAGTAGCTGGAAGAATGGCTGCGCAAATTGGAGCACAATTTTTAGAAAAAGTTCATGGCGGAAAAGGAATATTACTTTCTGGGGTTCCTGGTGTGCAAAGAGGGAGCGTTACGATAATCGGTGGCGGAGTAGCAGGAACAAATGCTGCAAAGATGGCAATCGGACTTGGGGCAAAAGTTACGATTATTGACTTAAATCCAGAGCGCCTTCGTCAGTTAGATGATATTTTTGGATCTGATGTTACAACCCTGATTTCGAACCCCTATAATATAGCTGAAGCTGTGAAAGGTTCTGATGTTGTAATCGGTGCCGTGCTAATTCCGGGTGCAAAAGCTCCAAAACTAGTAACGGAAGAAATGATTCAATCCATGAATCCAGGAAGTGTAGTAGTTGATATTGCCATCGACCAAGGTGGCATTTTTGAAACAACTGACCGGATAACTACTCACGATAACCCAACGTACATTAAACATGGTGTGGTTCATTATGCTGTTGCAAATATGCCTGGAGCGGTACCAAGAACATCAACCATCGCTTTAACCAACGTAACAGTCCCTTATGCCATCCAAATTGCTAATAAAGGTTTTACACAGGCTTGCCTTGAGAATGAAGCCTTACTGAAGGGAATCAATACGTTAGGCGGCTTCGTAACCTATGAAGCAGTGGCCGACGCTCATGGTCTGCATTACTCCGATACAAAAACATTACTTGGACAAATGTAAAAATGAGGGCTGTTTAGAAACATTGTTGTGCTGTTGTTGTTTAACGCTGTCCGAATGCGCCCTTGATCCGGATATTTTGGTTTCACCAAGCCATGTCTGATTATGTAAAATAAAGAAAAGCCAGCTTCAAATCGAAGCTGGCAGTTAAATGTATTAGATTATATAGCCGCATTTGCCGTACCTCATATAAGAAAGTTTTAAACCACCACTCCTCAAAGTGGGTGTTCGCAGAAGCCTTCCTGCTTGTCCTCCATATCCTATAGACAGAGGCTTGTCATTATAGCTCCGATAGTAAAACTCCCTTTTACAGCTTAAAGGTTAAAACTTTATTATCACTACGAGCAACGCAGCTTGTATTAGTATATTACTGCAATTCCTTGAATAGTGCAATGGTAAAAAAAACTAAATGATCTACCTAATGATTTGTAATTCTTTAGGGAATTTGGTTAAAACTTTAGCTCCATCTGCAGTAATGAACACATCATCTTCTATTCGTACACCTGCAACATTTGGTACGTAAATCCCTGGTTCAATGGTGTACACCATTCCTTCTTCAATCACCAATTGGTTTGTTTCTGTCATCGAAGGATACTCGTGTACACTGATTCCAAGTCCATGACCGAGACGGTGCGGAAAGTATTCTCCGTAGCCTGCTTCTGAAATGATTCTACGCGCCGTTATGTCAACCTCAGCTGCAGTAACACCTGGTTTGCTTTTCTCTATAGCCGCTAATTGTCCTTTTAAGACGGTATCATATATTTCTTTTTGTTTATCATTAATATCACCGTAAGCAACGGTTCTTGTGATATCTGAACAATAGCGGTCTACCACTACGCCTAAATCAAATAAGACTAAATCACCCTTTTGGATTCTAGTACTTCCTGGGTTGCCGTGAGGGGACGCGGCATTTGCACCTGTTAGGACCATGGTTGAAAACGACATTTCCGTTACACCTTTTTGCTTAAGCGTATATTCCACTGCATTTAGGACTTCTAATTCTGTTCGACCTTCTTTAATTTCACTGCAGCCAACTTCGATAGCATAATCAGCCAATGCACACGCTTCTTCTATAATTTTTAACTCCTTGGCATCTTTTATCATCCGCAGCTTTCTCATTTTTTCCTCAGCGGAAACAAAAGCAGCACTCGGAAATAATGATGTCAACTGCTCATAGCGTTCCACATTCATATGTTCTTTTTCAATGGCGAAGTTTCGTACCGTGCTGATTCTTTTATTGATTGAGGTATGTACCAAATCCCATGGATTGTCGATATCACTATAGCCGATTATTTCATGGTTCCAGCCTGACCTTTTGACATCGTTAACCTCCATTCCTGGACAGACAAGGAATGGTTCCTCCTCTTGGAACAGTGCTAATCCTAGTAAACGCTCGTGGGGATTTGTGTAAAATCCGCTTAAATAAAAAACATTTTCAGAAGAGGTGATAAGGCTAACTTCAATACCATTTTCCTTCATCCAAGCTTGAAGTTTGTGTAAACGTTGGTTCATTTTTTCTCCTCCTAAACTAATCATTCCTATTTGAGCGTATCAATTTTACTTCTGTGTGTAAACAATCTGCTTATAGGAAGGGTAAAAACGATCTTTTTTGCTTGTGCTAAAACATCCTATTTATGGATATAAATATGGAAGGAATTTTGAAATTTTTATGGAAATACATATTATCACACAAATAGAGGAGATGGAAAAATGAAAGTATCTTATCATGGGCATTCGGTTGTTCAAATTCAGGTCGATGGCAAAAACATTATCATCGATCCTTTTATTACTGGAAACCAATTAACAGACTTAAATTTGCAAGATGTAAATCCAGATGTAATCATCCTAACTCACGGTCACGGTGATCACGTCGGTGATACCGTTGAATTAGCGAAAAGAAACAATGCCCTTGTTATAGCCAATCATGAGCTTTCTACATTCTTAGGCTGGCAGGGAGTCAATACTTATGCTATGCATATTGGAGGTGCTCACGAATTTGAATTTGGAAAAGTAAAATTAACACAAGCATTTCATGGGTCAAGCTATATAACAGAAAATAATGAAATTATCTACTGTGGTATGCCAGCTGGTATTCTATTTATGGCAGAAGGAAAAACGGTCTATCATGCCGGTGATACAGCGTTATTTTCGGACATGAAGCTTATTGGAGAAAGACATCCGATCGATTTAGCATTCTTGCCAATCGGTGATAATTTTACAATGGGGCCTGAAGACGCTGCGTATGCTGCAAAATTACTTGGAGCAAAAACAATTGTTCCGATTCATTACAATACATTCCCGCCGATTAAGAAAGATCCAAAGCAATTTATTGAAATGCTTGAAAATAAAAATGGAAGAGTCCTAGAACCTGGAGATTTTATCGAATTATAATACTTTTTTGTCCCTTCTATGCATAAAGTGAAACAAGCAGTAGTTTTGAAGGGAGATAACGGAATTGAAAAAAAACAGATATTTACTATGCCTGTTGCTATGTGGTTTTATGCTTTATTTTGCTGTACCAAGACTATCGGTTTTTGCAGAAGGACTTGAAGGGACATTTGCCCTAACCTGGCTGGCGTTTGCATTAATTGTCATTGCAGGAAATCTCACAGCCATGTTGTATAGCCCCAAAAAAGCAGTAAAAAAACGACAGCAGCTCAGATTAAACAAAAAATCACGATCTTATTATTAATACTCATAATACAAGGGGGGCCTGTAAAAACGGCTCCCTTTGTGTTGGTTTATTATTCAAATTAATGGTATAAATAATATATCAATTATTATTATTAATTAAAGGGTTATAGAAATGGGTGAAGGTCTTGGCTACAAAACATGAACAGATTCTGCAATATATTGATGAACTTCCTGTTGGGGAAAAAATATCAGTACGGCAAATCGCCAAGGCGATGACTGTTAGCGAAGGTACAGCTTATAGAGCAATCAAGGAAGCTGAAAATAAAGGCTACGTAAGTACAATCGAACGTGTAGGCACGATTAGGATTGAACGGAAGAAAAAAGAGAATATTGAAAAGCTTACCTTTGCAGAAGTCGTTAATATTGTGGAGGGTCAGGTTTTAGGCGGAAAGACTGGCTTGCATAAAACGCTTAATAAATTTGTTATCGGTGCAATGAAACTTGAGGCAATGATGCGCTATACCGGTCCTGACAACTTGTTAATCGTCGGAAACCGTACGCAGGCGCAGGAACTTGCACTGAAAGCAGGTGCAGCTGTCTTAATAACCGGTGGTTTCGATACCGACGACGATATCAAGAAGCTGGCTGATAGTTTAGAAATGCCAATCATATCAACAAGTTATGATACCTTTACAGTGGCAACCATGATAAACCGGGCCATCTATGACCAGTTGATAAAGAAAGAAATTATTCTGGTTGAGGATATCCTAACACCACTTACTGAGACGTATTATCTTAAAACTTCTGATAAGGTTTCTAGGTGGCATACTCTCAACCTCGAAACCACCCATAGCCGTTATCCTGTTGTAGATCAGAACATGAAGATTCAGGGAATGGTAACCGCTAAAGATATCATGGGGCAGGACTCTGATACGACCATCGAAAAGATTATGACAAAACAGCCGATGACTGTTTCTGGTAAAACAAGTGTAGCCTCGACAGCACATATGATGGTTTGGGAAGGAATCGAAGTTCTTCCGGTTGTCGATGATACCAACCGCCTTGAAGGGATTATTAGCAGGCAGGATGTATTAAAAGCATTGCAGATGAATCAGCGTCAGCCGCAGGTAGGAGAGACACTTGATGATATTGTCACCAACCAAATGGTCTTAATGCGGGGTAGAGCTAAAGGGGAAGAAGTGTATACCTGTGAAGTTACCCCTCAAATGACAAACCATCTCGGTACTATTTCTTACGGGGTATTTACTACGGTTGTATCGGAAGCTGCGAACAGGATTTTAAGGAGCTATAAAAAAGGAGATTTGGTTGTTGAGAATATGACGATTTACTTTTTAAAGCCTGTTCAGATGGAGAGTATCTTAGAAATTTATCCGAGGGTCCTAGAAGTGGGCCGTAAGTTTGGAAAGGTCGATGTCGAGGTCTTTAATGATGGGATTTTAGTTGGTAAGGCAATGATGATGTGTCAGCTTATCGATCGGAATTAAGCAAATGAAAAAAGCCGCTTGAAATAAGCGGCTATCATTTATTTAACATTGTAACTTGTCTAGCTACAGCGCCTAGGGGCTCGGGTCATAAGCTTGTCTAGTTGCGGCTCCTTGGACTCGAGTCATAAGCCGCCCCCTGAAGAAGGCAAAAAGCGCCTTCTTGCAGGGTTCGTCTTATGCCTTCGTCCCAGGACAGTCGCCTTCACATTTCAGACAATCCATCAAGAAGGTTAAAGAACAACCTTCTTGCCGGCTCGGGCTTATGCCTGTCGCCCCTGATCAAGGCGCTTCCGCTTTTCTAGCTCTCTGCCTCTTCTGCGGCAAATGGGAGATAATGTTTATACTTTTTGAATCCAACCCAAGTAAACACACCGCCATACACAATAAAGATGACTGATACAATCAGTGTCACCGTCGTTTGTGAAATAAAGAATAAATGATTAATGCCAAATAAGAATACAAATAAACCAAGGGCTATATTCGATTTGGCACCAATCCATTTCTTTTCTACTGGCCGGCTGCTTCGAAAGTATTTGGTTTTATAAAATAAATAAAAAGCAAAAAGTATGACGATGAAAAAAACTAGAACTGACATTACATTTCCTCCAAGCCAAAAATTCTCTTGTTAATTGTACATATTATTTTAACAAAATACTACCCTTGCTTCAAAACAATAGAGAGGTGATCACATTGAATGAAAAAATTTTAGAAATGATCGAACAATATGAGACCATAATCGTCCATCGCCATGTCCGTCCAGATCCGGATGCATACGGTTCACAATGCGGATTAGTTGAAATACTTAAGGCCTCATATCCAAATAAAAACGTATTTGCAGTTGGGAAAGAAGAAAGGTCGCTCCATTTTATGCGCCGTCTGGATTCTATTGAAGATGAAGTGTATAACGGAGCACTGGTTATTGTCTGTGACACCGCTAATGAAGAGCGGATTTGTGATCGAAGGTATACATTAGGAGATAAACTAATTAAAATTGACCATCATCCAAATGAAGATCCATATGGTGACTTATTGTGGGTGGATACAACGGCAAGTTCCTGCAGTGAAATGATTTATGAATTTTATTTATTTGGCAAGGACAGAGGGTTAAAATTAAATGATGCGGCTGCAAGGCTATTATTTGCTGGTATTGTTGGAGATACAGGAAGATTCCTATTTCCAAGCACTACAGACAAAACCTTTGCCTATGCAGGTGAACTCATTCATTATGATTTTTCTCGTACTGAACTCTTTGACAAAATGTACGAGCGGGATACCAATATCATTAAATTAAACGGCTACATTCTTCAAAACTTTGAAATGCAGAATAATGGTGTAGCTTCTGTCTTGCTAACAAAGAAGCTATTGGATGAATACAACGCAGAGCCATCAGAGGCTTCCTTACTTGTTGGAACTTTAGGCGATGTAAAAGGTATTAAAGCATGGGTGTTTTTTATTGAAGAGGAAGATCAAATCAGGGTACGTTTACGTTCAAAGGGACCAGTCATTAATGGAGTTGCAAGAAAGTTTAAAGGCGGGGGACATCCACTTGCCTCCGGTGCATCTATCCATTCATGGGATGAGGTTGAGCATGTAATAAAAGAACTTAGCGAAGTATGTGACAATTATCAACAATAAAGAAAGAATCGGCCGTATTTTTCAGGTCGATTCTTTTTATTGTTCGAATTCTATTTCTAGTTGAATTGAGAGGGTGGTGAAGATGACCATTTCCCTCACATTCAGTTTGTACCGTTTGTCATTTATTTTAACGGGTTTATTTTGAATGATTTTCTTGATTAATTCTTTGCTTTTATAGACGGTATCAATGTCCTTTGCAAGCATCATACTAATGTCATCTTTTACTGAATCTTCGATTTCTGAAACACTTAGTAGGTCTAGCTTGTATTTTTCCCAATTTGTTATTTTTATATTGATTTTCTGAATAGTTAGCTGCTCAATCGTCCGTTTATTTATCTCTTTATATTCTTCCTGCCAAATCTTTTTTTCTTCCTTTAAGTCAATGATTTCCTCTCTTTGTTTATCAATTAATGCAGTATGCTTCTCCTGCCACACACCAAAAATATAAATGAAAATACACCAGCTAATCGCACCGCCAATGACCATCCCTGCAAAAAAACGCTGCCAGGAAGGTCTTCGATAATAGGGAGGAATTCTCACGATATATACTCCTGTGTTAACCAATTAATAATCAGTGCGCCTGTCTGGGCACCGCCTAAGGCAGATAGGATAATAAGAAGCTGTTTAAAAATGTCCCTTGTTTCTGCATTAAATATTCCTCTTTCAAAGGTGTAGACCGCATCAAATGTCCCGCCGATGGCAGCGACGATTGCCCATATTCTTAAGTCTGTGGACAGTCTATACACAGCTGTAAGCGGTGGTTGTCCAGTTAGAAAGGCTGCGATTCCGCCAATCAAGGAACCGCCTAGGATAACGCCCAAGGCAATAAAATAGCTCTCAATAAATGTAGGAAAAAAACCAATTTCTTTCATAACTATAGCCACCCTCACGGAGTATCAATTACTTTCTACATTTATATGGACAAACGTGCTTGATTATGAATTTAAAAATAAGAACATATTTTCCTTTTTTACAGTTTGGTTCTATAATGAAGATAAGAGTTTTAATTGGAAGGGGTGACAAAATGTCTTTTATTCACCTTCATGTTTATAGTGCCTACAGCTTGTTAACAAGCACAGCATCGGTTCATGAATTAGTTCAAAATGCAAAGAAAAAAGGATTTAAAGCCATTGCATTAACCGATAGAAATGTTATGTATGGAATGATTGAATTTTATAAATTATGTCAAAAAAACAATATTCAACCGATTATGGGGTTAACCGTTGATGTAGAAAGTGAACACAGAGAGGAAGAATCATTTCCATTAGTGTTACTTGCTGAAAATGAAAAAGGATTTAAAAACCTTTTAAAAATCTCTAGTGCAGTTCAAACAAAAGCGGCAAACGGTATCCCTTTTAAATGGTTAAAACATTATGCAGAAGGACTTATTGCCATTTCTCCGGGAATAGAAGGAGAGATTGAACAAAATCTATTAAACAATCAACAAGAAGAAGCAATCGCAATCATTAAAAAACTTCAGCTTATCTTTGGCATAGAGTCATTTTTTCTTTCTGTGCAAAACCATCAATTAGAGGAGGAAGCAATTGTAACACAGAGGATTCAAAGGGTTGCCGAAGAACTTGAGATTCCAGTGGTGGCAACCAATAGAGTTCATTATCTAGAACAAGAAGATATGTTTGCTCATGAATGCCTATTAGCAATAAAAAATGGAGAAAAACTTCAGGATGAGCACAGAGAAAGACTGGAAAGCGATCAATTTTATTTAAAAAGTGCAAAAGAAATGATCGAAGTATTTCCTGAATTACCTGAAGCGTTAGAGAACAGTATTACCATCGCTAAAAGGTGCATGGTAAATATCGAATTAAACAAAACCTATTTACCTGAATACCCGACTGAGAACAAGCAGCCAGCGGAAGATTACTTGGAAATGCTATGTAAAAAAGGGTTAATGGAGCGCTATGCATCACCTACCCAAGAACACTATGATCGATTGTCTTATGAATTATCGGTGATTAACTCCATGAAATTCAGTAACTACTTTTTAATTGTTTGGGATTTTATGAGATATGCCCGGGAGCATGGTATTTTGACCGGTCCGGGCAGGGGATCTGCAGCAGGATCGCTTGTTGCCTATGTTTTGTATATTACCGATGTCGACCCACTAACACATCAGTTATTATTCGAACGTTTCTTAAATCCAGAGCGGATTTCGATGCCGGATATAGATATAGATTTTCCGGACCATCGTCGAGACGAGGTTATTGAATATGTGGCAAAAAAATATGGCGAATTACATGTTGCACAAATCGTAACGTTTGGAACCATGGCCGCCAAGGCTGCGATAAGAGATGTTGGCAGGGCTTTTGGCCTAAATACAAAGGAATTAGAACAGCTGTCAAGACGTATTCCATCTCGCTTGGGAATAAACCTAAAAGACGCATATAAAGAATCGCAGCAGCTTAGAGCTTTTATCGATGAAAGCCCATTGAATCGAAAGCTCTATGAAACCGCATTAAAGTTAGAGGGATTGCCTCGTCATACCTCTACACATGCTGCAGGTGTCGTTATTAGTGAGAAGCAGCTCATTGAGTTAATTCCCATTCAACAGGGACATAATCAGGTTTATTTAACTCAGTATTCGATGGAACATCTTGAGGAAATAGGCTTACTGAAAATGGATTTTCTTGGTCTAAGAAACTTATCATTAATCGAATCGATAGTATCTTCTATTCAAAAGAAAACCGGAAGAAAAGTAGATATTAAAACCATACCATTAAATGATGAAAAAACATTCGAACTGTTAGCAAGAGGAGAGACAACGGGGATTTTCCAGTTAGAATCAGATGGGATGAGGAAGGTATTATTGCGATTGAAACCTTCACGCTTTGAAGATATTGTTGCAGTTAATGCTTTATATCGTCCAGGTCCAATGGAGAATATTCCGCTATTTATTGACCGGAAACATGGTACGCAAGCAGTTGAGTACCCACATGAAGATTTGAAACCCATCTTGGAAAATACATATGGAGTCATCGTATACCAAGAGCAAATCATGCAAATTGCCTCTACAATGGCGGGTTTTTCCCTCGGTGAAGCGGATTTACTGCGAAGGGCGGTAGGTAAGAAACAAAAGGATGTATTGGACAGGGAACGAAACCATTTTGTCCAAGGTGCCTTAAAGAAAGGTTATAATGTCGCTCTTGCAAATGATATTTATGATTTAATCGTTCGCTTTGCGAATTACGGTTTTAATCGAAGCCATGCAGTGGCATACAGTATGATTGCCTACCAGCTTGCCTATTTAAAAGCAAATTACCCCCTTTATTTTATGGCTGGTCTGTTAACATCCGCAATTGGGAATGAAACCAAAATAGCCCAATATATTTTGGAAACAAAGCAAAAGGATATTGAAATCCTGCCTCCTTCCATCAATTACAGCGGGTTTTCCTTTCAAGTAGAGAAGAATGGTATCAGATACAGCCTTGCAGCGATAAAAAGTGTAGGTGCAGCATCATTAAGAGAAATATTTCAAGCAAGGAAAAGTAAAAAGTTTGAGGATTTATTTGATTTTTGCACCAGGGTTTCTTCAAAAGCCATCAATCGAAAAACATTAGAGGTTCTCGTTCATTCTGGAAGCTTTGATGAATTTAAAGAAGACCGTGCTGTCTTGCTTGCAAGTTTGGATGTTGCGCTTGAACACGCGCAATTATTTAAGGTAGATGAATCAAGTCAAGTGGAGTTATTTCTTGAGGAATTTCAACTTAAGCCGAAATATGTCCAAGTTGATCCTATTAGACTAGAGGATAAGCTTTCTTTTGAAAAGGAGGCTCTCGGCTTTTACCTTTCAGATCACCCAGTCTCCATTTTTGAAAAAAGACTTAAACAAGCGGGAGCAAATGTTTTGCTTGAATTGTCTGCGGACCAAAAACGAGCGGCTGCTGGTGTTTATATAACATCTTTACGGAAAATCCGAACAAAAAAAGGGGATTCAATGGCCTTCTTGAATGTAAGTGATTCAAGTGGTGAAATGGAAGCTGTCGCTTTTCCAGTCGTGTACAAAAAATATTCTCACTTGCTGGAACATGGGAAATTTGCGGTGATAGAAGGGAAAATAGAAGAACGAGATGGTAAGCTTCAATTTATTATCCAACAAGCAGTTGAAATGGAAACATGGCTAAGTTCAAAACCTAAGCAGGAATCGGTTTTATATTTAAAAATAGGCAATGGACAGCAAGACGAGGAATCGTTATATCAATTAAAGCAATTATTTAAGGATAATATCGGAAAAACCAAAGTTGTTTTACATTTTGAAATCAGCAAGAAAACAATCAGACTGGGTAGTGAATTTATGATTGACCCTAGCGAGAGTTTTATGAAAGTATTGCGTGATTTTCTTGGAACAGACAATGTAGTTTTGAAAGAATAAATTCTTTACAACTCTTGCAGATGTGTTATAGTGGTAAATGAAGATGGGTGTGGTCTGACCACTAAATAATCAGACTAGGATCATTGTATTTAACGATATCTTTTTGTACTAATTTAAGGGGTGACATATCTTGACATTACGGGAAGAAGCACTACACATGCATCGAATTAATAAGGGAAAGCTTGAGTCAAAATCAAAAGTACCAGTAAGAAATGCCAAGGATCTAAGTTTAGCGTATTCTCCGGGAGTTGCCGAACCGTGTAAAGATATTTATGAAAAGCCGGAAACGGTTTACGATTACACAATGAAAGGCAATATGGTTGCTGTAGTGACAGATGGTACAGCAGTCTTAGGTCTCGGAAACATTGGACCGGAAGCTGCACTTCCAGTAATGGAAGGTAAAGCAGTTTTATTCAAAAGCTTTGCCGGCGTCGATGCCTTCCCAATTTGCTTAAACACAACCGATGTAGAAAAAATAATTGAAACTGTTAAGTTGCTCGAGCCAACATTTGGCGGTGTGAATCTTGAAGATATCGCCGCACCAAATTGCTTTGTTATTGAGGAACGTTTAAAAAAAGAAGCGAATATTCCAGTTTTCCATGATGATCAACATGGTACTGCTATTGTCACAGCAGCCGGCCTTGTGAACGCTCTAAAGCTGATTGACAAAAAAATTACTGAAATCAAAGTGGTTGCCAATGGTGCTGGAGCAGCTGGAATTGCAATTATAAAATTATTACACAGCTATGGTGTAAGAGATATTATTATGTGTGATACGAAGGGTGCCATTTACGAAGGACGACCGCAAGGAATGAACAACGTCAAGGCGGAAGTAGCAAAATTCACAAATCGTGATAATCTAACTGGGAGCCTTGAAGATGTAATAAAAGGTGCCGATGTGTTTATTGGCGTATCGGTTGAAGGTGCTCTAACAAAAGAAATGGTTACTTCAATGAATAAAGATGCAATCATATTTGCTATGGCAAACCCTACTCCAGAAATTATGCCGCATGAAGCAAAAGAAGCGGGAGCAAGAGTGGTAGGAACAGGTAGATCAGATTTTCCAAACCAGGTAAATAATGTCTTAGCCTTCCCCGGCATTTTCCGTGGAGCACTAGATGTACGGGCTACACACATTAATGAGGAAATGAAAGTGGCAGCTGTTGAGGCAATAGCCAGCTTAATAAATGAATCTGAGTTAAATGAGGATTATGTTATCCCTGCACCATTTGATCCGCGTGTTGCGCCTGCAGTTGCTGCCGCAGTAGCAAAAGCAGCAATGGAAACGGGTGTCGCACGTTTAAAAGTTGACCCTGAAGATGTAAAAGAGAAAACAATGAGGCTCGCTACTATAGGTAAAAGTGAGTGATTACTTAGTGACGAATACTAAAGTATATCTTGAGATTGTAAAACAGCTAAGAGAGATGATATCTGCAGATAATTTGAAATCTGGAGATAAAATCCCATCTGAACGGGAATTATCAGAGCGCCTGAATGTCGGGCGCTCTTCCGTTCGGGAAGCTTTAAGAGCTTTAGAACTGTTAGGCTTAATCGAAACGAGACGTGGAGAAGGCACCTTTATCCGAGATTTTCGGGGAAATCAGCTTGTACAGCTGCTTGGGACCTTTATTCTTCAAGATGAGAAAGCAAAGTTAGATGTAATTGAAACAAAGAACCTAATAGAGATGGATTTTCTTCGGTTAGTTCTTATTCGAGCTGATGAGAAGCAGTTAGGGAAGCTAAAGAGCTTGGTTGAAGCCGATCAATTAAATGATGAGCAATTCTTTTATCAGCTTATTGAGCTGGCAGGCAATTATTTATTTTCAAGGATATGGTTAATATTAAAGGACTATCACCATTCATTAAGATTAAAAAACGTGGGGTATAATCGTGATAGCTATTTAATGTTAATCGAAGCCTTGGTTGAAAAAGATGAGGAAAAAACATTATCTGCTTATCGCCAATTAAGAAATTTGTCTATTTTAACCGACAAATACTAACAGATTTTAAAGTATTTTTCCTTTATAGTGATAGACAAGCAATCAAGCCCAATTGGATGTGGGCATTTTTAGTTTTTTTGGTGGTCTGACCAATTTTAGAGTTTAGGTTTGAATTGTCATTATTTAAGGATAGACTTTAAATAAAGAATGATAAAAACTTGCGGATTGGCAGATTTTTCGAACAAAGGAGGTTGGACAAATTGCTTAAAGAGCTTTTTATAAAAAACACGACTAAAAAGAAAAAATATGCAACGATTCCTACCGAGGCTGCGAAAAATGATGTACCTGAAGGAATCATGACAAAATGTCCGTCATGTAAAACAATTATGTATACCAAAGAACTTAATAAAAATTTGAAGGTTTGTTTACATTGTGGATTTCATTTTGCAATGAACGCAAAAGAACGTATTATCAGTTTTTTAGATGAAGACAGCTTTACTGAAATAGACGAAAACATGGTTTCTGAGAACCCATTGAACTTCCCTGATTACCTGGAAAAAGTAGAAAAAGACCGTCAAAAAACGAAGATTAATGAGGCCGTCGTAACTGGCTCGGGAAGTGTTAACGGGAATAAAATTGTGGTAGCCATTATGGATTCAACTTTTAGAATGGGCAGTATGGGTTCAGTTGTAGGTGAAAAAATAACCCGTGCTATCGAAAAAGCGGATGAAATGTCAGTGCCATTTATTATTTTTACTGCCTCTGGCGGTGCTAGAATGCAAGAAGGCGTACTAAGCTTAATGCAAATGGCGAAAACTAGTGTGGCATTAAAGAGATTTAGTGATAATGGCGGACTTATTATTTCAATTATGACTCACCCAACAACTGGCGGTGTTTCTGCAAGCTTCGCATCATTGGGTGACTATAACTTTGCAGAACCAGGTGCATTAATCGGTTTTGCAGGGCGTAGAGTTATCGAACAATCCATTCGTGAGGAATTGCCTGAAGACTTTCAAACAGCGGAGTTTCTATTAAAGCATGGCCAGCTGGACGCGATCATTTCTCGTCCTGAGTTAATCGATAAAATCACGAACTTACTTGAAATTCATCAACCAGGAGGGGAGCTCGAATGGTAGGGGAATTAGAATTTGAACGCCCGATCGTGCAATTAAGAAATAAAATTGCCGAAATCAAAGAGTTTACAAAAACTGCAGATGTTGATTTATCATCCGAAATTGAAAAATTAGAATTACGACTTGAAAAACTTGAAAAAGATATTTATAACAACATCAAGCCATGGGACCGTGTTCAAATTGCCAGACATCCAAATAGACCTACTACATTAGATTATATCTCTAATCTATTTGACGGTTTCTTTGAATGTCATGGAGACAGGGCATTTGGTGACGATGAAGCGATTGTTGGCGGTGTTGCGAAGTTTCGCGGGCTTCCTGTTACCGTCATTGGCCATCAAAGAGGGAAAGATACCAAAGAAAATATCCGCAGGAACTTTGGTATGCCGCATCCGGAAGGCTATAGAAAAGCACTTCGTCTAATGAAACAGGCGGATAAATTTAATCGTCCGATTATTTGTTTTATTGATACAAAAGGTGCCTATCCAGGAAAAGCTGCAGAAGAACGGGGACAAAGTGAAGCCATTGCTCGAAACCTATTTGAAATGGCTGGTCTTAAGGTGCCAGTTATTTGCATCGTTATTGGTGAGGGAGGAAGTGGGGGTGCCCTCGCTTTAGGAGTGGGTAACCGCATGTACATGCTCGAAAATTCCACTTACTCTGTTATATCACCAGAAGGTGCAGCGGCAATTTTATGGAAGGATTCTGCCCTTGCAAAGAAGGCAGCAGAGTCTATGAAAATAACAGCACCAGACTTAAAGGAACTTGGTATTATCGATGATATTATTCCTGAAATTAAGGGTGGTGCCCATAAAGACGTTAAGGGTCAAGCGGAAGCGATTGACATTTTCTTGAAGAAATCCTTAAAGGAACTATTAGAACTCTCCGAAGAGGAGCTTGTTACCGATCGCTACAATCGATTCAGAACGATTGGCGAATACTCATTTTTAAAGGATTATATAAATATCTAAAACGTGCTCTTTGGGCACGTTTTGATTTTTGGAGATTATTTTCCATTTCACAATTATGTCAACAAATATCCATTTTGTGTAAATGATGACGTTTCCATTTCTCAGTTAAGCGTTTCCAGTTAACCGATAATTCCGTCTATTAAATTTACTAATGTGATTGAGTTGTTATAGGGGTCTCTTTAATGGTATTTTATAAATATTCCCTGATTTTCTGTAGATAATAAATGAAGTACTTGTAAAATGAAAACTCCTATTTAGACATACATAAATATATTTTAGTAAATTACATGAGGTGGTAGAAATGAAAAAAATTGGCGTTCTAACAAGCGGTGGAGATTCACCTGGTATGAATCCAGCAATTCGGGCTGTAGTTCGAAAAGCAATATATCACAATGTAGAGGTTTATGGAATTTATGGCGGGTATACTGGTTTAATTTCTGGAAATATAAAAAAACTCGAGCTCGGCTCTGTGGGGGATATTATTCATCGTGGAGGCACCATGCTGCATACGGCAAGATGCCCAGAATTTAAAACACCAGAGGGACAGCAAAAAGGAATTGAGCAGTTAAAAGCACATGGAATTGAAGGGCTTGTTGTCATTGGCGGCGATGGTTCTTATCGTGGTGCAAGAGCTTTGACTCAGCAAGGATATCCATGTGTAGGTGTGCCTGGTACGATTGATAATGATATTCCAGGAACCGAACTAACCATTGGTTTTGATACAGCATTAAATACAGTTATTGACGCCTTGGACAAAATTCGTGATACAGCTACATCACATGAAAGAACCTTTGTGATTGAAGTAATGGGAAGGGACGCTGGTGACATCGCTTTGTATGCTGGTCTTGCAGGCGGTGCAGAAACCATCCTTATTCCTGAAGAAAACTTTGATATGGCAGAAATTGCTGAAAGGCTCAGGAAAGGTCAGGAACGCGGTAAGAAGCATAGTATCATCATTGTTGCTGAAGGAGTTTGCGGAGGCAATGAATTTGCAAAACAGTTAAAAGAAGCTACTAACTTTGACACTAGAGTATCTGTACTAGGGCATATTCAACGCGGTGGTTCGCCAACTGCAGCCGACAGGGTACTAGCAAGCCGTTTAGGTGCGAGAGCAGTAGAATTGTTAATCGAAGGTAAAGGCGGACGTGCGGTAGGGATGGAAAGTAATCGTGTTGTAGATTACGATATCGTTGAAGCATTAGAAAGAAAGCACGTGCTGGACCTAGACCTTGTTAAACTTTCAAAAGAACTATCTATCTAATCAGTACTAGTTGAATTATAGGAGGAAACAAAAGATGTTGCGTAAAACAAAAATCGTTTGTACGATTGGTCCCGCAAGTGAAAGTGTAGAAAAGTTAACCCAATTAATTGAATCCGGGATGAATGTTGCCCGATTAAATTTTTCCCACGGTGATTTTGAAGAGCATGGACAGCGTATCCAAAATATACGTGAAGCCTCAAAACTAACAGGTAAGACTGTTGCCATTTTACTTGACACAAAAGGTCCAGAAATCCGTACGAATAATATGGTAAATGGAGCAATTGAACTTAAATCTGGTGATAACATTACAGTTTCTATGACTGAAGTGGAAGGTACTACAGAAAAGTTTTCAATTACATACCCAGGATTAATTGATGATGTTCATGTGGGCTCTAAAATATTATTAGATGATGGATTAATTGGATTAGAGGTCCTTAATATTGATAAGGAACAAAATGAAATTCAGACAAAAATTCTAAACAGTGGAACATTGAAGAATAAAAAAGGTGTCAACGTTCCAGGAGTATCAGTAAAACTTCCAGGTATCACAGAAAAAGACACAAACGATATCATTTTTGGAATCGAACAAGGTGTTGATTTTATTGCTGCTTCCTTTGTACGCCGTGCCAGCGACGTAATGGAGATTCGTCAGCTATTAGAGGAAAAGCAGGCTACGCACATCCATATTATCCCTAAAATTGAAAACCAAGAAGGCGTCGATAACATTGATGAGATCCTTGAAATTTCTGACGGTTTAATGGTCGCACGTGGAGATCTAGGTGTAGAAATACCAGCTGAAGAAGTACCACTTGTGCAAAAAATGTTAATCAAGAAGTGTAATGCACATGGTAAACCTGTAATTACCGCTACACAAATGCTTGATTCAATGCAGCGTAATCCGCGTCCAACACGTGCCGAGGCTAGTGATGTTGCCAATGCAATATTTGATGGTACAGATGCAATTATGTTATCAGGTGAAACAGCAGCTGGAATTTACCCTGTTGAAGCAGTGCAAACTATGCACAATATTGCTTCTAGAGCAGAACAAGCGTTAGATCATAAAGAAATTTTATCAGCACGCAGTAAAGATACAGAACACAATCTTACTGATGCCATTGGTCAGTCTGTTGCTCATACCGCTTTAAATCTTGATGTAAATGCCATTATTACACCAACTGAAAGTGGTCATACTGCTCGGATGATATCAAAATACCGTACAAAGGCACCAATCGTAGCAGTTACAGCCAATGAGCAAATTTGCCGCCGTTTAGCGCTTGTATGGGGCGTATATCCTAAGCTTGGAAGAATGTGCAGCTCTACAGATGAAATGCTAGACAGTGCTGTTGAGGAAAGTGTAAACAGCGGAATTGTCAAACATGGTGATTTAGTTGTCATCACTGCTGGTGTTCCAGTTGGTGAAGCGGGTACAACGAACTTAATGAAAATTCATGTTGTCGGCGATATTATTGCTAGAGCTCAAGGGATTGGTCGAAAGTCTGCTTTCGGTAAAGTGGTTATTGCCCATAATGCTCAGGAAGCAATCGAGAAGGTTAAGCCTGGTTCCATTTTAGTTACGATTGGTTCAGACCGTGATATGGTACCAGCAATTGAAAAATGTGCTGCTCTCATCACTCAAGAGGGCGGGTTAACCAGCCATGCAGCGGTAGTTGGCCTTAACCTTAGCATCCCAGTCATTGTTGGTGTGGAAAATGCACTTGAATTATTTAGAGATGGTCAAGAAATAACCGTAGACGCGACAAGAGGTGTCATTTATAACGGGCACGCTAGTGTACTATAAAATCAGAAAGAAGGGATATTCCCTTCTTTTTTTTATGATTAGGTATATAATAAATTAAAGCTTGTTTGAAGGAGATAAAACAATGCGCTATTTAGCTCTATTAATTATTGTCATACCCGCAATAGATATCGGATTCCTGCTGTTATCAGGTAAAACAATAGGATTTCTGCCCACCATTGCCCTTATCATCCTAACAGGAGTAGTCGGTGCCTATTTGGCTAAAAGAGAAGGATTGCAAACAATAAAAAAAGCTCAAGAACAGCTTGCTTATGGTCAAATTCCAGGTGAATCTGTCCTGGATGGCATATGTATTCTTATTGGAGCTACCCTGTTAGTAACTCCTGGATTTTTTACCGATTTATTTGGATTTTTATTGTTATTCCCTCCCTCTAGAAAACCTTTTAAGTTTTTGATGATTAATGCTTTACGAAAGAGAATTCAAAATGGAAATATAAAAATTATCAAATAAAAACGTCAACTTCCAAATGGAGGTTGACGTTTTTTTGTCTAGCTTCAGCGCCTAGGGGCTCGGGGTCATAAGCGTGTCTAGTTACGGCTCCTTGGGACTCGAGTCATGAGCCACCCCCTGAAGAAGGCAAAAAGCGCCTTCTTTCAGGGGTCGTCTTATGCCTTCGTCCCAGGGCAGTCGCCTCCACATTTCATACAATCCGTCAAGAAGGTAAAGACCGACCTTCTTGACGGCTCGCTTTATGCCTGTCGCCCCTGGGCAAGGCGCTTACGCTTTTCTTGTTAAACTTCTTTTCCTTTAATAAAGGTCCATATATCGTGAAACACATTTGCACGGTAGAGTGTGTTAATAATGACGAGAGTGACAGGACCTAAAATTAATCCTAGAAAGCCGACTAACTTAAATCCGACAAACAAGGCGATTAGTGTAGCTAATGGATCAAGACCAATATTAGACGATAGTATTTTTGGCTCCATAATCTGTCTTTGCACGATTACGAGTAAATAGAGAACTCCTAAACCTATTGCAAGACTGATATCACCTGTAATGACCTCATATATTATCCATGGTACAAAAACGGCTCCGGTACCAAGGTATGGAATAATGTCTACGATACCTGTTATCAAAGCGATGGTAATCGCGTAATCAACGCGAAGTACAAGCAGTCCAATTAAAATAATAACGGTTGTAATGGAGATTAGGGTTAATTGGGCTTTAAGAAAACCAAATAAAGCTTTCTGTAAATCCACGAATACAGTTTTCCCACTTGTTTTAGCTTTCTCAGGTAAAATGGTGCTGCTAATACGTGAAAGTCTGTACCAGTCCTTACTTATGAAGAAGGTTGCTAAAAAGGAGAAAATAAGTACGGTTGCGGCATTTGGGAACCATGATAAGATGACTGGAATGTTGCCAAACAGATTTTGGATGAAGTTTCCAACATTTGTCCCAATCGTAGTACCAACATTTTTAATATTAGAAATAATAGTGTTTTGCTGCCCATCTTCTAATTGATTAAACATACTTGTTAATTGATTATAAAGTGGGATAATTTGAGCAGTTATGTACTCCTCAATATAGCTTATTAAGGTATCCAAATGCTCTGGAACAACTCGAGCAAGGTAATTTGCGCCGGAAACCAATTCAGCTACTAACAGTGTAACTAGGCCTGCAACGAAGGCAAAAATGATGATTAAAGCTACAAAAACGGCTAAGCCACGGGGCATTCGAAGTTTTTTTTCAAAACTGTTAACAATTGGGTTGATAAAAAAGGCAATTACAAAGGCGATAAGAAATGGATAGGTCACTTTTGACAAATAATAAAATGATAGAAGTCCAAGAACCACAATGCCAATGACTAAAAAGAACCTCAAGGTTCGATATAAGTACTTTTTTTCCAATAACAAGCCTCCTTAGCGGTCATTTAGGTAGTACTAGTTTAACATTTTTTGTACAAAACTGCATGATTTTCCATATTGTAAGAAGAAAAGGAAGGATGAAATTGATGTTTAATCAGCCATTATTGTTCTTATTACTGCTTTTAGTCATAGGAATTATCGCAAAAAATAACTCATTATTGATTGCAATTGTGGTTTTATTACTATTAAAATTAAGCGGACTTGAAACAAAATCCTTTACATTTATACAGAGTAAAGGGATTAATTGGGGAGTTACGGTAATCACGATAGCAGTATTAGCTCCAATTGCCTCGGGTGAAATTGGTTTTAAAGATTTGACTAGTGCCTTTAAATCACCGCTTGCTTGGGTAGCACTTATTTCAGGTATGGCGGTTGCCTTATTAGCGAAGGGTGGAGTATCTCTATTACAAAATGATCCGCATATTACAACCGCACTTGTTTTAGGGACCATTCTATCCGTATCCATTTTCAAAGGTGTGGCTGTAGGCCCTCTTATTGGCGCAGGAATAGCGTATACAGCTATGAAAATGATTGATTTTTTTAGTTAGCTATTTTGTAAAATAATATTTTTTTTAAACTTTTCAGCCCCTTTTCATTCACAAAAATCTGATAATTGTTTATAATAGGACTTGAAAGCGCATCCTTTTTTACATAATTCACATAAATATGCTAGATTACTTGTAAAATAACTTTTTTATTAAATAAAGGTTATTCCGCTTGTCGGATTTTTCCCGAGCAAGCGCTCAATCTAGATATTTGTTTAAAAAGGGCGCTAGTCATTCATATTTGAAATGAAGATTTTCTTTCAACATAGCTGTAACAACAGTTTCAGCTGATAAAAATACTTCTTTTAACAAATGGCGGGTAATGGGGAAATTAGAATGAGAAGGAGAGATTTTCTATGACAGTAACTCGAGGTCTTGAAGGGGTAGTGGCAACAACTTCTTCCATCAGCTCAATTATTGATGATACGTTAACGTATGTTGGGTATGACATTGATGACTTAGCTGAGAATGCAAGCTTTGAAGAAGTAATTTATTTATTGTGGCACCGCAGATTACCAACTGAGCCTGAATTAGCAGAATTAAAAAAACAGCTATCAGAAAATGCAGCACTTCCACCAGAAGTAATTGAGCATTTTAAGATGTATCCTATTGAAAAAGTTCATCCTATGGCTGCACTGCGTTCCGCAGTTTCCTTACTAGGTCTTTATGACGAAGATGCCGACTCTATGAATCCAGAGTCAAACTATCAAAAGGCGATTCGTCTTCAAGCAAAAATGCCTGCGATTGTGACAACTTTTGCACGTGTTCGAAAAGGACTTGAACCAATTGCACCAAGAACTGATTTAAGCTTTGCAGCTAATTTCCTATACATGTTGACTGGGAATGAGCCTGATGAAATCGCAGTTAAAGCTATGGACAAAGCTCTTGTATTACATGCTGACCATGAACTTAATGCATCAACATTTACTGCTAGAGTTTGTGTAGCTACTTTATCAGATGTTTACTCTGGTGTCACTGCTGCAATCGGTGCCCTTAAAGGACCATTGCACGGCGGTGCAAATGAAGCTGTAATGAAAATGCTTAAAGAAATTGGTACAATTGAGAATGTAGAGCCATATGTTCGTGGAAAACTTGAGAAGAAAGAAAAAATCATGGGATTTGGACACCGCGTATATCGCTCAGGGGATCCGCGTGCCAAGCATTTAAGAGCTATGTCCAAAAAATTAACGGAGCTGACAGGCGAGCCGCACTGGTATGAAATGTCTGAGAAAATTGAAAGCATCGTTACTGGAGAAAAGAAACTACCGCCAAACGTTGATTTCTACTCAGCCTCCATGTACCACAGCTTAGGCATTGACCATGATTTATTTACACCAATCTTTGCAGTAAGCAGGGTTTCAGGATGGCTTGCTCACATTCTAGAACAATATGATAACAATCGGTTAATTCGTCCACGTGCTGAATATACAGGTCCTGGCATGCAGACATATGTACCAATTAATCAAAGAGGTTAATAAATATTTACTTTTTTCAAAAAAATTGTTCTAATAGGATTGTGGGAAAAGGTTAAAGAGTTAAATCTTTAACCTTGGACGCAATCTCTTTAACTGATTATTACCATTGATACATACCTAGGAGGGAGAACAACTATGCAAGGCGAAAAAATCACGGTAACAAACGGAGTATTAAATGTACCAAACAATCCAATTATCCCATTTATTGAAGGTGACGGTATCGGACCTGATATCTGGGCAGCTTCCGAGAGAGTTTTAAATGCAGCGGTAGAAAAAGCATATAAAGGAGAGCGTAAAATCGAATGGAAAGAAGTTCTAGCTGGAGAAAAAGCTTTTAACCAAACTGGTGAATGGCTTCCACAAGAAACTCTTGATGTAATCAATGAATATTTGATTGCGATCAAAGGTCCACTTACAACTCCTGTTGGCGGCGGTATCCGTTCACTCAACGTTGCGCTTCGTCAAGAGTTAGATTTATTTGTATGCTTGCGTCCAGTAAGATGGTTTGAAGGTGTTCCTTCTCCTGTAAAGCGTCCGCAAGATACGGATATGGTGATCTTCCGTGAAAATACTGAAGATATTTATGCAGGAATTGAGTATGAAAAAGGCTCAGAAGCTGTTAATAAACTAATCAATTTCTTAAAAACTGAAATGGGTGTAAACAAAATCAGATTCCCAGAGACTTCTGGTATCGGAATTAAGCCTATTTCTGAAGAAGGAACTACACGCCTAGTACGTGCTGCCCTTAATTACGCAATTAAAGAAGGCCGTAAATCATTAACACTCGTGCACAAAGGTAATATCATGAAATTTACTGAAGGTGCATTCAAAAACTGGGGTTATGAGCTTGCTGAAAAAGAATTCGGCGATAAAGTATTTACTTGGGCTCAATATGACCGTATTAAAGCTGAGCAAGGTACTGAAGCAGCAAACCAAGCTCAAGCTGATGCAGAAGCAGCTGGCAAAATCATCGTAAAAGATGCGATTGCGGATATCTTCTTACAGCAAATCCTTACTCGTCCACGTGAGTTTGATGTTGTTGCAACAATGAACTTAAACGGTGACTATATTTCTGACGCTCTTGCAGCGCAAGTTGGCGGAATTGGTATTGCCCCAGGAGCAAACATCAATTATGAAACTGGCCATGCAATCTTTGAAGCTACACACGGAACAGCACCTAAATATGCTGGTCTTGATAAAGTGAATCCTTCATCCGTTATCCTTTCAGGTGTTTTATTACTTGAGCACTTAGGCTGGAATGAAGCAGCTAAAATGGTCATTAAATCAGTAGAAAAAACAATTGCTTCTAAAGTAGTAACATATGACTTTGCTCGATTAATGGATGGAGCAACAGAAGTTAAAACATCTGAATTTGGTGATGAATTAATTAAGAACATGGAATAATTAATACGGCTTCAGTGCTTTCCCGCTGAAGCTGTATAAGCGCGAGTAGGGCTGTTTTCGAACAGCCCCTTCGAATAAGGAATTTAAGACTTTCAAAGGGGAGAGTTCATAATGTCATTGAAACGTAAAAAGGTTTCTGTAATCGGCGGAGGATTCACTGGGGCTACAACTGCATTCTTACTTGCACAAAAAGAATTAGGTGATGTCGTTCTAGTTGATATCCCTCAAATGGAAAACCCTACAAAAGGAAAGGCATTAGATATGCTTGAAGCAAGTCCAGTTCAAGGATTTGATTCAAACATTACTGGTACATCCAATTACGAAGATACTCGTGACTCTGACATCGTTGTAATTACTGCTGGTATAGCTCGTAAGCCTGGAATGAGTCGTGATGATTTAGTACAAACAAACCAAAAGGTAATGAAAAGTGTTACACAGGAAATCGTAAAGTATTCTCCAAACTGTACGATCCTTGTATTAACAAATCCAGTTGATGCAATGACGTATACTGTATTTAAAGAATCAGGATTCCCTAAAAACCGTGTCATTGGCCAATCTGGTGTACTAGATACAGCTCGTTTCCGTACATTTGTTGCTCAGGAATTAAATCTTTCTGTTAAAGATATTACCGGTTTTGTTTTAGGTGGTCATGGTGATGACATGGTACCACTTGTTCGTTATTCCTACGCTGGTGGTATTCCATTAGAAACATTAATTCCTAAAGAGCGTTTAGAAGCGATTGTTGAGCGCACTAGAAAAGGTGGCGGCGAAATCGTTAACCTTTTAGGTAACGGCAGTGCTTATTATGCTCCAGCAGCATCACTTGTGGAAATGTGCGAAGCGATCTTAAAAGACCAGCGCCGCGTTCTTCCTTCCATTGCTTATCTTGAAGGAGAATTTGGATATGAGGGTATTTATCTTGGAGTACCAACAATCCTCGGTGCAAACGGAATTGAGAAGGTTATTGAGCTTGACCTAACTCCTGAAGAAAAAGCGGCCTTAGACAAATCAGTTGAGTCCGTTCAAAGTGTAATGAAAGTATTAGTGTAACTGAAAAGATTCGGGGAAACATATTCCCCGAATTTTTTCTACTACAAATGAAACCGTTTACAAAAGGGTGTGACTAAATGCTTTTAGGAAAAAAGAGAAAGTTAGGCAGAGAAATTAAAGAAATGTCAGTCGGAGAAAAACTGTCGTTAACCGAAAAAGTCGAAGATAAGGATATTCTTCTATATTTAGGGTTAACTGATGATGCGAATCCACTCTTTATTCAGCATGATTACGCATCCCAAACACCTTATAAAAAACCGATTGTTCCAAGTATTATGCTGACGGGCATGATTACCTCGGCTGTTTCAAAGTATTTACCTGGGCCAGGAAGCCATGTTTTAAATCAAGATATCCAATTTCCTAAGCCTGTTTACCATTATGCAACGGTCCAGTTGTTGTTAGAGGTTGTCGAAGTAAATCATGATGATCACACAGTGATGATGACAGTTGTTGGAACAAACGAAAAAGACGAAGTAGTGATTAATGGGAAACTGAAAGTCTGTCCTCCTCATCGTTTAGGACGAATGGATGCCAATGTGTTAGATAATTTTTAATATCTTTAAAGGAATGTATTTCACATTCCTTTTTTTTGTCTCAAGGTCGATAGTGGGAATTCTTTTTAATTGTATATTATAATGGAGGAAGGTGACAAAATAGATAAAAAACTCGGAGGTTTTTATGAAAAACAAGGTACTAGTTGTAGACGATGAACAATCAATTGTAACTTTGCTTCAATATAATTTGGAACAAGCCGGTTTTGAAGTAACAACGGCAATGGATGGCTTAATGGGAAAACAATTAGCTGAAAGTATGGCACCTGATATTATTGTTTTAGATCTTATGCTTCCGAAGATGGATGGGATTGAAGTATGTAAGCAGCTTCGGCAGCAAAAAATTATGACACCAATCCTTATGTTAACAGCGAAAGACGATGAGTTTGATAAAATATTGGGGCTAGAGCTGGGTGCGGATGATTATATGATTAAGCCATTTAGCCCAAGAGAAGTGGTAGCACGGGTAAAAGCAATTTTAAGAAGAATTCAAATACAATCCAACAGTAGTGAGTCGGACCCACAGGAAAGTTCTGACATAGTTATTGGAAACCTTCAAATTATCCCAGAGAAATATGAAGCCTATTTTAAAAATCAACAATTGGAACTGACCCTAAAGGAATACGAATTACTTCATTATTTGGCTCAGAATAAAAATCGCGTTTTAACTCGTGACCAATTATTAAGTGCTGTATGGAATTATGAATTTGCTGGCGATACTCGTATTGTGGATGTTCACATTTCACACCTGAGAGAAAAAATTGAAGAGGATACGAAGAAACCGGCTTATATCAAAACCGTCCGTGGACTAGGGTATAAGCTTGAGGAGCCGAAAGGTCAATGAACAAATTCCGAACAAAGCTTCTTCTTGCACTAATTTCTTTACTTATAATTGGATTAATTGGACTTGAAATATTACTTGGACAACTTTTTAAAGGCTATTACCTTGATACATATAATGAACGTTTAGATAAAGAGAGTAAACTTCTAAGCTTGCATATTGAAAATAACGGCGGAGTGAATTCATTTAATCAACAAAAAATAATGGAAATAAGCAATATCCTTAATGTGAGACTTGCCATCACAGATACCAAAGGGAAGATACTTTTTGACAGCGTCGAAATGAGTCCTTCTAATATAAAAGGGATAAAAGAAATTATTAATGAGGTCTTAAAGGAAAAGCAAAAAAATCAGACGAAGCTTGTTGAACGTGAGGAATACGATTTACACTATTCCTGGAAACCAATTTTAAAAGCAAATGCAAATGAAGGTTATTTGTTCATTTTTACTAAAACGAGTGAACTGAAACAAGCGTACGGGCAAATTTGGTGGATTCTTTCAATTAGCTTACTTATGGTGTTTATTGTTTTTATTTATCTTGGTTACAGAATAACTACTAGATATACCAAGCCAATAGAAGCTGCAACAAATGTTGCCATCGAGCTGGCGAAAGGAAATTACCGAGCTAGAATAGAAAGTAACAAATTAAATGAGACGAGTATGTTGAGCACTTCAATCAATGTACTAGCCCAAAACCTTCAAGAAATGAGTAAAGCTCAAGAAATTCAGCAAGATCGCTTAAGTGCACTAATTGAAAATATGGGTGCAGGACTACTTCTAATGGACAGCCGTGGATTCGTTAATCTAATCAATAAGGGCTACATCGATATCTTTCATGTGAACTCCTCTAATTACTTAAATAAACTATATTATGAAGTTATTGAGCAAGAGGAGATTTGCAACATCATAGCAGATGTTTTCAGGACTGAACAAAAAATCAGTAAACATCTCCTTCTCCCGTTAGGGATCGAGAGAAAATACTTTGATGTTTATGGGATACCGATTATTGGGATAAATAATGTGTGGAAAGGGGTTTTACTCGTTTTCCATGATATTACCGAGCTTAAAAAACTGGAAGTAATGAGAAAAGATTTTGTTGCCAATGTGTCACATGAATTGAAAACGCCAGTTACCTCTATTAAAGGTTTTTCTGAAACGCTATTAGATGGTGCGATGAACAACCAAGACACGCTTGAAGCATTTTTATCGATTATTAATAAAGAAAGTGAGCGAATGCAATCGCTCATTCAAGATTTGCTTGATTTTTCGAAAATTGAGCAGCAGGAATTTAAGTTAAACATCCAGGACTTTGACCTCTATGAATTAATAAACGAAGTAATCACCATGCTTACTAAAAAAGCAGAATCGAAAGATATTCGTCTAGAACTTGAGTTTCAGAGGGAAGAATTATATATACAAGGAGACCATGATCGCTTAAAACAGGTATTTATTAATCTAATAAGCAATGCAATTTTATATACCCCGCCAAGAGGATATGTACAAGTTTCACTGTTCGATCACGTGAGAACAGTGAAAATCCATGTAAAAGACTCAGGCGTAGGAATTAAACAAGAAGAAATTCCGCGTATTTTTGAACGATTTTATCGGGTTGACCGTGCAAGAAGCCGGGATTCTGGCGGGACAGGTCTAGGATTAGCAATCGTAAAACATTTAGTTGAAGCACATCACGGAAACATCTCGGTGAGAAGTACCCTGGGCGAGGGCAGTGAGTTTATCCTCGAACTACATAAATATATGAATTAACCTGAAAGGGGTAAATGGATGGAAAAGAAGAAGTTAGTATTAATAGACGGGAATAGTATCGCTTACCGTGCATTCTTTGCGCTGCCCCTACTTAATAACGATAAAGGCGTACACACAAATGCAGTTTACGGTTTTACCATGATGTTAAATAAGATTATAGAAGACGAAAAGCCAACGCATATACTAGTGGCATTTGACGCGGGGAAGACAACATTTCGTCACGCTACTTTTGGTGAATATAAGGGTGGAAGGCAGAAAACACCTCCTGAATTATCCGAACAATTCCCTTTTATTCGTGATCTTCTTGACGCATATGGTATCCAGCGATATGAGCTTGAGAATTATGAGGCAGATGACATTATTGGAACGCTGTCATTAACGGCTGAAAAAGAAGGTTATGAAATCAAAGTCATATCAGGAGATAAAGACTTAACTCAGCTTTCCTCCGAACATACTACCGTTGGAATCACTCGTAAAGGAATTACCGATATTGAGGAATATACTCCAGAACATGTTATGGAGAAGTATGGTTTAACGCCTGAGCAAATTATTGATATGAAGGGGCTAATGGGTGACCCTTCAGATAATATTCCAGGTGTACCGGGAGTCGGTGAAAAAACAGCGATTAAACTGCTAAAGGATTTTTCAACATTAGAAAATTTACTAGAGTCTGTTGATCAAGTAACGGGAAGTAAGTTAAAAGAAAAGCTTGAAGAATTTAAGGATCAAGCAGTAATGAGCAAGCAGCTTGCCACCATTGAAAGACACGCACCAGTCGAAGTATCCGTAGAAAATGTCGCTTATGAAGGATTTGAAAGAGAAAAACTTGTTGCACTTTATAAAGAGCTTGGCTTTCATTCTTTATTAGAAAAATTAGGTGGAGACACATCGGGCACTGAGCAGCTTGAACTTGAAGAAATCGATTTTCAAACACCCGATGTGATAACAGATGAACTATTTGCGGATGATAATTACTTTTATCTTGAAATGCTAGATGATAATTATCATTACGCCGATATCATTGGTTTTTCGCTTGTAAATGAAAACGGATATTATTATTTACCAACTGAATTAGCCATTAAATCCGATAGCTTTAAAAAGTGGGCTGAAGATGAAACAAAAAAGAAAACAGTCTATGATGCAAAGCGTTCCGAGGTATCGTTAAGAAGGTATGATATTCATTTAAAAGGGGTTAATTTCGATACGTTAATGGCTTCTTATATTATTAATCCTTCTGAAACCATCGATGACATGTCAACGATTGCCAAAAAATACGGGGTAAATATCCAATCAGATGAGTCGTTTTATGGAAAAGGTGCTAAACGGAAAATACCTGAAGCAACCCTTACAGCTGAGCACCTTGTTCGAAAAAGTCTTGCCATGTTTGATTTGAAACAAAAACTAGAAGACGAGTTAAAAACAAATGAACAATATGAATTGTTTACTGACCTTGAAATGCCGCTATCGCTCATTTTAGCTGATATGGAATCTTGCGGGATTAAGGTGGATAGCGAACGACTACAAAGGATGGGCAGTGAAATTCATGACAGGCTGATTGAAATAGAAGGAATGATTTATGAATTAGCTGGTGAAAAGTTCAATATTAATTCTACTAAGCAATTAGGTGTGATTTTATTTGAAAAATTAAACCTGCCAACCTCAAAGAAAACGAAAACAGGCTATTCAACGTCAGCAGATGTTTTGGAGAAATTAGCAAATGACCATGAAATCATAGAGCATATTCTCAATTACAGGCAGTTAGGAAAGCTCCAGTCAACTTATATTGAAGGATTGCTCAAGGTCATTCATCCTAAAACGGGTAAAGTTCATACACGATATCAACAGACTTTAACCGCAACGGGACGATTAAGCTCCATTGACCCGAATCTGCAGAACATTCCGATCCGTTTGGAAGAGGGCCGGAAAATTCGCCAAGCCTTTGTACCATCGGAACCAGGCTGGCTGATTTTTGCGGCCGATTATTCGCAAATTGAGCTCAGAGTTCTAGCAGACATTGCTGGTGATGAGAAACTGATTCAAGCCTTTAAGGATGACCTCGATATTCACACAAAAACAGCGATGGATGTATTCCACGTTAACGCAGACGAGGTAACATCCAATATGAGAAGGCAGGCAAAGGCGGTTAACTTTGGTATAGTTTATGGAATAAGTGACTATGGTCTTTCACAGAGCTTAGGAATTACTCGAAAAGAAGCTGGTCTGTTTATTGACCGCTATCTTGCCAGCTATCCTGGGGTGAAGGATTATATGGACGACATCATCCATTCAGCTAAACAAAAAGGTTTTGTAACCACCCTTCTGCAAAGAAGAAGATATATACCTGAGATTACACATCGTAATTTTAACATCAGAAGTTTTGCTGAAAGAACAGCAATGAACACCCCAATCCAGGGAAGTGCTGCAGATATCATTAAAAAAGCGATGATTGATATGGCTGAAGCTCTAAAGGATTATGGGTTAAAAACTAGACTGCTGCTTCAAGTGCACGATGAACTGATCTTTGAAGCGCCAGAAGAAGAAATCGAAACACTCAAGAAACTCGTTCCTGATGTTATGGAAAATGCCCTCGAATTAAAAGTGCCATTAAAAGTAGATTATTCCTATGGCCCAACATGGTTTGACGCGAAATAAGGGGGAGACGAATGCCTGAATTACCTGAAGTAGAAACCGTACGAAAAACCTTAAAAAAGCTTGTTTCACATAAGCAGATTGAAAATATAACCGTCCACTGGCCGAAAATCATTAAAAATCCAGTTGAGGTTGAACAATTTATTGACGCCCTTAGAGGGGAAACAATTGAGGATGTCGGTAGAAGAGGTAAGTTTTTAATCATCTATACGACTACGTTCGCCCTCGTTTCCCATTTAAGGATGGAAGGGAAATATGGGCTTTATCCAAAAGAAGAACCGTATGATAAACATACTCATGTTATCTTTCATTTCACCGATGGAAGTGAATTGAGGTATCGAGATGTTCGTAAATTTGGAACCATGCACTTATATATAAAGGGGGAGGAATTTCAAAAACCTCCACTTATTGACCTTGGACCAGAGCCTTTTTCAGAAGAATTCACGAAGGAATATCTATCGGACAAGCTGAAAAAGACAAACAGAAAGTTAAAGCCTGCACTACTAGACCAAAAAGTCTTTGTTGGACTTGGAAACATTTATGTGGATGAGGCCCTGTTCCGTTCTGGAATTCATCCTGAACGGATTGCAAACTCTCTGAGTGACAAAGAATTAACCTTGCTGCATCAAGAAATTGTTAAGACATTGGATGAAGCGGTTAAAAAAGGTGGAAGTACCATTCGCTCTTACGTAAACTCTCAAGGTGAAATTGGAATGTTTCAGCTTGAATTATATGCCTACGGCCGAAAAGGGGAAGAATGCAAAAGGTGTGGAACCCCGTTAGAAAAAACCACTGTAGGGGGACGAGGTACACATTTTTGTCCTAGATGCCAAAAACTTTAAGCGTTAGAAGTGAGATGACAATTTAATAACAAAGGATAGGCTCCTTCCATATACTATCGTAGTGATTGACGGAAGGAGCCTAGACATCATGTTTCAAATGTTCTCACTTCTCCTGCTGGCTTTTGCTCTCAGTCTTGATAGCTTTAGCGTAGGGTTTACGTATGGACTTAGAAAAATGGTACTGCCGCTTAAATCAGTTCTCATCATTGCAACCTGTTCAGCGATTTCTTTAATGATTGCTGTGTCAATCGGCCATGGCCTAGAAAAAATCTTATCTCCGGATATCACGGCAAGCCTTGGGGGGATTATTTTAATCGCTCTTGGCGCCTGGGTTTTATATCAATTTTTCAGGCCGGAGAAAGAAAAGGACTCAGAACTGCTCGAACATGAAAAGCTGATCATTAATTTTGAAATCCGCTCCTTAGGGATTGCCATAAATATTCTAAGGAAACCAATGACAGCTGACTTTGATCGTTCGGGTACGATCACTGGAATCGAGGCATTCATGCTGGGCTTTGCCTTATCCATCGACGCGTTTGGTGCTGGAATTGGAGCGGCAATGATTGGATTCTCTCCTTTTTACCTAGCCGCCAGCGTTGCTGTTATGAGTTCATTATTTCTTGTTTTAGGAATAAAAAGCGGTGCTTTTTTTCATAAATTTAACTTGGTCCAAAAGTTTACCTTTTTACCGGGGATTTTATTAATAATCATTGGAATCTTGAAATTATGAACGTTCATGTGGAAAGGAACAGAGTATGTCACTAGTAATCGGACTAACAGGCGGAATAGCCAGTGGAAAAAGTACAGTTTCCAATATGTTAAAAGAAATGAACATCACTGTTATTGATGCAGACGTAGAAGCCCGCCTAGCTGTTGAAAAAGGAGAACCCGCCTATCAAAGAATCGTTGCTGAATTTGGTGATGATATTTTATTAGATACTGAGGAAATCGATAGGGTGAAACTCGGTTCCATCATTTTTCATAACGCTGAAAAACGACAGCTCTTAAATAGCATTGTTCATCCTGAGGTGAGAAAAAGGATGAACAATCAAGTCGAAGCAGCCAGGGTTCGCGGAGAACAAGTCATTGTCCTCGACATTCCATTGCTGTTTGAAAGTAAACTAACGCATATGGTCGAAAAAACCATCCTCGTTTATGTTGATCGAGATATCCAGCTAAAAAGACTGATGGAAAGAAATGATTTATCCATGGAAGACGCAGAGGCAAGAATAAAATCACAAATGCCCCTTTCAGAAAAAGTCGCATTAGCCGACGCTATCATAGATAATAACGGCCCCATCGCCGAATCAAAAAAACAGGTAATTGAGGTTCTGAAAAGTTGGGGAATAACAACTTTAGAATAGACTAGATTGAGAAGGGGGAACCCTTCTTTTTTTATTTAAATGATATAACGGGATTTTTACCCAAAAAGCAGGGGAAGAGAGATTACGGTAACATTAGGCTAGGATTATTACCCAAAAAGCAGAGGGAGAGAGAACAGGGTAACCATCAAGTCAGGATTGTTACCCAAAAAGCAGAGGGAGCGAGATTATGGTAACAATCAGGTCAGGATAATGCCCGAAAAAGATGCGAAATGCAAAATTCGGTAACAATAAAGAGATTGTTACAGACCAAGTCTAATAAAAACTACTCATAATAGCATTTTTTAGTATTCCCCATTGCTTTAAAGTTTTTCTTGAGAATCCTCCAAATCATTTTAGTAGAATCAATAACCTTACATCATTCAAAAACCAGATTAGTTGTTATCTTTATATCTGGAAACAGTATCTTCAATTCCTCCACATTCCGTAACACCGCTTCTTCCATCCGCTCCTCACAACCACAATTCTTACAAGTTATTTTCGTTGTAGAGACAGAAATATCCAAACGAGTGGCAGGCCCCACAGGTTATCCCTTTTTCCATTGTGTCATAATGATATTTTGGTAATCGAACATAAGGATTTTCGGTTTTATGTAAAGAAACTAACAGGTCTGCAAGTTTATGGTGCTTATCACTTAGCTTAGCAGGCAATTTATGCAGTTTTTTAATAAAAGAATTAACTTGAGTAGGTAAGATAATCTGCGGCTTTAAAGATGGCTGAAATAAAGTAAAATCGGGGTTTATGAATACTAGGCAAGCTTCAATGGGTAAATTATATCCATATTTTTGGAGTAATTGTCGGAGTGCCAAGTGACACCAATTTAACTGAAGCATAGGATCTTTCTTTTCACTTCCAGTTATTGTTTTAAACAGACCATCTTCATAACAATATTCTCCTTCGAAATTTTTGACATCAATAAGGTAGATACGTCCATAGAAGATAATCAAAGTATCAATTTGGAAAACTGTATCACCTACTTCGAGCAACAAATCATTAATAACCAAAGTATCTAGGTCACGTATTAAACTGTCAAATTTCAATTCCCCTACATAACCCTTCTCCTTGTTAAAGAGTTGCTTCTTTGCTTTTTCCGATAAATCTGTTCTAATCCAAAATTCTCAAGTTAACCAATTCTGCAGGTATAGACCGTTCCTTTTTAACCATAGCCCACTTCTTTTCTTATCTCTTATTCTAACTAATGTTCTTACGTCATAAAATGAATGTTTTGTTAAATCTACTATGAAATAAAATCCCAAATAAACTTTAATGTGACGTATTAATTAAATGAGTTATCAGAATTAAAAAACATTTATAAAATTCCGCACTTTATATATTACATATTAAACTAAATATGTTATACTAATTACATCGAAACAAGTTAATAAGTATAACATATTACGGAAGGGGCCGTGAAATGAAGACGAGAATTGCAATAAACGGTTTTGGGAGAATTGGAAGGATGGTTTTTAGAAAAGCGATCCTTGAAAATACGCTAGATATTATTGCTATAAATGCGAGTTATCCTGCGGAAACATTAGCTCATTTAATAAAATATGATACGGTTCATGGACCATTTCAAGGGGACATCATAGCGCTGGATGAAGAGCTAATTGTAAACGGTAAACGAGTGAAATTATTAAATAATCGGAATCCTGAGCAGCTTCCATGGAAAGAGTTAAATATTGACGTGGTGATTGAGGCGACTGGTAAATTTAACTCACGAGAAAAGGCAGGTCTGCACTTAGACGCAGGAGCAAAAAAGGTCATTATTACTGCACCGGGGAAAAACGAGGATATTACCATTGTTATGGGCGTAAATGAAGACGAACTAGACATCACTCAACATGATGTTATTTCTAATGCGTCTTGTACTACGAACTGTTTAGCACCTGTGGCGAAGGTGTTGGATGAAAAGTTTGGAATTGAAAATGGTTTAATGACAACGATTCACTCGTACACAAATGATCAACGAAACATTGACAACCCACATAAAGATTTGCGAAGAGCTAGAGCATGTGGACAATCTATCATCCCAACCACAACTGGGGCTGCTAAAGCGTTATCGCTGGTATTACCTCAGCTAAAGGGTAAACTGCATGGAATGTCACTTCGTGTACCTACACCAAATGTTTCATTAGTGGATTTAGTAGTCGATTTGAAACAAGATGTCACGGTTGATGATATCAACCAGGCCTTTTTGGAAGCAAAAAATGGTCCATTAAAGGGTATCATCGACTTTACGATGGAACCGCTTGTATCCGTTGATTTCAATACAAATCCGTACTCCGCCATCATTGATGGATTGTCAACCATGGTTATGGGGAACAGAAAAGTGAAAGTGCTTGCTTGGTATGATAATGAGTGGGGCTATTCTTCCCGCGTTGTCGATCTTACATTATATGTCGCACATCTAATGGCTAATTCAAATCAAGTGAAAGTTGGATAATTCTCTAAAAAATACTGTCGCATTGACAGTATTTTTTTTGTAGCTTTCTAAACCATTTGTGCATAATATAGTTTGAAATTTGTATTTTTCTTGAGGAGATAAGCCCTTTAAACACGGAAACTTAAAAAATTTAGATTGATAGGTTGCAAAAAAAATATAAACTTAGTATACTAGTCATCGTGAACTTCTTGAAATTAGGTAGCAATTAATTACTTAAAGGGTTAGGACCTCTCTGGACTAACTTTCCCCCGTGGTAATTACTTGAATACCGTCAATAATTCAGGTTTCAAGAATGAAGCAAAAATGTTTAGAGGGGGAAAAATGAATATGGAAACAATGGGACGTCACGTGATCTCTGAATTATGGGGATGCGATTTTGAAAAATTGAATGATATGAATTTTATTGAACAAACTTTTGTCGAAGCAGCTCTTAAATCAGGTGCGGAAATCCGCGAAGTAGCATTTCATAAGTTTGCACCACAAGGCGTAAGCGGTGTGGTCATTATTTCTGAGTCTCACTTAACGATTCACAGCTTCCCTGAACATGGATATGCTAGCATTGATGTATATACTTGTGGTGATTTAAATCCAAATGTAGCAGCAGATTATATTGCAGAAAGCTTAAATGCGCAAACACGCGAGAATATTGAAATTCCACGCGGTATGGGTCCTGTTCAAGTAAAACAGGCAAAAGCTCTATAATTTTTTTAATAAAAATGCGACGAGAGGTGTATTTATAGTACACCTCTTTTTATTTTTTTCGTAAAGTATTGTAAAATTAGATAAAAGACTATATTTGGAGGCTCCTATGGCTATATTTGGTAATTTATTTATTCGTTTTAGAAAGCAAATTGAAACCTCAGATCATCAAAAAGACAGTTCCTTAGCTACCCGTTATTATAAAGCAACTTTCAACCAGCTTTTTCAATCCGTTGAAGAATTATTTCGCCAAGATGCAGACTGCAGAATCGTTACGGTTTCCAAAGACCATGGGGAGATTGCTGTGGAAATCAACAAACCGATACCTTGTTTTCTAATCGTGACGGTAGTTTCTGTGAGAGGAATGGAAACGGCAGTAGACTTTAGTATCTCTTCTGAAAAATTTTCACCTATCGGATTGTATCCAATTTTAAGGAAAAGGCTAATTTCCTATTACGAGAAAATCGACAAATTACATACTCTTGTTAGAGTCGGAAAAAGCTCATAATACTTCTTGTGTTACCGTTTTCTTTCAAATAAGATAAAGAATAGATAATATACTTATGAATGGATTGATTTGGGAGTTGATCAAATGAAGTGCCCTTCATGTCAAAATTATGGTACACGTGTGCTTGATTCCCGGCCGGTTGATGAGGGTCGTGCAACTCGAAGAAGACGTGAGTGTGAAGAATGTGGATATCGTTTTACGACTTTCGAGAAAATTGAAGAAATTCCACTTATTGTCGTAAAAAAGGAAGGTACGAGGGAAGAATTCAGCCGGGATAAAATCCTGCGAGGCTTGATTAAAGCTTGTGAAAAGCGCCCTGTCGCCTTAAAAGAATTAGAGGATATAACCCAAGGTGTAGAAAAGGAATTACGCAATCAAGGAATATCAGAAATAAAAAGTGAATTGATTGGTGAAATGGTGATGGACAGGCTTGCACATGTTGATGAAGTAGCTTATGTGCGCTTTGCTTCTGTTTACCGTCAATTTAAGGATATAAATGTTTTTATTCAAGAATTAAAAGAACTGATAAACAAGGAGAAATCCTAGGGAGCTAAAGAAAGTCTTTGGCTCTTTATTACTTTTTTAAAGGGTGAATGATATGGCGCAGCATTGGCAGGAATTGATTCCGATTGACCGTTATCTTGTTACGTCAAATGGATTGCTGCATGAATACGACCGCAAAGTGCTGACTTTTTTGTATCAGCCCTTAATCGGCTCCGCTTGTTTAAGTTTATATATGACTCTTTGGGCAGAGCTTGAAGAAAATAAATTATGGTCTGAATCTTCGACTCACCATTTGTTAATGAATTTGTTAAGTGTCAACTTAAAGGATATCTACGAAGCTAGGTTAAGATTAGAGGGCATTGGCCTGTTAAAAACATACGTAAAAAGTGATGAAAGTGGACGTTCATTTATTTATGAACTTTATCCGCCATTGAATCCAGAGCAATTTTTTCTAGATGGAATGTTAAATATTTATCTATATCGTAAAATTGGCAAAAATCACTTTGCGCGATTAAAACGTTTTTTTAGCACCCCAAAAAAGCCATTGGATGAAGATTATTTAGAAGTAACCAGAGCTTTTCAGGATGTGTTTGCGTCGGCAACTCCAGGCAGTCTTCAGTATATGCAAGAGCATGCAGAAGAATTGGAGGCAGAATCCAATCAAGAATTTATTGGCCGTCAGGACCAAAAACCAATTCAAATTGATACCAGTACCTTTGATTTTGATTTGTTAATGGCGGGCCTTAATGAATCACTGGTCCCACAAAAGGCACTGACCAAAAAGGTAAAAGAGGTTATCAGTAACCTTGCATTTCTTTATGGAATCAGCCCAATCGAGATGAAAAACTTTATATTAGGGGCTATTAATGAAAAGGATGAAGTTGATATCGAGGACCTCAGAAAAGGTGCACGCGATTGGTATCAATTTGAAAATTATGACCAACTTCCGAGTCTTATTAATCGAACGCAGCCTGCTGTCCACCAAGTCCAATTAACGGAACCGAAAACACAGGAAGAAAAATTAATTCGTTATTATGAAACCACACCTCCCATTGTTATTTTTAAAGAACTCTCAGGTGGAGTGGAGCCTTCTGCTGCCAATTTAAAAATATTAGAGGAAGTCATGATTAAATATAAACTTCCTCCTGGTGTTGTAAATGTGTTAATCGAGGTTGTTCTTAGAAAAACAGATATGAAATTTACAAAGGGATTTGTTGAATCGATTGCAAGCCATTGGGCTCGGCTTAAAATAAAGACTGTTAAAGAAGCAATGGAAGCAGCTAGGAAAGAAGAGCGAGGCTTTCAAGAGAGCAAAAAGACTGGAAAATCTACAAAACAAAAACCGATTCGGACAGAAGTATTACCTGATTGGTTTGATGATAGCCAAAAAGCAAGTGTTAAGGCAGATACAAAAGAGCAAAACACAGAGCTTGAAGCCAAAAAGCGTGCGATTGAAGAAAAGCTAAAAGCATTTCGTAAATAGGTGGTGAAGGGAATTGGAAAGGATAAATCGAACAATTAAGCGATTAGCCTCGAATGAAAATTTTCAAAAGCGCTATGAAGAGCAGCGAAAGCAAGTATTAAGTCATCCTGATATTCATGCATTTCTAACAGAACATGAAAATGAGCTCAATCAGAATACCATTGAAAAAAGCATGAGCAAGCTTTATGAATACACTCAGCAAAGTAAAGAATGTAATCGCTGCGAGAGTCTTGATGGCTGTATAAATTTCATGAAAGGGTATCACCCTGATTTAGTATTGGTACGAAACTCTATTGATGTGGTTTATAAACGCTGTCCAAGAAAAGTGATGGCAGATGAGCAAAAGAAAAATCAAAAGCTTATTAAGAGTTTATATGTACCTAGAGATATTTTGGAAGCCACCTTTGAGG
>JAPSKD010000420.1 GCA_031177865.1 Bacillus sp. (in: firmicutes) | reverse complement strand
GCTCTTTTAACGCTTTTACTAAAATATCTGCTTCATAATCAGTATCGCCAAGTGTTACGATACAAAGAATATTGTATAGGTCAGACATTTCTACTTCAATATTATGTTTTTCTCTTAACCACATTTCTACTTCATAACCTGTTAAGCCTAATTCTTTTACAGAAATGATCAATTTTGTCGGATCATAATCAAATGTTGCTTTTGACCCTAAAATTTCATCCCCAATACAATGTAAATGATCAATTTCATTTATTCTTTTTCGAATTGATTGGGCAAGACTGATGGTCTTATCAATTAATTCTTTCCCTTTGGTTGCCAATTGTTTACGAGCAACATCTAGGGAAGCAAGTAATAAATAGGATGTTGAGGTGGTTGTAAGCATACTAAGGATGGCTTGAACATGCTTAGCAGAAACAAGACCTTCTTTTACATTTAGAATAGAGCTTTGTGTCATCGATCCACCAAGCTTATGAACGCTTGTGGCAGCCATATCAGCACCTGCCTGCATGGCGGAGAGAGGCAATTCATCATGAAAATGAATATGAACCCCATGCGCTTCATCAACAAGAACAGGTACATTATGAGAATGAGCAATCTCAACAATTTTTTTCAAATCTGCAGATATTCCAAAATAGGTTGGGTTAATGACTAAAACAGCTTTTGCATCTGGGTGCTGTTCCAGCGCTTTTTCAACGGAATCAGTTGTAATACCATGGGATATCCCTAAATCCTCATCAATCTCCGGATGGATAAACACAGGAATGGCACCCGAGAAGACAATGGCTGACATAACGGATTTATGGACATTTCTTGGGACAATGATTTTATCTTCTGGCCCACAAACCGCCATAATCATAGCAATAATGGCGCCGCTTGTTCCTTGTACTGAGAAAAAGGTTCTATCTGCACCGAATGCTTCAGCAGCCAAGTCTTGGGCTTTTTTAATCATCCCTTTTGGCTGGTGCAGGTCATCGAGTGGACCAATATTAATTAGGTCTATTGATAAGGCATTATCACCAATGAAAGCTCGAAAATCAGGATCAATTCCAACACCCTTTTTATGGCCGGGGATATGAAATTGGACCGGATTTTTTTTTGCATGTTCTAATAAACCGCTAAATAACGGTGTTTGGTTTTGAGACAATTTATTTCCACACCTCTTTATATACAAATTGCTTTTAATAACAATACAAAACAAATGAATTATAGCACTAATAGCATTACTTGCATAGAATTTTATGCTCTAAAACAAACACTTTTTCATGTGTTTGTTAGTTAGTTTCTCAATAAAACAGGAAAATTAACCTTTAAAGGAGAAATAAGAAGGTAACATGATTAGGAGGGGTTTCGGTGAATTGGCAAACGCGTGTTACTGAAATACTTAATATCAAATATCCTATTATACAGGGAGGCTTAGCTTATCTAGCTTATTCTGAGCTAGCTGCATCTGTTTCGAATGCTGGTGGACTTGGGCAAATTACAGCCATGTCTCTTGAGAGTCCAGCTAAACTTCGGGAGGAAATCAGAAAAGTAAAAGAGCTGACGAATAACTCATTTGGGGTTAATTACGCTATTGGTCAGCATGATAGACCTTTCAAAGATATGCTTCAAGTAGCTATTGATGAAGACGTCCCTGTTGTATCGATGACAGGTGGTAATCCGGCACCCATTTTTGAACAGTTAAAAGGAACATCGATAAAAAAATTAGTTCTGGTAGCGGCTAGAAGGCAGGCACAAAAGGCTGAAGAATTAGGTGCAGATGCAGTGATGGTAGTGGGGCAGGAAGGTGGCGGCCATCTTGGCAGGGATGATATTGGGACGATGGTACTAATTCCTCAAGTGGTGGATGCTGTTTCTATCCCAGTAATAGCATCTGGAGGAATAGGAGATGGCAGAGGACTAATGGCAGCTCTTAGCTTGGGAGCAGAGGGAATTGAAATGGGAACACGTTTTATAGCGACAATGGAATGTGTACATGCAAATGACCTCTATAAGAAAAGGCTTATAGAAGGAACAGAAGTGAATACGGTTGTTATCAAACGAACTCTTGGGGCGCCAGCGCGAGCGATTTCAAATACTTGGACAAATAAAATTCTCGAAATCGAAAAAGAATATGGCAATTACGAACAGTTAAAGAATTATATTAGCGGACAGGCAAACAAACGATTTATATATGATGGACTAGAAGATGAAGGTTTTGCATGGGCAGGACAGGTGATGGGACTCATTAAAGATATCCCAACCGTTGCAGAATTATTTAATCGAATGATTACCGACGCAGAAGAAATTCGTGAAAAATGGGCAAAATAAAGGTATTATACATAAATAGCAGGCTGTGTTAAAGTTTATTAGTGCTTTTAGAACTCTGTTGATTTGGTCGGAAGGCACGAAGACTCCTGCGGGAGGACTGGTCCGGGGATACCCGCAGGCTCTTAAGCGCCGAGGAGGCTCCCCGGACCGCCCTAAGGTGCGCGAAGTGCCTCTTGACAGGCAAAAACAGCCTGTCCCTGCGGTGATTATTCAAAGAAGCTTTCCTTAGTGGAGCGCAAATCTACAGGCTAATTTAACACAGCCATACAGAAATAAAGTGAGCAGGTGAATATATGGAATACCAATACCCCATTGATTATCATTGGACAACAGATGAAATTGTCGACGTAATTAAATTTTACGAAGCAATAGAAAGAGCCTATGAAAAAGGAATTGACCGTGATGAATTGATGGATATTTATCGTCGATTCAAAGAAATTGTGCCTAGTAAAGCAGAAGAAAAGACGATTTGTGGTGAATTCGAGGACATTAGCGGCTATTCTTCCTATAGGACGATTAAAAAGGCCAAAACTGCCTCACCAGGAGAAAAAATATCAATGAAATAAACAAAGAAAACTCCGAACCAAGTTCAGGAGTTTTTTATTTAAGCTCTTTTCGCAAATGTTGTTGTTTTTACAAATAAAACATGATTGATTGAACATTAATTTCATTGGGAATCGCCTTAATTTATGAGAAAAGAGCCTGCATACTAGTTCTAATGCTCAAAATAGATTATTCCGCGTTAAAATCGGGTTTAAGATTTTAACAATAATCATTACGAAAACGACTTTTATTTGATATTAAGAGCCATCTTATACAAAGGTGCTACGTTATTAAACACATATTCCACTTGCTGCAGAAATTCCTCTGCGCTTAAATTAAGGACATCATCTCGTTTAATTTCATATCCGCATAAGATTTCTGCCTTTTTTATATTTTCCAAACGATCAAACATGCCTCGTAAATCCTCTTTAGATAGTTGTCCATGTGACACTGATTCAGGTTTTGTATGATCTAAAGACCAAACAAAGTCACTAGGTATCTCTTTATAAATTTTGTTTATTTTTTTTGTGAATCTGGTAGCAAATTCTTGTTTATGAGGTGCTTCATAGATTATAGCAAACCAAATAAATAAATGAGTATTCCATAGTCCGATTTGAAAATGGGGAAGCATTTTGTAACCGCGCAGATTATTTGCAAAGGCAACCCATGTATCTTTGGGAGGATTTATTGTCCGTCTTGCGTGTTTGGCTACATGAACATGCATTTCATCACCTGTCAATGTTGTTAAAGTTGGTGCAAAATGATGTCCTAGATATTCTAATTTTGGGCGAATCCTTTCTTTTAATGCTTCCATTCTTGCCTCTAATCCATCTATTTGAAAAACATCGAAATCTTGATTATTAAAGCCTTTAAAGTCCATTCGCTTAACCTCCATGTGAAGACATTTGTCATTTATTGTAGCATACTAGCGAAAATTCTTGAAACTAAGTGCTTATATGGGTTAACGCACATATTTGTTGCAACCTTACATGGTGGCTCATATTATATTACTAAAAATAGTCAGAAAAAT
>JAPSKD010000419.1 GCA_031177865.1 Bacillus sp. (in: firmicutes) | reverse complement strand
GGTTTTCCTTGAGGAATTCGGATTGAACAGCTACATCGTACGCTCTCATCCACAATGGTTTCCAAAAGGAGAAGAAAAGCAAATCATCGAAGATATGATTGAGCAGCTTCTATCGATGAAAAAGGTCGACATCAAGAAACTTCGAGAAGAAGCTGCGATCATGATGAGCTGTAAGGCTTCCATTAAAGCCAATCGTCATTTACGAAATGATGAAATCCAGGCGTTACTCGATGATTTGAGAAAAGCTTCGGATCCCTTCACCTGTCCACATGGAAGACCAATTATTGTTCATTATTCGTCTTATGAAATGGAGAAAATGTTTAAGCGGGTAATGTAATCTTGGCAAGAGTGTTTTCTTATTAATAAGAAAGCACTCTTTTTTTATAAAATATTCAGAATAGGACTTATATTTGTTTGTGGTATAGTGTAAAATTACACTATAAGGGAGATAAAAGGGGGTGGCCGAATGTTTGTTTTTGGCATCTTAAGTACTTTTTTACCTATAGTCATAATTATTTTTGTAATCGTTTACGCTGCGAAAAACAAAGAAATGGGGGGAGAGGCAGTGATACGTCATCTTTATACGTATTTAGTCTTGTTTGCAACACTTATGATGGTGATTGGGGGAGGAATTTCGATCTTTATGGCTGCAGCAGATTTAGTGAGTCCACCAGGTTATTATCAAAACTTTGAAGATTTTAAGCAGGTTTACCATGATGGCAAAGTTCCAACCGAGGATAGTCAAAAGTTATCTGATGATCAAATTCGTGAAAGATATGATCAAATGGTGAAAGATGAAAAGAACCGTGCTAGAGAAAATGCCAAAAACCAAATTATTAAAAGCTTAGGTTTTATTGTTATTCCGCTTCCGATTTTCCTTTATTTCAATAATATGCGAAAACGTCAAAGTGATATATAGAGTCACCGAAAAAAGAAAGTGTTATCGGTCGAATGAAAGTGGTCTGGATTGACCGAAAAGCATTCATAAAAGCGTTTGGATTAATACAGGCAGGCTGGAGTGACCGAAAGGCATTCATAAAAAGGATTTGGGTCAATCCAGGTAGTCTTGAAAAACCGATACATTAATAGAAAAAGAGTGCCAAATAAAAATTCGGCACTCTTTTTCTAATTTACTTCACTGCAGCTGGCAGTTTATGCATGTATTGAAGGGCTTTTCCCGTTCCGATTGCTACGGATTCTAATGGACTTTCTGCTAATTGGACAGGAACAAAGATTTCCTTGCTTAACCATTCTTCCATACCCTTCATTAATGCACCGCCACCTGTTAGAATTACACCCCGATCCACGATGTCACCACTTAATTCAGCAGGGCAATCCTCAAGGGTGGCACGAATCGCTTCTAATATATGAGATAATGATTCCTTTAAAGCATTGCGAATTTCATAGGATGATAGTATCACCGTTTTAGGTAACCCTGTTACAAGATCACGGCCGCGTACTTCCATGGTAAGCTCTTCGTGATCTACCAATGCATAGCCGATTTCGATTTTGACATTCTCTGCTGTTCGATCACCGATCAACACGTTATATTCTTTACGAACATGTTGAATAATTTCTTCATCAAGACGGTCTCCGCCAATTTTAATAGAATGGCAGGAAACAACTCCACCGAATGATATGATGGCTACCTCTGTATTACCCCCGCCAATATCCACAACCACATTGGCTACCGGTTCATCCACAGGCATTCCAGCACCAATAGCAGCCGCTACAGGTTCTTCAATTAACTGGATTTTCTTTGCGCCGGCATTTCTCACTGCGTCTTGAATCGCTCGTCTTTCAACACTTGTTGATCCAGAAGGGGTACAGATCACAACATTTGGCTTACGAACGGCAAAGCCTACTGATTTAGAAGCTTTTCGCATGATATGCTTCAGAAGCTCTGTTGTAAGGTCATAATCGGCAATGACGCCTTCCTTTAATGGCCGGACCGCAATAATTTTCTCAGGCGTTTTTCCAATCATTTCTTTTGCCTCTGTACCAAAAGCAATAACTTTTTTAGTTTCTGTATCAATCGCAACCACCGAGGGTTCATTTACAGCGATTCCTTTATTTTTACTATAAACTAATATATTTGCTGTTCCTAAATCGATTCCAATCTCAAAGTTTGATAACATGTATTCCACCTAATTTCCCTATTTTTCGACAAACTTGTCATTTTGACTAGTCATCTTTCTACAAAATAAGCTACGATTAAGCCTACCATGAATTTGGGGGTGATACGCTGTTTGTAAATGAATCGTTATAGGAATGTAAAGATGTAAAGGAAATATATTTATTGAGATGAAATTGGAATAAATTAAATCCTGTGTAAAAACATGCATAGAAAAGATATTTTTTGATTATACTTATTTGATGTTCAACTGCTTTTAAAGTTTATGTTAGGATGTATGTGTGACTTGGTTCCTGCCATCACGGAAATTAAGAAAAGGGCAGTGTGAAAATTTTGGATTCAAAACAGAAATTATTGGTCATTATTGGTCCAACTGCAGTTGGAAAAACAAAGTTAAGCATTGAATTGGCTAAACGATATAATGGCGAAATTATCAGCGGCGATTCCATGCAGATTTATCGTGGTATGGATATCGGAACTGCAAAAATAAAAACCGAGGAAATGGAAGGAATTCCTCACCATTTGATTGATATCAAAGAGCCGGATGAGAGTTTTTCTGTTGCGGAATTCCAGCAGCTTGTGCGGGAAAAAATATCAGACATCACCTCTAAAGGCAAGCTTCCGATCATCGTTGGCGGGACTGGCTTATATATTCAATCAGTCATCCATGATTATCAGTTTTCTGAGGCGCCTGCGGATGAAGAGTTTCGTTTACAGCTTGAAGACAGGGCAAAGGAAATTGGCAATGAAGCTCTCCATCAGGAGTTAACGAAAGTAGATCCTGAGAGTGCAAGCCAAATTCACCCGAATAATCTAAGAAGGGTAATAAGGGCACTTGAAATTTTTCATTGTACTGGTAAGATTATGAGTGACTATCAAAATAATCAACAGCCTGACCTTCTTTATGAAACCGCACTGATTGGGTTAACGATGGAGAGGGATAAGCTATATGAACGGATTAATTTGCGTGTCGAAATGATGATATCGGAAGGTCTGCTTGAAGAAGTCAGCATGTTACACAAGCAGGGGCTTAGAGATTGTCAATCCATTCAGGCTATTGGCTATAAGGAAATCTATGATTATTTGGATGGGAAGGTTAGTCTAGATACTGCCGTTGAAAATTTAAAACAAAATTCAAGACGATATGCAAAAAGACAGCTAACCTGGTTTCGTAATAAAATGGAAGTACAATGGTTCGACATGACAGATGTCTCAAATTTGTCAAAAAAAATAACCGAAATTTCACATTACGTTGAAGGAAAGCTACAAGTAAAATCGAATACATATTAGTAGAGATAAAAGAGGAGGATATACAAATGAAAACCACCATTAACATTCAGGACCAATTTTTAAACCAGTGCCGTAAGGATAATACCCATGTAACGGTATTCTTATTAAACGGGTTCCAATTACGAGGCCAAATTAAAGGCTTTGATAATTTTACTGTACTTTTTGAATCGGAAGGAAAGCAGCAATTGGTTTACAAGCATGCCATTTCAACCTTTGCTCCGCAAAGAAATGTTCAGCTTGACCTGGATGCGCAATAATCTTTATCTATGATCCTGAGTCCATGAAATCCATGGGCTCTTTTTTATTTTGGCTGTGTTAAAGGAAACTGTTGATTTTAGAACCTGTTGATTGGAGCGGAAGGCGCTTGACTCCTGCGGGATGAACAAGCTGAGTGAGACCCCGCAGGTCGGAACGACCGAGGAGAAGGAAAAGCGGAAGCGCCTTGTTCAGACCCGACAAGCGCTTCGGTCCTGGTGTTGAAGT